>NZ_JBKEAY010000164.1:0-38822 GCF_047972865.1 Microbacterium sp.
TCGACTCCCGTCTCGTGGACGGGCCACTTCAGCTTGCGCGCGTTCCCGAAAAGCTGGTCGAGATGAGCAACGGATGCATCTGCTGCACCCTGCGCGAAGACCTGCTGGTGTCGGTCGCCGAACTCGCCCGTGAAGGGCGCTTCGACACGATCCTCATCGAATCGACCGGCATCTCCGAACCGATGCCGGTCGCCGCGACCTTCGACCTCGACCTCGAGGCCGGGCGCACGCTCTCTCGGTTGGCGACACTCGACACCATGGTGAGCATGGTGGACGCCGCGAGCTTTCTCGACACGCTCGACAGCGCCAAGACACTCGCCCAGGCCGGCATCGGCGTGAACGAAGTCGACAATCGCAGCATCGCCGACCTGTTGATCGACCAGGTCGAGTTCGCCGACGTGATCGTCGTGAACAAGGCCGATCTGGTCGACAGTGCAGACCTCGATGCGTTGTGCGCATTCCTGCGCAAACTGAATCCGCGCGCGCGCCAGCTCACGACCACCTTCGGGCACGTCGAGCTGGGGGAGGTCCTCGACACCGGTCTGTTCGACCACGCCCTGGCCGAACAGGATCCGGGCTGGCAGCAAGAGTTGGACGGGCAGACCCACACGCCCGAGACACTCGAGTACGGCATCGGATCCACTGTCTTCCGCTCGCCCCGCCCGTTCCATCCGATCCGGCTCGCCCAGGCCATCGGCACACCGTGGCCCGGGCTGCACCGCGCGAAGGGCTTCTTCTGGCTCGCCAGCGCGCCGGGAGTGGTGGGGCTGTGGTCGCAAGCGGGCGTGAACGCGAGGTTCGAGCCGATCGCCCGCTGGAGCCAGTTCGACGACGCTCCGGCGCAGGAGTTGGTCTTCATCGGCGTCGGGCTCGACCCCGATGATGTCAACCGACGTCTGGAACGCGCCGTGCTCACCGACGAGGAGCTCGCGCTCGGGCCGGAAGGCTGGTCCCGTTGGCAGGACCCGTTCGCCGGCTGGACGCGGGGCGGGATCGGATTCCATGTTCGTCGCCCCGGCGCGCCTCAGTCGGTGGGAACGCCCTCACACAGCGGACACGCCCGGAGCCGACACGCGCACTCCCACCCCCACGTGCCCGCGGGGCACGCCCGATGAGCGCGACAGCGACACTGGCCGCACCGCGGGAAACGAATGCCGCGGCACCGGGGTTCTGGGACACCCAAGCGCGCGACCTTGGCGACGCCTTTCCCGGGCGCGCCGAACAGATCCTCGCGATGCAACTCGCCGTGCTCGCCGGTGAGCACATCTTCCTGCTGGGTCCTCCCGGCACCGGGAAGACCACGCTGGTCCGCGCCTTCGCCGCATCGTTGGAGGGGCGTCTGTTCGAGCAGAGCCTGTCGCGAACGAGGTCGGACGCCGCTGTTCTCGGCCCCCTCGACATCCCACGGCTGCGCGATCACGGCGCCTATCGCCGGACGATCGAGGGGTACCTGCTGGACTGCGAATGGACCTTTCTCGACGAGATCGGGCACATCGCACCCGAACTCGGGCACGACCTGCTCGCCGCCCTCAGCGATCGCATACGCCACGAAGTGGACGGGGGTCGCAGCATCCACCCCATTCCGCTTCGCACCGCGTTCACCGCAGGCAACGACATTCCGGGCCAAGACGGCTCCGACGACGCTCGCGCACTGTGGGATCGGCTGCTGGTGCGGGTCCCGGTGGACTATCTGCGGCGCGCGGATGCCGCAACGCTGCTCGCACAGCACGATTCAGCTGACGCACCGGCGGTGTCCTCACGCCGCCTCACCCTCGCCGAACTCGAACGGGACCAGGCGGCTGTCCGATGCGTCGGCGTCGACGACGACCTCCGGGAGCGGATCCTCGATCTTCGAGAACAGCTGCGAGACGACGGGATGGTCTTCTCTGATCGCCGCTGGCGCACGTCACTGCGCGTGGTGCGTGCGCATGCCTGGTTGCGGGGTCGGGATCGTGCGGCACGCATGGACCTGACGGCGCTGCGCTTCACACTGTGGGACGATCCAGAACGTCGTGGCGTGGCGGTGCGGCGGATTGCGCTCGCCAGCGACCCGACCCTTGCGGCCCGACTCGATCTGGTCGACCGAGCGCGCCTGCTGACGGACGTGTGTCGGGCGCGGAGCGGCGAGGATGGGCCCACGCGCGAGACCTGGGCGCGTGAAGCCCGTCGTAAGCACCGCGCCCTCGCCGAGGCCGCTGCAGATCTGCGCGACGCCGACGCCGACATCGTCGAGTCGCACGAGGACGCTGCCGAGGCGCTGGCCGCAGCCGCCCTCGCCATCACGCAACTGGTCGCGGGCGACGGGCCGCGGTGACCGACGCCGCCATCTCGCTCCTGGAGGAGGACTGGCTCGCAGACGAGCTCTGGGAGCAGCACGGCGCCGACCTCGCACAAGCCGTCGCGGGCCTGGTCGGGCTCGAGGCGGCTGAGGTTGCCGCAGTTGCACGCGACGTTTTCGCTTTGCTGCTGCTGGCCGGGCCGCGCATCGACCCGTACGGCCGCGAGCACGCACCGCGCCGCTCGCGCGTGCTGGAGCGATTCATCGAGGATCGTCGTACCCGTGCTCTGCGCTCACTCACGGTCGGTGACGAGCACGCCTGCAGGCAATGGACACCCGCGGTCGCCGCGTCTGTGCTGCCCCTGTTCGCCGATGTCCCCGAACGCGAAGCCGTCCGTGCCCCCGACGACAGCGACGCCGAGGGTGCTGCCGAAGGTGCGTTCTCGTCGTTCTGCCTCGGCGAAGGGCAGGACCGTCCCGCCCCCGACGACGCGGCCACCACCGCGACGAAACGAAGCCACGGACGCGAGGAGCTGTTCGCCGCACTCATCGACGCGGACGGAGTGGACGGGTTGCGGCGCCTGGTCGCGACCTGTCGTCACGGACTGGCCGCGCACAATGGCTTGACCACCCCGGATCGTCGAGCGCGGGTCGAGAAGGACCGCACCCGCGACCTTGCACGCGTCGAGGCGGACGTCTGGTCGGCGCTGGCCGACCCCAGCAGCGAAGCCCTCCTCTGGGATGCCTGGAACCGCGGCGGACTGCGAGCCCGCGAAAGGAAGAGGACTCCGGCAGCACCGCTGATCATCGCGGTCGACGAGTCGGGATCGATGCAACTGCTGCTCGATGGGCAGCACACCAGGCGCACGTGGTCGATGGCGACCGTGCTGGCATGCACGGAGGTGGCCCACGCCGACGGCGCCGACCTCATCTACATCGGGTTCGGCGGCACCGGCCAGGCCTGGACCCGCACCGTGCCGGCGACAGACCGGCATGGTGCGCGACGAGCGCTCATCGACATCCTCTCGCACTACTACGGTGGCGGGACCTCGCTGGAGACGCCGGTCACCGAGCTGATTCGCCTGCTGTCGCTGCCTGCGACCGCGGGAGGGCGCGCGCTCATCGTCAGCGACGGCGAGGGGGTGTTCGACACGCCTGCACTGGCGACCGCGCTGCGGGTGGCGGCGGAACGCGCGCGGGTGGGATGCTGGGGCATCCGGATCGGCGGCGATGCCGAGACCCCGCTGCACGACCTTTGCGACAGCGTCGCGCGGCTGGAAGACTTCGCGCAGCTCTCGCTCACCGAGCGGTTCCCGACGCTCACCAGCGGTGCGGGCGCGGCCTCACGCCTCAGTCGCTGAGGCGACGGTATCGGTGCAGCCGTCGAAGGCCCGGTGCGTCGGGTTGCGTGGCCTGAGCACCGACCACCGCATCCAGCCTGGCCCGCGCTGTCACGGTATCCAACTGCGCGCCGATCGTGACCAGTTCACCGACATGCGGCGGCGCGGGCAGCGGCGCAACGTGGATCATCCGACCGACCAGGCTGACCACGAAGCCCCGCTCCTCGCGGGCGCCCCTCACCCGAACCCGACCCTTGAGTCGATACGTACCGGTGGGCGGTTGCTCAAGCAGATCGATCAGGGCGCCGGGCGCAACCGGCTGCCGCAACACCACCGAGGCCGCGTGCGCGTGCTCGTGGTGGTGCGCGCCCCGCGTGTCGGGTTCGTCACGGAGCAACTGCGCGATGGGCAGCTCGTCGACCGGGTCCGGGTGTCCGGCCACATCGAACACCAGCGCGGGGTCCACGGCACCAAAGCGGGCCGTGACCACGGACACGTCCGGATTGCGCTCCCGCACGCGCGCCGTGATCCGCCGCAGCATCGATTCACGTTCTGTCTCGGGGAGTAGATCCGCCTTGTTGATGACCGCCAGTGTGGCCACGGCATAGCGAGCGGGCGGCTGCGGCCAGCAATCGACTGTCTCGAAGTGCTGCACTGCGTCGATCACCTCGATGATCCCTCCCGGCCGAATGCGCTCAACACCGCTGAACCGGATGAGGCGGGCGAGTACGATCGGATCGGCCACCCCACTGGCCTCGATGAGGATCGCATCAAGGCGCAACCGCTCGTGCGACAACCGCTGCAGCGCGTCGTCGAGTCCGCCGGCGTCCTCCAAACAGCACAGACACCCGCCGGCGATGCCCGCGACATCGTCGATCTGCCCGCTGACCAGCCCAGCGTCGACGTTCACATCGCCGAAGTCGTTGACGATCACGCCGATCCGCGCCGCGGGCGTTCGCAGCAAATGGTTGAGCAGGCTCGTCTTGCCTGCCCCCAAATAGCCGCTCAAGACGACGACGGGTACCCGGGTCATCGCGGCGTGCCGGCAACGGGATGCTGCAGTTGCTCGACTTTCGCCCCGAGATGCTCGACGACGGCGAGTTCGCTGCGACCGGTCGCCGCAGCAAGGTCGATGGCGAGGAGTCTCGCGACCGTCGCCAACCCGATCACGATGTCGGGAAGATCCGTTTCTCGCTGCAGTGCGACCCGCAACTTCTCTTCCGGCTCGTCTCTTGCGTCGGCCCACGCCTCGACGATGCGCAGACCGACGCGAATGCCGCGATACTGCTCCGCCGAGACCCAGCCGTCCTCCGTTGCCATCTTGTCCTCCGCTATGTGATCGACGCCCGGTAGATCGCATCGATCGACGCGTCTAGAGTGCGGTCGAAGTCCTCGTCGCTCTGCTGGGCGGTCAACCCGTCCAGGAGCGCACGGCTGAAACTCGCGATGAGTCCGGGGTTGCGCGCGAGCCGCTCGTTCGCGTCGGCGCGTTCGTACCCGCCCGACAACGCCACGACTCGCGCGACGTTCGGGTGTGCGATGAGGTCACCGTAGAAGCCGTCGACCGACGGGATCGTGACTTTGATGCCGACCTTGCGGTCACCGATTGCGCTGAGTCCCTCAAACAACGCGGCTTTCAGCAGCGCCTCCGCCTCGGCTTTGTCAGGTGCGCCGATGCTGACCTCCGGTTCAAGGATCGGTAAGAGTCCTGCAGCCAGGACGCGCCGGCCGACGGCGAACTGCTGCTCGACGACCCGAGCGATCCCGGCCGGGTCGGCCCCATGGATCACCGAGCGCGCTTTGGTGCCGAACACGCCGCGGGCTGCTGCTCGAGCGAGCGTGTCATCCAGCTCGGGGATCGCTTTCATGAGTTGGACGGCGTCCTCCTCGTCCTGGAGACCCTTGTCGATCTTCAGGAACGGCAGGATCCCTTTCGCCGACCACAGGAATTCCGTCACACTACGGCCGTCGATCTCGCGATCGAGCGTGCCCTCGAACAGGATCGCCCCGAGTATCCGATCGCTGGTGAATGCGGGGCTCCTCATGATCCGCGCCCGAGCCTCCTGGATCACGTCGAACATCTCCGCTTCCGACGAGTACTGCGAGTCGTCGACACCGTACGCGCGCAACGCCTTTGGCGTGCTGCCCCCGCTCTGATCGAGAGCGGCGAGGAACCCCCGCCCGGTTTCGAATCGGGCGAGCTGCTGTGTGTCAGGCATGGGTGACTCCTGGAGATTCTCGGATGGGCCACCAGCTTATTGAGATATGTTCTCAATAGCGAGGCCGACCGGACCTCTCAGCCCGTATCCGGCGATGTCAGCCCAGCTGCGCCGCCCGCTCACCTCGCCGAAGCGTGTGAAAAGCGCCGATATGGTGCGGGTCGAGGATGTGCTGGGCGACAAGGATCGCCGCTCCGTGCGCGCCCGCGGTACTTCCGCCCTTTGTCTGCACGATATCGAGGTGTTGCGTCGCCAACGGAAGCGACTTCTGATAGACCACTTCACGGACTCCGGCCAACAAATGCTCCCCCGCACGACCGATCCGCCCGCCGATGACGAGCACCGAAGGATTGAGTACGTTGACGACCATGGCCAGCACGGCGCCGACCGCACGGCCGGCTTCCCTCGTGGCAGCGATGGCCCGACGATCTCCCGCCCGCACGAGGTCGACCACATCGCCGCTGCTCACCGCGTCGAGCCCTTGTTCACGCAACGTGCGCGCGATGGATGCCCCGTTCGCGATGCTCTCCAAGTCACCCCCGTCGGCAGGGCGGGTGACCCCGGCCGTCTCCGGCACACTCAGATGCCCGATGTCCCCGGCCGAGCCGCGCGCGCCGCGCTGAAGGACGCCGCCAGCGACGATTCCCGCTCCGATTCCCGTCGCGACCTTGACGTAGATGAGGTCGGATACTCCAGGCCAGCTGCGCGTGTGTTCACCGAGGGCGAGGATGTTGACGTCGTTATCGACGAACACCCGTACCCCGTACCGATCCCGGACGTAACGAGGAATATCGAAGCCGTCCCATCCAGGCATGATCGGTGGGTTCGTCACGCAGCCTCGTGTCTGATCGACGGGACCGGGCACGCCGATCCCTACCCCGACGAGTGAGGCGGCGGACTGCGGCGCGCCTGCCAGCAGCGTGTCGGCGCGGTCCATGACCTCGTCCAGAACGGGTTCTGGCCCGCGCCCGATATCAAGTGGATGCGCATCGGCGGCGAGCACCGTGCCCGACAGATCTGCCAGCCCAACCGTGACATGAGTCGCGCCAAGGTCGAGCGCGAGGATGAACCCGGCCCGAGGGTTAAACGCGATGCGAGCGGGAGGCCGTCCACCCGTGGAAGCCCCCTCACCGGCGGGCATCGCAAGCCCACTCGACAGGAGCGCATCAACGCGGAGCGACACTGTGGAGCGCGCCAACCCGGTCGCGGCGACCAGTTCCGCCTTGGTGAAGGCGCGGCCGGCGCGGAGGATCTGGAAGATCTCGCCGGCTCCGGGCGCCGAAAGACCCGCGGCCCGCGTCACCTCCGTCATAACCGTTAGTCAACCACACGGCTTCTTGACCAAGCCCGTCGCTATCAAACGCTGGCGAACGATCTTCTGCTCATATTTGTTGTAAGTATGTCGATCGTGGTTTAATGTGCCTATGACAACGGACGTCACATCGCAGGCCCCTGCCCCCCTACGCGCCGGCGTCATCGGGGGAGGCTTCATGGGCGTCGTCCACAGCCGCGCGATTCGCGCTTCTCTGGCCCGCACGGTCGCCATCGCCACCTCCACCCCCGAACGGTCTTCACTCGCCGCAGCCGGACTCGGATTCGAACGACCCGCAGGCAACGCGACGGAACTGACCGAAGATCCTGAGATCGATGTCGTACACGTGTGCACCCCGAACTCGTCTCATGCCGCCCTGGCCACCGCCGCGCTGGCGGCGGGCAAACATGTGGTGTGCGAGAAGCCCATCGCGACCAGTGTGTCCGAGGCGACCGAACTCGTCAGCGCGGCCGACGCGGCCGGCCGGATCGGCGCGGTGCCCTTCGTCTACCGCTACCACCCGATGGTTCGCGAAGCGCGCGCCCGGATCGCTCGAGGCGACATCGGCGCCCTGCTCTCGCTGGACTGCGGATACCTGCAGGACTGGATGTTGGAGTCCTCCGACGACGACTGGCGCGCCGGCTCCGAAGACGGCGGTCCTTCGCGTGCGTTCGCCGATATCGGATCGCACCTGTGCGACCTCGTGGAGTTCGTTACCGGCGAGAGAATCATCCGACTGAGTGCGCGCACCCGGCGTGTATTCGAACAACGGGCAAGGCGCCACGTGGTCAACGAAGACATCGTGGCGCTCCTGGTCGAACTGGAATCGGGAGCTGTGGGCACACTGCTGATCTCGCAGATGGCCGCGGGACGCAAGAACGCCGTCACACTCGAGGTGCACGGCAGCCGCCAGAGTGTGCGGTTCGATCAGGAGCATCCGGAGCAGCTGTGGATCGGCGCCCGCACCGCGTCGCAGCTGATTCTGCGCGATCCCTCCGTCGACGCCCCCGATTCCGCACGATTGCAGAGCATTCCCGCTGGGCACCCCACCGGGTACCAGGACGCCTTCACCGCTTTCGTCTCCGATGTCTACTCGGCCATCGCTGGACACACACCCAACGGACTGCCCACCTTTCGTGATGGCCTCCGTGCCGTCGAGCTCACCGAATCCGTCCTCACCTCCGCCCGCTCCGGCGCATGGGTCGACACGACACCGGGCTTCGCATCAACGAAGGAGACATCGTGACCGAAACGTTCGACCTCGTCATCGTGGGCAGCGGAATCAACGGTGCAATCGTCGCCCACCAGGCCCGCACGGCAGCACCGGGGGCGTCGATCCTCGTCCTCGAAGCCGGTGGCCCGATCAGTGGCCAGGGCGGAGAACACCTCGTCGAGGCCTCCGAAGACACCCTGCGCGAGGCATATGACCTACTGATGCGACGCGCCCGACAGATCGAGTACGTGGCCGGAGCGGTCTCGATGACCGAGGTCGACGGGGATTCATGGAGCCCCGACGCTACCGGCGTGTTCCCGGCCGCGTTCCTTGGTCACAATTTCGCGCAGTTCCCGGGTGCATCGTTCGGGTGGAACGTCGGGGGCATGGGCGTGCACTGGACGGCGGCCTGCCCCTGGCCCTTCGCCACTGAGGTCCCCGACGTCGCCGCCGACGCCGAGTGGAGTGACCTGCTGTCTATCGCGCGCCGCCTGTTGCGCGTCAATCCGCAGCCCTTCGAAACGAGCGCATTCACCGAACCCGTCATCGCGGCGCTGCGGCAGGCCGCGCCTGCCGATCAGCGCGATCGACAGGCCCAACTGATGCCGATGGCCGGCGTTGCCCGCCCCGGCGGCGGGCCGTTCATGCGCACCGGTCCGCGTGACATCGCCCCGTTCGTGTTCGACGGTTCGCTCCCTCACATCACCCTCCGCGCGGGCACAATGGTCACCCGCCTCCTCCATCGAGGCGGCACCGTCACGGGCCTGGCTGTGCGCAGCCTCGCCGACGGCGCCGAGCACGAGATCGGCGCCCGCACAGTCGTCGTCGCCGGCGACACGTTGCGCACGCCGCAGTTGCTCTGGGCTTCCGGTATCCGCCCGGACGCCCTGGGGTTGCGATTGAACGAGCACGCGTCCATCGACGGCAACGCGGTCGTCGATGTCGCCCGATTCGGGCTCAGCCCCGCCGACGTACCGCAAGCGCCCGCCGACGAGCCGTTCACCGGCGCGTACTGGAGCCCCTCGACTCCGGAACGTCAGACCCATGGCCAGCTCATGGAACGAGTCACGGAAGAGGGCTTCTGCATCGGAATGGGCTGGTACTCGCCGACCGAGATCCGCCCCGAGAACAGAATCGAGTTCTCCGACACCATGACCGACGCCCTGGGAATGCCGCACATGACCGTGCACTTCTCGTATTCGGATCTCGATCTCGAGAAGATCGAGATCGCCCGTGCCACACAGCTGCAGGCAGGGTCCAGCGTCGGCGACTTCACCCCCGGAGACTCGGACACCCTTCCCGCCGGCGCCTCTTTGCACTACACCGGCACGGTCCGGGCCGGTCGGGTCGACGACGGCGCCAGTGTCTGCGACAGCACCGGCAAGGTCTGGGGGTTCGGCAACCTCTACGTCGCAGGAAACGGCGTCGTGCCCACCGCACTGACCTGCAACTCGACCCTCACCGGAGCGGCGCTGGCGGTGCGCACCGGCCGTGCTGCCGCCGCTCGCGCGCAGTAGCGCTCACGGACTCCATCCCTTCCCACCACCACACAACAAAGGAGTTGAAAGCCATGCGTGGCTCGATAACGAAACGGAGCCGGGCACTTCTGCTCGGCGCGGCGACGCTGACCTCAGCGGCGCTGATTCTGACCGGATGCGGCCGAGCGGAGACGGGCGCTGACACCGTGCCCAGCGGCTCCACCTCCGTCGATGCGTCCCCGGCGACGGGGACCGTCGAACTGTGGACCCAGGGTGCCGACGGTGCCAAGCTTCCGGAGATGTTCACGGAGTTCGCCGCATCCAACCCCGACGTCACCATCAACATGACAGAGGTTCCCGCGGAGGAGTTCGCGTCGAAGATGACCGCAGCCGTCGCGGCCGGCACCGTTCCTGACCTGGTGTACATCTTCACCGAAAGCCAGCCGGGTCTGCTCAATACGGGCGGGTTCGACCCCGTGCCCGACGGGCTGGTGGACTCCGCGGACTTCTTCGAGAGCATGTGGAACGTCTCGATCGTCGACGGCACTCAGTACGGTGTGCCGTGGTATTCGTACACGCGGGGCGCGCTCTACCGCACCGACTTGGCCCAGTCCGCCGGGGCGCAGATCCCCACAGACTGGGACAGCCTGGAAGCGTATGCCAAGAAGATGCAGGACTCTGGCGTCGCGACCCCGCTCGCACTCACGGTCAGCTACGACATCTATACGGCCTGGCAGCTCGAGGTGTACGCGCGCGCGAACGGCGGTGGGATGGTCTCTGACGACCTGTCCGAGTGGACCATCAACTCCCCCGAGAACGTCGCCGCGCTCGAGTTCTGGGCGAGCCTGATTCAGAATGGCTACGCCTCCGCCGATGGTCCCGGGTTCCTCGACACCGTCCCCTGGTTCACGCAGGGCACGGTGTCCGGGATCCCCGACGGCGGGCCCTGGTTCTACCAGTGGATCACCGACGCCGAGGATGCGGCGTGGACGGAAGAGAACGTGACCTTCACCACGGCGCCGGCCGGCCCCGGCGGTGGCAAGGCGGTCGCCCTCGGCGGCGGAAGCTGGTTCGTGCCTTCCGAAGGCAAGAACAAGGACGCCGCATGGAAATTCGTGCGGTTCATGTCTGAACCCGAATCCCAGGTGATGTGGTTCAAAGTGTTCGGGAACATGCCCGCGGTCGAGGCCGCGTGGGACGATCCCGCCCTCCAGGAAGGGCCGGTCCTTGCCGCCGTGCGTGAGGGTCTGGACTATGGCGTCACCACCCCGAACGTGGCGACGTGGGGTGAGGTGGGCCAGATCATCGGTGAGCAGATCGAGCGGGTCGCCCGCGGCACCGCCTCCGCGCAGGAAGCCCTGGATGCGGCCCAGCAGCAGGCCGAAGCCATCGGCGTGGGACGCTGACGGAACGACCGTGGCCTCCCTCACCACCCCCACCGCCGAGGGGACGCCCGTTCGGCGTTCCCTCGGCGGGAAGCCACCAGCCGCCCGAGGCCGGCAGGCCTCGCGCGCTGAGGCCGTCGCCGGCTGGGCGTTCCTGCTCCCATTTCTGACGATCTTCTTGCTGTTCATCGCGATCCCCGCGGTCTTCGCGCTCAGCACGAGCTTCACCGACATGACCTCGCGGGACATCCGAAACCCGTTCGCCGTCGATTTCGTTGGATTCGACACGTTCGCCACGGTGCTGTCGAACCCGAGTTTCCATCGCGCGATCGGCAACACGATCGGCTTCGTCCTGCTCTGCGTCCCCCTCAGCATCGTCTGCGGACTCGCACTCGCCCTCATGCTCGATCGCGGAATCCGCCGACTGCGCACGTTCTTCCGTGCTGCGGTGTACGTACCGGTGATCACGAACATCGTCGCTGCTGCGGTGATCTGGCAGTACGCGTTCTCTCTGACCGGCCCCGTCAACGCCACCCTGGAAGACCTCGGCCTGGCGGGTCCGAACTGGCTGGGCGACCCGGGTTGGGCGTTCACCACGGTCGTCATGATGGGGATCTGGCGCAACGTCGGGACGTGCATGGTGCTGTTCCTGGCGGGGCTGCAGGCCGTGCCCGAAGAGGTCTACGAAGCCGCCGCGACCGACGGCTCTGGCCGCATCCGCACGCTTTGGTCCATCACTCTGCCGCTGCTGCGGCCGACGACGCTGCTGGTGAGCGTACTCATGACGGTGTCGTTCTTGAACATCTTCGAGGAGCCCTACCTGCTCACTCGCGGCGGTCCGCTCAGCGCGACCGAGTCGACCGCGCTGTGGGTCTATGACCAGTTCGCCTTCGGGAACGTCTCCTCGTCGATGGCCGCCTCCGTCATCCTCCTCGTCTTCGTCGCGATCGTCGCGATCATGCAGTTCAGATTGCTGAGGCCGAAGCATTGAAGCACTCATCGCCCGTCCGTCGGGCAGCCCTGTATGCAGTGCTGTCGATCATCGTCATCGTCATGCTGCTGCCGTTCGTCTGGGTCTTCTTCGGCTCGTTCAAGACCCAGGCCGAGTTCCTCTCCGACCCGGGAGCCTGGTTCCCCGCAGCGTTCCAGGTCAACAACTACATCGACCTGTTCACCGACCGCGGCTTCGGCAGCTACATGGTCAACAGTGCGATCGTGTCGACGATGGCGGTCCTGGCGAACCTGCTGTTCAGCTCGATGGCCGGCTACGCTCTGGCCAAACTCCGTTTTCCGGGCCGGAGATTCGTGTTCCCCCTGGTCATCATGTCGATGATCGTGCCGTACGTCGCGCTGTTCGTGCCGCAATTCATCATGGTCGTTCAACTCGGTCTGGCTGACACGCTCGTCGCGATCGCGCTGCCGATCCTCGTCATGCCTCTGTGCGTGTTCATCATGCGGCAGTTCGCGCATTCGGTACCGTTCGAATTGCTCGAAGCGGCCCGCATCGACGGTGCCGGGGAGACGCGGTTGTTCTTCCGCATCTTTCTTCCGCTGTCCGGCCCGGGCCTGGCGACCGTGGGGATCTTGTCGTTCCTCGCCTCGTGGAACAACTTCCTCTGGCCGCTCGTGGTCGCACAGTCGCAAAGCACCTACACGGCGCCTGTCGGGCTGGCGGTTGCCTCTCAGGCGTCGAACACGATCGCTTTCGGGCTCCTGCTGGCCGGTGCCGTCGTCGTGCTCCTGCCGGTGCTGATTCTCTTCTTGTTCCTCCAGAAGTACTTCATCCAGGGTGTTGCCACCGCTGGCTTGAAGTGACCCGAGCGATGAAAGGACAATGATGACCCTCAAGAACCTGAAGTTCGCGCTCAACGCGATCCAGTGGATCAACGTCAAGGAGGACCCCGCCGATCCGAACAGCGCGAACCTCTGGCGATACGCCGACCCGCACTTCGTCAACGAGTACCCTGACGTGCTTGCGGAGATCCATGATGCCGGGTTCTCCGCCGCGATGATGGAGGTGCTCGACACGCAAACCCTGCAGAACTATCGCGCGATGCTGGAGGCCTGCGGACTGGAAGCTGCGCCGGGATATCTGCAAGTGCGGCTGCCTTCCGACCACGGTGTTTCGCTGCAACGCGGAAGCTCCGAGTGGATCCATTGGTTCGACCTGGTGCGCCGCCGCGCGGAGGAGTCCAACTTCATGGGGCTGCGGACGGTGTTCCTCGCCGCAGAGGTCGATCAGACGCTCCGCAACCCGCGGATGGGGAAGGCCGCTGCGGTGGGGTGCGACTTCGATCGCGCCAGGCTGGACGAGTGCGTCGAGATGCTGACGGCGGCCGCCGAGGTCCTTCGCGCCGAGGGTATTCACGCCGGGCTGCACAATCATGTCGGCACCTGGGTGGAGACCGAACTCGAGATCGACTACGTGCTCGACAACGTCGATCCAGACCTCCTGGGGGCGTCGTTCGACATCGGTCACCTCGAGTGGGCCGGGATCGACGCGCCGCGGATGATCACGAAGTACGCTGACCGCATCGTGGACCTCCACATCAAAGACCTCGACCTGGCGCTCGCGCGGGAGTCGCGTGAGCACCCGGCACCGTACTTCGACTGGTCCGACCGCGGGCTGTTCCTCGAGCCCGGACTCGGCGAGGTCGATATCGTCGGTGCCCTCCGCGCGCTCCCGGTGGGCTTCGACGGGTGGGTCATCGTAGAAGTCGACCGCGCATCGATGGACCCGTCGGACAGTGCTCGCGTCACGGCCCGATGGGTGGCGGAACTGGACTGAACGAAGACACCGTATGGGTGAGGATCTGAGCGGACCGCGCGCACTGCGACACAGTGCAGGGTACCGGCTGTTGATCGCAGCCAGCGTCGGCAGATTGCCGTACGCCATGAACGTCGTCGGGGTGTTCACCCTTCTCACGGTGACCACCGGCTCGGTCGCGACCGCCTCGCTGGGGTCGGCACTGCTCGGGCTGTCGGTGGCGTTCGGCGCGCCCGCCGTAGGGTGGTTCGCCGATCGCCACGGCGACCGGGCCGCCTTGCTCGTAGCGGTGCCGGTCCACTGCGCAGCACTGATCGCGCTCGTCGCCGGTGCCGCGACGGGTCAGCCATACGCGGTGTTGCTGGCGCTGTGTGCCCTGGCGGGGATGACCACGCCGCAGCTGTCGCCGTTGATGCGCGCACGGTGGGTGGCGCTGCTGCGCAGACGCCCCCAGACGCTGCCGCTGGCGATGGGCTACGAATCGCTCCTCGATGAACTCTCCTTCGCGGTGGGACCCATCATCGTCGGCGCCGCGGCATCCCTCTTCAACCCGGGCGCCGCACTCCTGGCGTCCGCAGCGATCACCTCGGTGTTCGCGACCCTTTTCGCCACCGATCCCGCCCGCACCTCGCCGCGGCCGCGCCGCATCGGCGCGCGAACCGGCCGCTGGGTCAACGCCGAGGTGGTCATCGTCATCGTCGGCATGCTCCTGCTGGGCGCCACGTTCGGCGCGACCCTCGCGATCGTGTCGGCGTACACGCAGCGCGCCGGCATCCCCGCATCGTCGGGCCTGGTGTACGCGAGTATGGCGACGGCGGCAGCGATCGCCTCCATGATCGTCCCTTTTCTCGTTCATCGCACGGCAACCTCTTCGCGGTGGCTGTTCGGTGCCGCGCTCGTGGCCGCCGGTGTGGTGTCCCTGTCGGCCTCAGAGAATCTGACCTCGGTGACGATCGCTCTGGCCGTGACCGGCCTGGGGGTGGGCACGCTCATGGTGACGATCTACTCGATCGTGGGCCGGATCACCCCCTCCGAACGGATGGCCACGATGATGACGGTGCTCGGCGGCGTGACCGGGCTCGGGTCCGCTGGCGCTGTCACGATCGCCGCTCAGTTCGCCGCCGCCGGACCGAGTGGACCCCTCACCATCGCGGCTACGGTCTTCGCAGCGATCGTGGTCGCGATCCCCCTCCTTCGTGTTCTCCTCCGTACCGCACGGCCGGTCTCCTCCCGCCGTTGATTGAAAGGATGCCGACATGTCCGACACCTCCGCACGCAGACCCGTGACCCTCTTCACCGGGCAATGGGCCGACCTGCCTCTCGAAGAAGTGGCGAGGCTGGCGGCCTCATGGGGCTACGACGGTCTCGAGCTCGCGGCCTCGGGAGATCATCTCGATCTGCGACGCGCCGACGAAGATGAGACCTACCTCGCGTCTCGGCGAGAGGTGCTCGATCGCCACGGGCTCCAGCTCCATGCGATCTCACACCACCTCGGCGGCCAGGCGGTGTGCGATGCCCCAATCGATTTTCGCCATCGGGCGATCCTGCGCGATTACGTGTGGGGTGACGGCGACGCCGAGGGTGTGAGACAGCGTGCCGCGGAGGACATGATGCGGGCGGCGCGGGTCGCGCGCAAACTTGGCGTCGACACCGTCGTCGGTTTCACCGGCTCGTCGATCTGGCCCTACGTCGCGCTGTTCCCTCCCGTCCCCGCGGACGTGATCGACGCGGGATACGAGGACTTCGCACGGCGCTGGAATCCGATCCTCGACGTTTTCGACGGTGAAGGTGTACGTTTCGCGCACGAAGTCCATCCCGGTGAGATCGCGTACGACTATTGGACCAGCGTGCGTGCGCTCGACGCGATTGACCATCGCGCAACCTTCGGGTTCAACTGGGATCCGTCCCACATGATGTGGCAGAACATCGACCCGGTGGGTTTCATCTGGGACTTCAGCGACCGCATCTATCATGTCGATTGCAAGGACACCCGGCTGCGGCCGGGAAACGGTCGCTCTGGAGTTCTGGGATCGCACCTGGCGTGGGGCGATCCCCGTCGCGGCTGGGACTTCGTCTCGACAGGGCATGGTGACGTGCCGTGGGAGGACTCGTTCCGTGCGCTGGAAGCGATCGGCTACCGGGGCCCGATCTCCATCGAATGGGAGGATGCCGGCATGGACCGCCTTCACGGCGCCGCGGAAGCGGTTACCTTCGTGAGGTCTCTCCTGTGGAAGACCCCCGACGCATCGTTCGATGCGGCGTTCAGCCACCAGTAGCGCGCCGCGTGCGCTGTTCAATCGGCCGGGCGCGGGACCTTCGCCAGAAGTCCACCGTCAACCGGCACGGCGACGCCCGTCACATAGGCCGCTGCGGCGCTCAGCAAGAACGCGACCACCTCCCCGACCTCTTCCGGCGCGCCCAAACGCCCGAACGGCACCACGCCGCCAAGCGCTGCGACGGCCGCGTCCCCACCCCCGCCGGTCTGCTGATCGATGAGCGTGCGTAGCATGCGGGTGTCCATGAATCCCGGTTCGATGGCATTGACGCGTATCCCGAACCGTGCGCCGGTCACCGCCGCTTCCCGGGTGAGGCCGAGCACGGCGTGCTTCGAGGCGACGTACCCGGGGCCGGATGCGGAGCCCCGCTCGCTCGCAATCGATCCGCTATTGACGATCGCGCCCGACCGCTGATCGCGCATGACCCGCATGACGTGCTTGAGCCCGAGAAAGACCCCGCGCACATTGACGGCCATCACCCGATCGAACTCATCCGTGTCGTACTCGTAAAGGGGCGCGCTCTTCCCCTCGATGCCAGCGTTGTTGTGGAACGCGTCGATGCGCCCGAACCGCGCGATCACCGTCGAGACGTAGCGCTCCACGTCGGACTCCGCGGTGACATCCGCGGGGATGATCTCCACCTCGGTCAGGTTCGCCAGCTCCGCCGCGGCGCGCTCGAGCGCCGGTTCGGACGCGTCCACCAGAGCGATGCTCGCCCCGCGGCGGGCCATCGCCCGCGCAGATGCGAAACCGAGTTCGCCGCCACCTCCCGTCACGACTGCAACGGTTCCGGCCAGTGTCTGCTCGATCTGATCAACCATTCTCATCCTCTCTTGAGAGACTTAAATGATAATCGTTCGCAACAAGTCCAGGTGGGACATCCGTCCGGTTCCCCCCGCGACACCGTCTGGCGGGTCTTCGGCGACCTGTTCGGCCACGAGGGCCGACTGCTGCCTCGTGCTTACCTGACGGCTTTGCGGACCAGGGTGCGGATGCGGTCCTGCACGGCGTCGGTCACGTTCACGACGGCGAACGAGGTCGCCCACATGTCGCCGTCGTCGAGGTTCGCGGTCTCGTCGAAGTTGACGGTGGGGTAGCGGGTGTCGAACTTCGACTTCGGCTGCACGAAGATGACGACCTTGCCGTTCGCGGCGTAGGCGGGGAACCCGTAGAACGTCTTCGGATTCAGGTGCGGCGCCTCATCGCTCACGATGCGGTGCACGGCGCGCGCCACCTCGCCGTCGATGCCGTCCAGCTGATCGATCGCCTCGGCGCACGCTTCGAGTTCCTTCGCGAGCTTTGCCGCACCCTTCAGGCCCTTCGTGCTGCGCAGTTCGTCGGCCCGCTGGGCCATCGCCTTCTTCTCCTCGTCGGAGAACCCGCCCGTCTCGCCGGATGACGTCGCCACGATGATCCCTCTCTGTCGCCTCGGCTCCGCGCAGATGCGGACCCGAGCGGATTCTCGCACGGCCCCTCGCGGTCGCGGCGCGGTTAGGCTGGCGCCATGCGATTCGGGACGTTCATTCCGCAGGGCTGGCGATTTGACCTCGTTGGCATCGACCCCGCCGAGCACTGGGCAGTGATGAACTCCCTGGCGCAGCGCGCCGACTCCGGACCGTGGGAGTCGCTGTGGGTGTACGACCACTTCCACACCATGCCGGTGCCCTCCGAGGAGGCCACGCACGAGGCGTGGACGCTGATGGCGGCGTTCGCGGCATCCACCTCCCGCATCCGGCTGGGGCAGATGTGCACGTGCGTGGGCTACCGCAACCCGGCGTACCTGGCGAAGGTCGCCGCGACCGTCGATCTCATCTCGGGAGGGCGTGCCGAGATGGGGATCGGCGCCGGCTGGTACGAGCACGAGTGGCGGGCCTACGGCTACGGATTCCCCGACGCGCCCGAGCGACTGCGCATGCTGCGCGAAGGCGTCGAGATCATGCGGCAGGCGTGGACGACCGGATCGGCGACCCTCGACGGCGAGTTCTCTCGGGTTGACGGCGCGATCGTGCGGCCCCTGCCGCTGCAGCCGGGGGGAGTGCCGCTGTGGGTCGCCGGTGGCGGCGAGAAGGTGACGCTGAAGATCGCCGCAAAGTATGCGTCGTACTCGAACTTCCTCGGCACGCGGGAAGAGTTCGTGCACAAGAGCGAGGTGCTGCGCGGCCACTGCGATCGCCTGGGTCGCGACTTCGGTGAGATCACCCGGTCGATGAATGTGGGCGCGATCGTCGGGGCGACCGAGGCCGAGGCGCGCGACCGGCTCGCCGCGGTGGTGGCGCGCCTGCGTCCCCATGTCGGCGACCAGCGGGCGGATGCCATCGAGCAGCAGTATTTGGCCTCCGCGGCCTTCGGCACCCCCGAGCAAGTCGCCGAGCATCTAGCGGGCTACGCCGACGAGGGTCTCGCGTACACGATCGCGTACTTCCCCGAGGCCGCTTACGACTACTCGGGCGTCGAACTGTTCGAGCGCGAGGTCATCCCCGCCCTCGGAGGCTGATCCCGGCCCGGCTGCTGAGATTGCGAGAACTGTTGTTCCTACGTGGGGTGCGGCGCGGTTCGGGCAATCTCGGCAAGCGGGTGGTGCCGGCGGCGACGGAGTGCGATGAGAGCGATGACCGGGCCGGCGAACGGGAAGAGCGCGACCAGCAGCACCGTCGATGGCCAACGTCGTTTGTCGGCGGACAGCGCCAGAGCAACCAGCGCCGCGAGCACCAGCACGGTGTGCAGGACGACCGCTGAGGCGAGGAGCACATCGACACCTGTCGGGACCAGAGGATTCACGGCTCCACCCTACCCGGGTGGCGGGTGCGACTCGCGTGTCGGCGCCTCGCGATCGGGCATCCGTACACGCTCGTGGAGGGCGAACTTCACCGTGGGCCACTCGCCGTCGATGATGGAAAAGACCACGGTGTCGCGCACGGTCCCGTTCTCCAACCGGATGTGGTTGCGGAGGATGCCGTCCTGCTTCGCGCCGAGCTTCTCGATGGCCGCCCGCGATTGGCGGTTGTGCCAGTGCGTCCGGAACTCCACAGCGCCGCAGTCGAGCTCTTCGAACGCGCGGGTCAGGAGCAATAGCTTGGCCGCGGGGTTGAGCCGTGTTCCCTGCGAGGCGACGCCGAGCCAGGTCGCACCGATCTCCAGTCGTCGGTGAGTCGGTTCGAGGTGAAGATAGCTCGTCATGCCGACGGCGCGGTCGCTGCGGGCGTCGACGATGGCCCACGGCACCGATTGGCGCTCTGCGCGAAGCGCGAGCCGACGCGCGATCTCGTCGGCCATCGCATCCGGCGAGGGGACGCGCGTGTACCAGGTCTGCCACATCGCGCCGATCCGCACGGCGGCGACCAGGTCGTCGTGATGCGAGACGCTCAGCGGTTCGAGGCGGACGACGTCGTTGCCCAGCACGGGCGCAGCGAAATAGTCCATGTGTCGACGTTACCGGGCCTTCGCTCGCGGTCGGCGGCCACGGATCACGACGTGCGTGGCACAGTCGTTCGACCTCGGTGGATGCCAGGATCGGGCCGGCATCCCGCACGGGGGTCGCCGAAGATACCCTAGGGGGGTATAGTATCGAGCATGAACGGTTACACCGCACGCAAAGACGACCTGCTCAGGCGGCTGCGACGCGCCGAGGGGCAGGTGCGCGGCATCGCGCGCATGATCGAAGAAGACACCTACTGCATCGACGTGCTCACCCAGGTCTCGGCGACCACGAAGGCCCTCGAGCGGGTCGCGCTGTCGCTGCTGGGCGATCACCTCACCCACTGCGTCGCCGAAGCCAGCGCCGAAGGCGGCCCTGTCGCCGAGCAGAAGCTCCGCGAAGCCAACGACGCCATCGCGCGACTCGTTCGATCCTGACACCCACGAGGAGACACCATGAACATCGACAACCGTACCGACCTCGGTCTCACCGACACCGCCGGCGGCTGCTCGTGCAGCGCCACCGGATCGGCCGTGGAAGCGCCGACCGCGGCATCCGCCGTCACCGCCGAAGTGCTCGTCGCCGGCATGACCTGCGCGCACTGCGTCATGAGCGTCACCGAGGAACTCAGCGCCATCGAGGGCGTCGACGGCGTCTCGGTCGACCTCAACGCCGGCGGTGCCTCGCGCGTCACGATCCGCAGTGCGGCTCCGGTGGATGCCGCGGCGATCGCCGACGCGGTGGAGGAAGCCGGCTACAGCCTGACCGGCTCGGCATCGTGAGCGCGAGCGACGTCGAACTCGACATCACCGGGATGACCTGTGCCTCGTGCGCGACGCGCATCGAGCGCAAGCTCAACAAGCTGCCCGGGGTCGAGGCGACCGTCAACTACGCGACCGAGAAAGCACGCGTCCGCGGCGGCGGCGTCGACCCGGCGGTCCTGATCGCCGCCGTCGAGTCGGCCGGCTACCAGGCCGCGCTGCCGGCGCCTCCCGCCGCGGCGACCCCCGACAGCGACGGCGACGCGGCGACGCCGCGCGACGCCGAGCTGGCATCACTGCGCCAGCGCCTGCTCGTGAGCACCGCCCTCGGCGTGCCGGTGGCCGTCCTCTCCATGATTCCCGCGCTCCAGTTCGACTACTGGCAGTGGCTGGCCCTGACCCTCACCGCCCCGGTCGCGGTGTGGGGGGCCTGGCCGTTCCACCGCGCCGCCGCGATCAACGCCCGCCACGGTGCCGCCACGATGGACACCCTGATCAGCGTCGGTGTCACCGCCGCCTTCGGCTGGTCGCTCTACGCGCTCTTCTTCGGCGGCGCCGGGATGACCGGAATGACCATGACCTTCACCCTCGTCGGCACCCCGCAGGCCGGCGGTCACGAGATCTACCTCGAAGTCGCCGCGCTCGTGACGGTCTTCATCCTCGCAGGCCGGTACGCCGAAGCCCGCGCCCGCGTGTCGTCGTCCGAAGCTCTCCGGGCGCTCCTCGAACTCGGCGCGAAAGACGCAACCCGCCTGGTCGGCGGGGCCGAACAGCGCGTCCCCGTCGACCAACTGCTCGTCGGCGACACCGTCCTCGTCCGCCCCGGCGAGAAGATCCCCTCCGACGGCCTCGTCATCGAGGGGACCTCCGCGGTCGACGCCAGCATGCTCACGGGGGAGTCGGTCCCGATGGAAGTCGGTGCCGGTTCCCGCGTGGTCGGCGCGACCGTGAACGTCGGTGGACGCCTCACGGTCGAGATCACCCGGGTCGGCGCCGACACCGAACTGGCGCGCATGCGACGGCTGATGGAGGAGGCCCAGACCGGCAAAGCGAAGGTGCAGCGCCTCGCCGACCGGGTGTCGGGCATCTTCGTGCCGATCGTGTTCCTGCTCGCGATCGCCGCGTTCGCCGGCTGGCTCATCGCCGGCGGACCGCTCGAACTCGCCTTCACCGCCGCCGTGGCGACCCTCATCATCGCGTGCCCGTGCGCACTCGGTCTCGCCACACCCACCGCGCTGCTGGTCGGCACCGGCCGCGGCTCGCAACTGGGCATCCTCATCCGCGGGCCGCAGGTGCTGGAACAGACCCGCACCGTCGACACCATCGTGCTCGACAAGACCGGCACGGTGACCACCGGCAGCATGGCGGTCACCTCCGTGCACCCCGCGGTGGGAGTTACCGGCGACGAGCTGCTCGCCGCTGCCGCGGCCGTGGAGTCCGGGTCGGAGCACCCCGTCGCGCGCGCCATCGTCGCCGCGAGCCCCACCGTCGTGCCCGCCGAAACGTTCGACTCCCACGCCGGTTACGGCGTGCAGGGCATCGTCGGCGGTTCGCTCGTCGTCGCGGGGCGCCCGTCCTGGCTGGCAGAGGAGTGGAGCATCCGCCCCACCGATCCACTGCGGCAGCAGGCCGACGGCCTCGCCGCCGGCGGGGCGACGGTCGTCGCGATCGGCCGGGACGGCACGCACCTCGGCATCATCGCCGTCGCCGACACCGTCAAGCCCACCAGCGCAGAGGCGATCACGCGGCTGCGCGGGCTCGGGATGACCCCGGTGCTGCTCACCGGCGACAACGAGGGCGCCGCGCGCGAGATCGCCGGCCAGGTCGGCATCGACGAGGTGCACGCCGGTGTCACCCCCGCCGGCAAGCTCGACGTCGTGCGGCGTCTCCAGGCCGACGGTCACGTGGTGGCGATGGTCGGCGATGGGGTCAACGACGCCGCCGCGCTCGCCGCCGCCGACCTGGGCCTGGCGATGGGCGGGGGAACGGATGCCGCCATCGCCGCCAGCGACATCACCGTCGTCTCCGGCGACCTGATGGTCGTCGTCGACGCCATCCGGCTCTCCCGCCGTACGCTCGGCACGATCAAGGGCAACCTCTTCTGGGCGTTCGCGTACAACGTCGCCGCGATTCCGGTGGCCATGGCGGGGCTGCTCAACCCTCTCGTGGCTGCCGCCGCGATGGCGTTCTCGTCCGTGTTCGTCGTCACCAACAGCCTGCGGCTGCGAGGGTTCCGTCCCACGGCGACGCAGGCGACGGCATCCGTCCCCGATCGGACCCGAGGCATGGCCCTGCCGAGCGCCCGGTCGTAGGGTGACGACATGAGCGACTACGACGTCCTGCAGATCGGCCCCCTCGACCAGTGGTACGACTACTACGGCGGGTTCGTGCCCGAGCGGTCCCGTGACGGTCGCCGCGTCGTCGATCATGAGATCGACACGCAGTACATCGGAATGACCGCGAACGCGTATCAGCCGGGCGAGGATGCCGGCTACTGGCACAGCCACTCCGAGATCGAGGAGCTGTACGTCTTCCTCGGCGGTTCGGGGCAGATGGGTCTGGACGACGACATCATCGACGTCACGGCCGGGACAGTCGTCCGGGTCGGCCAAGGTGTGTGGCGCATCTGGCGGTGCCTGCCGGAGAGCACCGAGCAGTTGCGCTGGCTCTGCATCCGCGCGGGCGGGGGCCGCATCGCGCACATGCCCGACGACGCCCAGCGAGGTGACCGCCCGCTGCCCTGGTAGGCCCAGCGCTGCCCGCCAGCCAGGGCTGCCGCCCCAACGCCGCGCCACCCGCGTGCCCGTGCCGCCCCGGCGCGCGTGCCGTCCGCGTGCCCCGCGTCGTGGAATCGGAGTGTGTGCTGGATTCGGACGCGCGCATGCGGCAGCATCCGCATCCAGCGTCATTCTGACGGCGACGGGCGCCGTGCGGATGCCGCGAGCTCAGTCGCCGGAGAGGATGAAGGTCACGGTGAACGGGGCCGGCGTGCTCGTCTCCAGCACGCCGGAGTAGCGGGCGGACACCTGGTCGTCGGTGTAGCCGAAGGTGTCGTCGAGCGGGATGTCGTCGGGCAGCTGCACGGCGGCGAACGACCAGGTCTGGTCGTCGTCCGTCCATACCTCGTCGAGCACGACGGCTCGCCCCGCCGTCGTCATCTCGTCCGGGCACGTCGCGTCCCGACCGGAGCCGTCGACGCACCGGTGGCCGTCGGCGGTTACCTGGGCGAACTCGGCCCGCAACTGCGAGCTGCCGGCGAATCCCGGTGGCGGAGCCGAACTCGCCGGCGGGGCGAGCACCCACGGTTCGGTCGACCCGGGCGCGACGACCACGTCGACCGTCGTCGCGTCCGAGGGGTCCGGCGGCGTCCCCGGCAGCTTCAGCGTCGTCACCCCGGTCGGATCGGCGACGGAGACCGAGTACACCCCCGGCAGGGCGGGGAAGGAGGCTTCGCCGTCGACGACGGGAACCGTGCACCGCTCGCCCCCACTCACGTAAGACCCCACCGAGAACGTCGCGACGGTGCGCTCCCGGAACCTCACCGCAAGGGCATCCGTCGACCCCTGTTCCACCCGCCACCTGTCACCGGTGCGGGTCAACTGAATGCGGCCGGACACGTCGTCCAGCGCGTGGTACGAGACATCGATCGATGCGCTGTCGCCGTCGACACGTACCGAATCGGCATCCACCTCTGCCTCGGACACTCCCGACGTTTGGCCGTTGGAGGTCAACGCGGCGCACCCGATCGACGCCGGATCCGTCGTCGTCAGCGCGAAGGCCGTCGCGAACTCGCCCGCGGAGATCGCATCCATGTACTGCGTCGCGACGTCCACGACGTCGTCGGAGGCGGCGCTGCACCCGCCCAGGCCGGCGAGGGCGACCACGGCCAGCAGCGCTCCGCAGGCCCTAGACGGCCGCAACGGTGGGCCACTTCCCGTTGAGGGTGCCGGTGAGGTTGGCGAAGCTGAGCTTCAACTCGTTCATCGCCGTCTTCGTGGCCGACCACTGCTCCTGCAGCAGCTTCGCGGTGTCCTGCGCGAAGTCGATGAGGCCGTTGATCACCTCCACGATCTTCGGGATGATGTCGAGCCACTCCAGCGGGTCGGCCGTGAGGAACTTCGAGACGGACCCGGCGATCAACTGTGCCCCGTCGACGACCATCATGGCGAGCTCGAACCACAGGTCGGCCACCTGCATCCCGTGGGCGTCGAGGTGGGCGGCCAGGGCGGTGATGTACTCGACGGCTCCGTTGGTCGCGCCGGTCTGAAGGGACGGCATCGATTGGTACACGGCGGCATCCTCCGAGACCCAGCTGGTCAGCGCGGGGAACTTCCCGACCACGTCTGCGCTCATGTAGCTCACTTGGCCGCTGATCAGCTTGAGGACCTCCGTCCAGGTGTTCGCGCTCTCCCAGAACCAGAACGGATTACCGGGGGAGGCGAGTTGAACGAGAGCCTCCATGAAGAGCTCCCACACGGACTTGACCTCGCCGAGCTTCTCCTCGACGTCTCCCTCGCTGTCACCAAACCATTCGCACGGGAAGTCGGCATTGTTGAATTTGTCGATGCAGTTGTTGATTCCGTCCTGCATCTCGGTGATCTTGTTCTCCTGGTCTTCGCGCGCCTCGTCGTACTCTTCCTGGGAGATCATCGTGCGCCCCTATTCCCATTCCGCCGCAGCGAGTTCTTCTTCGGAGTAGTCGTTCGCGGCGGCATACTCCTGTTGCGTCTCGTCAAGCCGGTCCGCGATGTCGTTGAGGGCGTTCACGCCGTCGTTGAGGTGAGTGACCAGCCAGCCCGCCAGGTCCTCGTATTGGCCTTTGAACCCCGCCGCGAACGCCACGCCGTCGGTGACCAGCAGGGGGATGTTGGCGATCGGCGTCGCCAAACCCACTGCCTCGGCGAAGACGTCGGCGATGGCACGCCAACTCGCCTCGTCGACATCGAAGTCCTCCAGGACGACCTCCACTTCGGTGTCGCTCACGACACCACCCCCGCTTCGTGGACGGTGAGCCACAGTGCGAGCAGATCCGAACTGGCGTCATCGACATCGGCATCGACCGCGGCATCGTTGTGGACGAGAGCGGCGACCCGCCCGCCGGCGCAACGGGCGACGAACCATCCGCGCCCACTGCCGATATCGCGTCGACGCCGGAGTTCGCCGTTCTCAGCCAGCGAGGCATCGTAGCGTGCGCGCGCAGCGCGGTACCGTTCAAGGGTCGACTGCACGTCGCCCTCCGTCGTCGAACTGGGTGTGCGCTCCCGCGGGCGCGGCGCGGCGGAACCGGTGTCGTGCGGGTGGCCGGCGGGGGCGGGGCGTGCGGTGTCGAGGGTAGACACCCACTCCCGGGCACGTTCTGCGCTCATCGCGGCGCGCGCGGCGCGGATCGATGAGAGCAGAGAGCCCCGTCCGAGTCGGGCCGGCCAGTCGTCGGCGAGGTGCAGCCAGGTGATCTCGCCGACGGCGTTCATCGCAACCTGTATGACACCGTCCGGCGACCATCGTGGTGCGGGACTGCCGTCGGGCCATGCAGCCCGCATCGTGTTCACCTCCGCCAGGAGCGTCCGAGAGCGCTCCTGCAGAGCGGTGAGCTCGTCAAGGGGAGAAGAGTCCGTTGCCATCGGACTACTTCCAGATGCTCTCGCGCACGTGCGCCGAGGAGTCGCGGTACTGCTGGTTGATCGCATTGAGCCGAGACGAGTAGTCGGCGAGCAGTTCTTGGAGGTGCGTTGCGTGAACGGTCCACTTCTGCTGAGCCTGGTCGTAGGCGTCGGAGGCCTCGCCCGACCAGTTGTGGCGCAACTGTGCGACCTTGCCGTCGAGTTGATCGAGCTCCCACTGGATCTGCTCGACGGCGCTCGCGAGCGTGTTGTAGAGGTTGTCCACTTCGTGTGAAACGACCTTGTACCCGGTCATGATTCGCTGCCCCCCTTGCTCCCCGGTGCCGCCTCGACAGCGGTCACCCCGGCCAGCCTAGCCACGCTGTCGACGGGATGTGCGGACCTCGGGATTTCCGTGGATAACTCACGCCTGTCCGCAGCGCGGCCGCAAGGAGGTGTCGCGGATTCGGATCACGCGCGCGGATTCGGAGGGTGGCGCGGCATCCCTTCCGAATCCGGCGTCAGACTCCGAATCTGCGGACGGGCGCGGATGCCGCGGCATCCGCCGCCGCGGTCAGTCCGAGCCGGCCGGGGCCAGCCGCGCGCCGGTCGACGCGCAGATCAGGCCGGCCAGCGCGAACACCGTCATCACCACGGTTGCCGGCACGGCCGTCTCGGTTCCCCACAGTCCGCCCAGCGGCGAGGCGACGGCGCCGAACGCCGACTGGGTGAAACCCACGACAGCCGACCCGGCCCCGGCGGTGCGGGAGGCCTGGCCGACCGCGAGCCCCGAGGCGGTGCCGAGCATCGCGCCCGAGCCGATCGCGAACGCGACCACCAGCGGCAGGTAGGTCACGAGCGTCAACTCCCCGGTCGCGGCCAGCAGCGCGAGCGTTCCCGCCGACAACAGGGCCAGGACCAGTGCCCAGCGCAGCGTCGGTGCGGCGCCGATGCGCACGCCCAGCCGGCCGCTGGCCCAGGACCCCGCCATGATCGACACCGCCGTCGTGGAGAACGTCACCGCGTACCCCAGCGGGGACAGGCCGAACACGTCCTGAACGATGAAGGACGATGAGCCCAGATAGGTGATCAGCGCCGCGTACCCGGTCGCGAACGCCAGCGCGTACGCGACGAACGGAGGCGTGCGCAGCAGGCCCCCGATGTTGCGCAGCAGCACCGACACCACGAACGGCTGGCGCTGGTCGCGGGGGAGTGACTCGGGGATGAACAGCACCGTGACCACGAGCATCCCGGTGGCGATCACCGCCAACCCGAGCAGCGCGGCCCGCCAGCCGCCCCACTGCGTGAGGGCCGCACCGAGCGGGCTCGCCACCGCCGGCCCCAGTGCGACAAAGACGAACAGCGTGCTGAACGCCCGGACGGCGGCGGCCCGGGAGGTGAGGTCGGCGACCACGGCGCGGGCCAGCACCGACCCCGCCGCCCCGGCGAAACCCTGCACGGCGCGCACCGCGATGAGCATCTCGATCGAGTTGCTCGCGGTGGCGAGGTAGCAGCACGCTGTGAACAGCACCAACGCGACGATCAGCGTGGGGCGGCGCCCCAGCGCATCCGAGATCGACCCGATGATGAGCTGACCGAAGGCGGCGCCGATCAGCACCGCGGTCAAGGTCAACTGCACCGTCGCCGCCGGTACCCCGAAGTCGCCGGCGATGCTCGGGAAGGCGGGGAGATAGAGGTCTGTCGACAGCGACATCCCCATCGAGACGTAGCCGAGCGCGGCCATGAGGCCCGGAGCGATGCGGCGCTGCGGACCGCTCACCGTGCCGCGCGGCGAACTCACGTCGTCACGGCGGCGTCAGGTCGGAACCCCTTCTTGGCCAGCTGGATCTGCTCGTACACGTGGTGGCGCAGTTCGGTGAACCGCGGGAGGGCGCGGGTCTCCAACTGGTCGCGCTCATCGGGGAGGTCGACCACGAGGTCCTCCTGCACGATCGTGGGCGAACTGGACAGCATGATCACACGGTTGCCGAGATAGACCGACTCGTCGATGTCGTGAGTGACGAACAGCACCGAGATGCCCAGTTCGCGCCGCACCTGGCGCACCAGGTCTTCGAGGTCGGCACGGGTCTGCGCGTCGACGGCCGCAAACGGCTCGTCCATCAGCAGCACCTCGGGCTGATAGGCGATCGCCCGCGCGATCGCGACGCGCTGCTGCATGCCGCCGGACAGCTGCCAGGGGTACGAGCGGGGCACGTGCGACAGGCCTACGTTGTCGAGGGCCTCGGCGACCAGCTTCGTGCGCTGCGGCTTCGGGATGCCGGCGTTCTTCAGCGGCAGTTCGACGTTCTCGCCGACACGCAGCCATGGGAACAGCGACCGGCCGTACTCCTGGAAGACGACCGCCATCTTCTTCGGCGGCGCCGTCACGGTCTTGCCGTCGAGCACGACCTCACCGCTCGTGGGCGCGAGTAGACCCGCGATGCACTTGAGCAGTGTCGTCTTGCCCGACCCGGACGGCCCCACCAGGCAGGTGAGCTCGTTCTTGCCGAGGTCGAACGTGAGGTCGCGCACCGCTTCGATCGGGCCGCCGTCGGTCTCGTAGATCTTCTGCAGGCCCCGCACCGACAGCAGGGTGTCCTCGGGCGCGAGGGTACGTCCGTGCGAGACGGAGTTCAGGGGAGTGTCAGGCAGCATTTTCCAGATCCTTCAGTCCAAGGTACCAACGCAGGGTGCGACGTTCGATGATGCGGAAGACCACGGCGACGCCGTAGCCGATCAAGCCCAGCACGAGGATTCCCGACCACATCTCGGGGATCGCGAACCGCCGCTGGAACTGGATGATGGTGAAGCCGAGCCCGGTCGACCCGGCGAACATCTCGGAGATCACCATGAGGATGAGGCCGATCGGCAGGCTCTGGCGCACACCCGCGAGGATCTGCGGCGCGGCGCCGGGCAGCACCTGGTGGCGCACCCGGCTGAGGCCGTGGATGCCGTACGACCGGCTCGTGTCGTTCTGGACGGGGTCGGCCGCGCGCACACCGGCGATCGTGTTCAGGAGCACCGGCCAGATCGCCGCCAGTGCGATCACGAAGATGCGCATCGCGTCGTTGGGCCCGACCACCAGCAGCAGCACCGGGATGAGCACCGGGGCCGGCAGCGCGCGGAAGAACTCGAACACCGGTTCGGTGAACGCGCGCAGGTCGCGGTTGAGGCCGACGAGGATGCCGAGCAGGATGCCGAGCACGATCGCGATGATGACGCCGAGCCCGAACCGCAGAATGCTCGGCAGCACGTCCAGCCACAGGCGCGGACTGATCCAGGTCTCCAGGAAGGTGACGAAGATCTCACCCGGAGTGGGGAAGAAGAAGCTCGGCCACACCGTCGCGATGACCCACCACAGCGCGATGAGGATGATGGGCAGTCCCAGCGTGTACCCGAGGGAGACGAGGAGCTTTTTCATGCCGCCGCCTCCTCTCGCACCGACTGATGCCACGACAGCAGTGCCTTTTCGAGCACCCGCGTCGCCGCGTTGATCAGGATGCCGAGGAACCCGGTGGCCAGGATCAGCGCGTACATCGTCGCGTACTGACCGCCGTTCTGCGCCTGGGAGATCGTCTGCCCGAGTCCGGGTGTGCCGATGATCAGCTGCGCCGTGATGGCGAGGATGAGGGCCACCGCCGCGCCCAGCCGCAGACCGGTCATGACATACGGCAAGGTCGTGGGAAAGACGATGTCGCGCACGCGCTGCCACGTCGAGAAGCCGTAGCTGCGCCCGGTCGACATCGCGACGGCATCCACGTCGGCCACGCCGTAGAGCACCTGGATGAAGATCTGCCAGAACGCCGCGTAGACGATCAGCAGCAGGCTGGCCTCCACGCGCACGCCGAACAGCAGCACGGCGAGCGGGATGAGCGCCACCGAGGGCACCGGCCGCAGGAACTCGACCGTGGAGTGGGTGGCGCGCCGCAGGAACGGCGACAGGCCGATGATCACCCCGAGCACGCACCCCAGCACGAGGGCGATCCCGAGGCCTGCGGCCCATTGCCCGAGGGTCTGGCCCACGGCGACCCAGAAGTCGGCCAGGCCCAGGATCTGGAACAGTCGTGGGATCACCTCGGTGGGCGGGGGCAGGAAGCGCGCATCGATGAGTCCCGCCCGGACCACCACCTCCCAGACGGCCAGCAGCAGCACGATGCCGCCGATGCCGAGCAGGGCGCGGCGCGGACGGAAGCTTCGCCGTCGGCTGCGGGCCGTGGTGACCGCAACGGCGGTGGTGACGGTCGACCCGTCGGCTGGTGGTGCGGTGGTCATGCGGGGCTCCTCCTCACGAACTCGGGGTCTGGGCGTAGCGTGCGCGCAGGTCCGCTTTGCGGATCTTGCCGCTCGCTGTGCGAGGGAAGTCGTCGACGACGACGACCCGTCGCGGAATCTTGTACTTGGCGAGACGGCCGGTCAGGTGCCCGACCAGCGAATCGTCGTCGATTGTGCCGCCCGGGTGCAGGGTCACGATCGCCAGCGGGACCTCGCCCCACGTGTGGTGCGGCACTCCGACGATGGCGGCCGCGGCGACGTCGGGGATCGCCATGATGGCCTGCTCCACCTCGGCGGAGTAGATGTTCTCACCGCCGGAGATGATCATGTCCTTCAGCCGGTCGGAGACAGTGAGGTAACCGTCCTCGTCGAACGAGCCGAGGTCACCGGAGCGGAACCAGCCGTCGACGATCGACGAGGCGGTCGCGTCCGGGCGTCGCCAGTACTCCGAGATCACGTTGGGACCCTTCACCCAGATCTCCCCGACCTCGCCCGCCGGCAGTGTCTGGCCGTCGTCGCCGACGACCTTCACGGCGGTGAAGAAGTGCGCGATGCCCGACGAGCCCATCTTCTCGCGGCTCATGAACGGTGGCAGCGCCGTCGCGCCGGGGGAGGTCTCGGTCATCCCGTATCCGCACGAGAAGGCGAGACCGCGGTCCTCGTAGGCCTGCAGCATCCGCTCCGGCATGGTGGAGCCGCCGCAGGTGAGGTGCTGCAGACTGCTGATGTCGGCGCTGTCCCAGGCGGCGTGCTCCTGCAGCATCTGGAACGTCGTGGGAACGCCGGAGAGCATCGTCACCTGTTCGGCTTCGACGGTCGCCAGGACCGCGCCCGGGTCGAACCGCTCGTGGATGATGACGGTGCCGCCCTGCAACAGCACCGGCAGTGCGCCCATGCTGAGGGCTGCCACGTGGAACATCGGCGAGATCAGCAGGGCCCGTTCGTGTGCGGCGACGCCGTAGTCGATGAGCGCGTTGACGCAGTTCCAGGTGAGGTTGCCGTGGGTGAGCACAGCCCCCTTCGGGTGTCCCGTGGTTCCCGAGGTGTAGAGGATGAGCGCCGGGTCGTCCAGGGTGACCGGCTCGTCGCGCGCGGCGGGGGATGCGGCCGCGACGAGTCCATCGAGCTGTTCGGCGTCCTCGCCGGCGCCGTCGACGACGATGCGCACGCCGACGTCGGTGCCGGCGGCGCCCTCGGCGGCGAGCTGGTGCAGATCGGCGGTGTACACCAGGACCGTCGCGCCGCTGTCGGTCAGGGCGAAGGCGATCTCGGGGCCGGCCAGACGCGTGTTCAAGGGCACGAAGATGGCCCCGAGCGTGGCGGCGGCGAACAGCGTCTCGAGGAAGGCGGGGTGGTTGTTGCCGAGGAAGGCGATCCGGTCGCCGCGCGCGACGCCGCGGTCGGCGAGCGCGTTCGCGAGGCGAGCGATGCGCTGGGCCAGCTCGGCGTACCCGATCTGCTCGTCACGGAACACCAGCGCGACGCCGTCGCGGGTTCGCCGGCGCCGACGATCGATCCACGGGCCGATCCCTTGATTGTGCACGAGAACTCCTGGTGGGGGTGGACGGGGCGCCGCCCGCTCGGCCGGCGCCCCGTGCCGTTACGGAATGGCGATGACGGTGCCCAGGTCCGGCTCGCTGTCGATGAAGCCGTACTCCAGGGCCAGGGCGCTGAGGTCCTCGATGATCGTCGGGTCGAGGTCGCCGGAGAGGATCTCCAGACGGATGTTGTCGACGACCTCGGCCGGCATGCCGGTGTAGCTGACGATCGCCTCGCGGTTCTGGTCCTCGTTGTCCATGGCGAACTGGGTCGCCTCGGCGATGCCGTCCGCGAACGCCTTCACGATGTCGGGGTTCTCGGCCGCATACGTGGCGGAGGTGAAGGTGATCGTGGTGTACAGGCCCGGGATCACCGCGAGCGGGTTGCCGAGCCAGGCGACGCCCTCGGTGTCCAGCGCCGCGCTCAGGAACGGCTCGGGAAGCCAGGCGGCGTCGATGTTGCCCTGCTCCAACTGCGCGAGCATGTCGGGGAACGCGATCTCGGTGAAGGTCACCTTCGACGGGTCGCCGCCGTCCTGCGCGACCGACCCCATGGTGCCCAGGTCGCCCTGCGTGTTGACCGCGTTGACGGCGACCGTCTGGCCCTCCAGGTCGGCGTAGGACGTGATGCCGGAGTCTGCGCGGACGACGAGGCCGGATGCCGGGTCCTCCTCGGGCAGGTGTGAGTACCCGGCGATCATGCTCATCTCCAGGCCCTGGCTGGCGGCCACCAGTACCGACAGCGGATTGCCGACGGCGAACTGGATCGATCCGCTGGTGACGGCCGGCAGCAGCGCTGCGCCGCCCTGGCCGAGCTGGACGGTCACGTCGAGGCCGTGCTTTTCGAAGATTCCCTCGTCGATGGCCAGTTGCACGGCGGCGTGCGGGGCGATCTGCAGCAGGCCCACGGTGACCGGGGTGAGGTCACCGCCGCCGGCGGCGGAGGTGGGAGCGGTGGTCTCGCCCGACAGCGAACCGGACGAGCATCCGGCGAGGGCGAGTGCGACCGCCGCAGCGGCGGCGAGGGCGGAAAGGCGGAGCTTTCTCATGGCTGGTACTCCTTGTGTGACTGGCTGTTTCTCGGTGTATTCGGTTGTGGGGCGCCGGCGACGCCGGACGACGGGTGGCGATCGAGCGGCGCGTCGGTCGCGCGGTTCGATCGGGGCGACGCCGAGGTCACGGTCGGTCGCACTGCGGTGTGCGCGGCCGGCTCGGCGATGGGCATGTGTGCGGGCTCCTTTGCTCGTGCTTGTGTCATGCAAGCGGATTCCATTGAAAAAGTCAATGATTGGAATCAACTCGTAATCGGTATCATGGGGGGATGCCGACCGACCTCAACGGTGTCGCCTCCCCCCGCGGCTCGACCGATCGCTCCGCCGGCGCTGACCGGCTGTGGGCGAGCACGGTCGGCGGCGACCTTGCCTTCCTGCTCGCGCGCGCCAATGCCGTGTCGATCGACAGCGCCAACGCGGCGCTGTCGTCGCACCAGCTCACGGTGCGGTCGTACTCGGTGCTCGCCCTCGCCGTGAGCGACTCGCGCCCGTCGCAGAAGGAACTCGCTGATTTCCTCCGCCTCGACCCCAGCCAGGTGGTCGCGCTCGTTGACGACCTCGAGCGACGCACGCTCGTGCGCAGAAAGACCGATCCGGCCGATCGGCGAGCCAAGGTCGTGGTCGTGACTGCGTCGGGCCGCACGCTGTACGCTCAGGCGCGCGCGGCCGTCGTCGCCGATGAGGAGCAGCGTTTCGGCGGGCTTTCGGCCCGCGAGCGCGACCTTCTCGCGAAGGCGCTGCGGCAGGTGTCCCTCTCGGTGGACCGCTCGGCGTAGCCGCCGCTCACCGCGCGGACTGCGCGAGTCGTGCCGCGGCCCGCTGCGCCGCCTCGCGAAGCGGTTCGGGGCCGACGACCGTGAACGGCGCACCGAACCGCATGACCCCCGCCAGCAGGCCGTCCCACGACCACGATCCGAGACGAACGCGGGTGCGGTGGTCGTCAACGGCTGCCACGTCGCCGTCGTCGACCCAGGGTGCCACGCGCGCCACGGGGAGATCGATCACGAGCTCGCCGGTGTGCGGCCACCTGTCCTCGTCCGTCGACCCCTTGAACCGCGCCGCGAGGAAGGTCCGCGCATCGGCGGCGGGGAGCGGGCGGGGTGTGAAGGGCGCGCCGGCCGGCGTGCGGGGGCGCAACCGGTCCAGCCGGTAGGTGCGCCAGTCGTCGCGGTCGAGGTCCCTTGCCACGAGGTACCACCGCCCCGCGCGCGCGACGACGGCGTGCGGTTCGGCGCGCCGGGCGAGCCCGTCGTGCGTGCCGTAGTCGAACCGCAACGTCCGCCGATCACGCGCCGCGGCGCTGACGGCTTCGAGCACCGCCGGGTCCACCCGATCGGGGGCGATCGACTCGGTGAAGCGGATGCCGTCGACCCGGTGTCTCAGGTGGGAGGGGAGGAGCCGACGTACCGTGGCCAGCGCGCGCGCCGCCGCCTCGTCGATGTCGACGCCGCTCGACCGTGCCGTTTGCAGGGTGACCGCGATCGCGACGGCCTGCTCGTCGTCGAACAGCAGCGGCGGCAGCTCTGACCCGGCATCCAATCGGTACCCGCCGTCGGGGCCTTTGATCGCGGTGATGCGGTAGCCGAGCTCGCGCAACCGGGTCATGTCACGTCGCACGGTGCGCGGCGTGACCTCGAGGCGCTCGGCGAGCAGGTTTCCCGGCCAGTCCCGTCGCGTCTGCAGCAGCGACAGGAGCGTGAGCATGCGCGCGGAGGTTCCCGTCATGGTCTCCAGTGTGCCCGAATAGAGGACAAAAAACGTCCGCTATGGCTGTCAGGGTGGCGGAGGGCGTCGACCGGCGCCCGCAGCACGAAAGGAATGCACTCGTGAGCATCACGACCACCACCCACCTCAACTTCCGCGGCACCGCGCGGGTCGCCCTCGAGTTCTACCGCGACGTCTTCGGCGGTCGGCTGTTCGTCACGACCTACGCGGAGGTCGGCATGCCGGCGGGCGCTCCCGGAGCCGACAAGCTCGTGTTCGGCCAGGTCGAGTCCGACCGCGGCATCCGCCTGATGGCCTACGACATCCCGAGTCATGACGACGCCGACGGCGCGGCGATCGCGGGATCCACGCGACGCGAGAACGGGGCCACCTTCACCGATCGCACGTTCTTCCAGTCGCTGCAGGGCGACACGCTCGACGAGGTCACCGCCCTCTGGAACGCGCTCTCCGAGGGCGCCGAGATCATCGAACCGCTCGCCGCCTCCGCCTGGAGCGCCGGGTTCGGCATGCTGACCGACCGTTTCGGTGTCACCTGGGTCGTCGACGTGCGGGCTGTCGCCGGCGCGTGAACCGGCGGAGCGGCGGTAGCCTCGGGTCATGCACGAAGGAGGCACGGCTGACCGTCCGGCGCTGTTCTTCGACGACGCCGCCGACTTCCGGGCGTGGCTCGAGGGTCACCACGACACCGAGCCGGAGGTGTGGACGGGCCTCTATCGCAAGGGGCACCCCCGGCGGGGGCTCACGTGGGCCGACGCGGTGCCCGAAGCGTTGTGCTTCGGCTGGATCGACTCGGTGAGTCAACGCATCGACGAGGTGTCGCGGCGGCAACGCTGGTCGCCGCGCAAGGCGTCGTCGATCTGGAGCGAGGTCAACATCGCGCATGTCGAACGGCTGATCGCCGAGGGGCGGATGACCCCGGCCGGGCTCGCGGCGTATCGGCGGCGCCGCCCGGACCGGACCGGGGTCTACTCCCACGAGAGGCACCCCGAACTCGCCGCGCACGAGCGGGCGGCGATCGATGCCGACGCGTCCGCCGCGGCGTTCTGGGAGGCCGCGACGCCGTCCTACCGGCGAGCGGTGGCCGCGTGGCTGCACGGTGCGAAGCGGGACCGCACCCGCGCTGATCGGCTCGCCGCGCTCGTTGCCGACAGTGCGGCCGGGCGCCTCGTCCCGCCGCAGCGATACGGCGAGCCGCCGGCCTGGTTGGCGCGCGCCGCCGCGGCGGCTGCGGCCGCGGGGCGATAGCCCGCGCCGGAGACCTCGGTGGAGGGGTGACGGCCGCGGTTTGAGGGGGGGTCCGCGGCCGTCACCGTTGTCACCGACTGGGCCGGACGCCGGGTCGTGTGGGGGGACACGCTCGCAGGATGCGCTACCGGCGGGCCCATGGGGGGGACCGCGTCTTACATTTGTAAGCTGCGTCGATTATGCTACGTGTACAAGCGTAAGTTTGCAAAATGAGGCCGTCATCTGAACAGTCGGCGTGATTGTCTCTGGGGGGAGAGTCATGACGCACCGTCACCTGACCCGGGAGTCGATCGTAGATGCCGCTGCGGCGGTTGCCGATCGCGTCGGTCTCTCGGCGGTGAGCATGCGCAATGTGGCGGCCGAGGTGGGCGCACAGGCGATGTCGCTGTACCACCACGTCGACAACAAGGACGACCTGTTGTTCGCGCTGGCCGAGTGGCCCTACGCGCACATTCCGGTGCCGCATCAGGCGGATCCCTGGCGTTCCGGGCTTCACCACCGGGCGACGACGATGCTCGTGCTGATCAAGACCCGCCCATGGCTGTGCGAGGTGATGGGGGCGCCGACTCCGGGCCCGGCGCAACTGGCCCATTACGAGGCGATGCTCACCTACCTGGTCGCGCAGGGCTTTCCGCCGCGCTTGGGCTCCAGCACGCTCTACGCGGTCGATTCGTATGTCATCGGCTTCGCCTCCCTCACCCGCAGTGTGCCGGTGCCGGACGCCGCCAGAACGGGTTTGCAGAGCTACCTGGGCCGGCTCGGGCCGACGGTGGCCGATTTCCCCATGGTGGCGTCGGCGGTAACATCCAGTATCGAAGAGCCCGCCAACTCCGTCCTGGAACAGGTCGACATCGGGCTGGACCTTCTGCTCGACGGGCTCGGGCGGCGCCTCACCGAGGCCGACGACGCGGCCTGACCGACCTCAGCGTACGCGGAGCACGGCATCCCAGAGCCCCTCCGCAACGGCGCGCTTGTCGCCGGCGACCTCACCGACGACGTGGTCGGTCGCGTCGAGGACGATGACCGCGTTGTCGCCCGTGCCGAATCCCCGCTGCCAGCCGACGGCGTTCACCGCCAGCAGATCGACCCCTTTGCGGGCACGCTTGCGGCGCCCGCGCGCCCGCAGCTCCGCATCGTCGGCGACGGTCTCGGCCGCGAAACCGACGATCGTCTGACCGTCGGCGCGCGTGGCTACCAGCTCCGCCAGAACATCGGGGTTCTCGACCAGTTCCAGGCGGGGCGGGCCGTCCTCCTTGCGGAGCTTGTGATCGCTCGGCTCGGCGACACGATAGTCGGCGACCGCCGCGACCATCACCGCAACATCCGCGCCGGAGGCGGCGTCGCGCATTGCGTCGGACAGGTGTGCGGCCGTCTCGATGCGGGTCACGGTGATGCGCGGGTGACGGACCGCGGGATCGAGCACGCCGTCGTCGGTGAAGCCTGCGACCAGGCGCACCTGCGCACCGCGGTCGGCCGCGGCGAGCGCGATCGCGGTGCCCTGGGTGCCGCTGGAACGGTTGCCCAGGTAGCGCACCGGGTCGATCGGCTCGCGCGTGCCTCCCGTCGACACCGCGACCGTCAGGCCGGCCAGGTCGTCGCGCGCGGACACGAGCGCGAGCGCGGCCGAGGCGATGTCGTCGGGTTCGCTCATCCGGCCCGGGCCGCTGTCGCCGCCGGTGAGTGGCCCGTCGTCCGGCCCGACCACGAGCACCCCGCGCGCCGTGAGCACGTCGAGGTTCGCCCGGGTGGCGGGGTGCTCCCACATCGCGGTGTGCATGGCGGGCGCGACCACGACCGGTGCGGTGGTGGACAGCAGTGTGACCGTGAGCAGGTCGTCGGCAAGGCCGCCGGCCATCCGCGCGAGCGTGTGCGCGGTGGCCGGCGCGACGATGACGAGGTCCGCGCGCGCCCCGAGCGCCACGTGGCGCACCTCCGCGACGTCCTCATGCACGCTGGTCGTGACAGGATGGCGACTGACCGCTTCCCAGGTGGTACGACCCACGAAGTGCAACGCGTCCTCGGTGGGCACGACCTGAACGGTGTGTCCGGCCGTCACCAGCGCGCGAACCAGGGAGACGGTCTTGTAGGCGGCGATGCCGCCGCTGACACCCACGACAACGAACATGCCCCGATCCTCGCACGACGCCGACGGGGAGGCAGGAGAAACCGAATGTGCACGGTGGTCGTCGAGGTTCCTGCCGAGCAGTCGGGACCGGTGCGGGTGCTCGCGGTGCGTGACGAGGACCCGGCTCGCCCGTGGAACCGGCTCGGAGCCTGGTGGCCCGCGCACCCCGGCATCGTCGGTGTGCGCGACGTGCGTGCCGGGGGAGCCTGGCTCGCTGCCGACACCGGCTCCGGCCGCCTGGCGGTCATCCTCAACCGCGCCGATGACCTAGCTGAGGCTCCGCAGTCACGCGGGCGGATCGTGCTCGACACCGTCACGGGGGCTGCGGTCCCCGCCCGGCCGCGAACGCGCGGCTTCAATCTCGTCGACGTGAGCCCCGATCGCGTGCGGGTGACGATGTGGGACGGTGTGCGCCAGCGCGCCGTGGCGCTCGACCCCGGCATCCACATGGTCGCTCACGACGACGTCGACGACACCGCCACGCCGCGCATCGTGCGCTGGCGGGATGAGTTCGCCGCGGCCGCGGCCGGCCGCGACGGCACCTGGCGCGACCGCTGGACGGCCGTGCTCGCCCGCAGTGCGCGGCTACCGGCCGACGACGACCGCGCGATCATCCGGGACAACCACGCCCACGGGTACCCGACGCTGTCGTTGCTGGCGTGCGCGGCCGAGATCTCCGCCGATCGCACCGACATCGCGTATGCCGAACTGGCCCATCCGGGGGAATGGGACGACCCGCCCTGGCAGTGAGCGTCAGTACCACCCGGTGGACTGCGAGTGGGACCACGCGGCGCACGGGGTGCCGTACACAGACGAGATGT
>NZ_JBKEAY010000181.1:0-16838 GCF_047972865.1 Microbacterium sp.
CGCCGGTGTCTGCGGCGCGCGGGCGACTCTGCGCGCGCGCCGGGAAGAGTGAGGGTGCTCATGAACGATGCGTTCGGTCGCGGCCCGGTGCGGCGGATGCCGGGCATCCGCCGCACCGTCCGGTCACCGGTCGGCCTGGAACGTGTCCCAGTCGGCCTGCACGGCCGCGAGCATGTCCGCCGAGCTCTGCCGGCCCGCGAGCACCTGCTGCAGTCCGCTCGTGAAGGTGTCGAACATGGTGTCGGTGGCCCAGTCGTACCAGTACAGCGCGCCATCGCCGGACAGCTGCTCCTCGGAGGCGGTGAGCAGGTCGGGGAAGATCGTGCCGGGCTCGCCCGCCGAGACCGGGTGGATCGGGACGCGGTTGACGCTCGCAAGCATGGGGGCCGTCTCGGCGGCGTTGATCAGGCCCACGAAGGCGAGTCCGGCCATCGTGGCATCCGACTTCGCGCCCACGTGCCAGTTCAGACCGAACGAGCCGCTCGAGGCGTTGCCGCCGTCATCCAGGCCCGAGGAGAAGCCGAATGTCTCCCCATCGGAGATGGTTCCGGCGTACCAGTTGCCGCCGATGAAGAAGACGCCGTCGCCCGCGGCGAACGCCGCCGCGGCGTCGTCGGGGCTGGTGCCGTCGTAGCCCGGCGAGACGTACCCTTCGGCGACCCAGCGGGCGAGGGTGTCGACCGCCTCGACGTTGGAGGCGACCGTGATGTCCGAGCCCGCCTCGCCCAGGATCCACCCGCGGGTCTGGGCGGGGTCGGTCAGCGCGCCCTGCAGGATCGACAGGGTCTGCATCGCCGACGCCTTGTCGGAGTTGCCGAGCACGAGCGGTGTGTCACCGGCGTCGTGGGCGGTCTTCAGTGCGGCTTCGAGGTCGCTCAGGGTGCGCGGCACCTCGAGCCCCAGCGCGTCGAGCCGGGACTTGTTGTAGAAGATGCCGACCATCTGGTTGTCCGGCGACATGCCGAAGATCGTGCCCGAGCCGAACTGCGATCCGTCGTCGGACCACATCAGCTGAGAGATCGCGTCGCCGGCGGCGGCCTCGTAGCCGTACGCGGCCGCCGCGTCGTCGAGCGGGCGGATGAGGCCCGCCTTGACCAGCGCGCCGTCGGTGGCCCAGCCCTGGTTCCCCTGCGTGACGTCGGGGGCGTCGGCGGAGTTCATCGCGTTGATGACCGTCGCGACGAGGTCGTTGTAACTCTTGTACTGGATGTCGACGGTGACGTTCGGGTACATGTCCTCGTAGGTGGGGACGAACACCTCCATGAAGTCCTGTTCGCCCTGGTCGGCCCACACGCTCAGGGTGATGTCACCGAGCTCGGCGACCTGCTCGGCGGTGACCGGCGCGGTGATCTCGTCGGTGACCGCCACCGGGGTGGCGCTGCTGTCACTTCCCGGCGCGGTGCAGCCGGTGACGGCGAGGATCGCCGTCACGCCGACGGCGGCTGCGGCGGTCTGCGACATTCTGCGTTGAATGGTCATGTGTTTCCTTTCGGTGTGTCCCTCGGGATCGGAGACGAATGGGGATCGGTGGTGAGTCAGTCGGGGGGCGGGGCGAAGGCCGTGTGCACCCAGGCGAGGTTCGCGGCCTGATCGGCGAACACGGCCGGCACGCTGTCGGCGGTCAGCGGTGCACGGTCCTGCTCGACGACGACCCAGGCGTCGTAGCCGCTGTCGCGCACGGCCGTGGCGAAGGCGGACAGGTCGGCGTCGCCGGCACCCAGCGGCGTGCATACCCGCGCCCACCAGGTGTCGAAATCGGCGCGCCCGTCGGCGCGTGCCGCTTCCAGCTCGTCGCGGCGGACATCCTTGACGTGGATGTGGTTGATCCGTTCGCGCCAGGCCAGGAAGTCCCCGACGGCGTCACCGCCGGCGAGCACGACGTGACCGACGTCGTACGTCAGCGCGACATCGATGGTCTCTAGCAGGCGTTCGATCTCGTCGGGAAGTTCCACGTACGTGGCGATGTGCGGGTGGAAGGACACCTGCAGTCCGCGGTCCCGCGCCCGTGCCGCGGCAGCGTCGACGACGCGCACCAAGCGGTCCCAGCCGTCGGCGTCGAGCGAGAGCACCGGGTCCTTGCGGGGCGCGCGCAGCAGCGCCTCGTCCCCCTCGTCGGCGAGGATCACCAGGCCCGAGCCGTCGACGGCGGCCAGTTCGCTCAGCGTGGTCTCCATGCGCGCCAGGTCGCGCTCCAGAGTCTTCGGGTCTCCCTGCGTGTGCAGCGGAACGTAGGCTCCGGCGGCGCCGAGGCCCGCCGCGCGGAACGAGGCGGCCGCTGCCGCGGGGCTGCCGAAGAACCCGGGCGGGCCCAACTCGCTGCCGTCGTACCCGGCCGCGGACATGGCCTGCAGCAGTGCGTCGGTCGTGGTCGCGCCGTCGACGGTGAGGTCGCCGAACACCCCGTACGACACCGGTGCGTTCGCGAACCTCATCGGCGCGGTCCGCGGTGCTCGGGGCGCACGGTCACGCCGGCAGCGGCCGCGAGAGCGGCGGCGATCTCCTGGAGCGAGGCGATGTCGTGGCGGGCTCCGGCGAACGCCGCCCGGTTGTCCTGTCCGATGCGGATCGCGGTCGCGAACGCGTCGAGCTGACGGAGGAAACCGGTGTCGTGCCCCGCCGTGTAGGTGGTGTCCTTGCGCAGGTCGCCCTCGTGGCGGCGGCTGATCAGCCTGCTGCGCTCCTCGAGCAGGTACGGCTTGGCGAGGTGATACTCGAGCCGTCCGTTCGACCCGAGCACGGCGAGTTCTTCGTCGTACTCGGGGTACTCGGGCAGCCAGTTCCAGCTCAGCAGGTACTCGGTACCGTCGTGCGAGGCGCTGGCGCGCAGACTTGCCGGCTCCGGGCCGGCAAGGGGGGTGACCGCGTGCGCGTCCCAGCGCAGGGGAAGGGTGATGCCGAGGGCGCGCAGGAGACTGAGCTCGTGGATCACCGAGCCGTGAAGCACGTTGGCGTAGTAGCGCAGAACGTCGTCGTCCGCGCCGGGCAGCGCTTCGCGGGCGCGGTCGAGGTCTGCCGCGACCGCCTGCGCGATCGCGGCCGGGTCGGCGTCGGCGGGCGGTTCGCCCAGTCTCAGATGGGCCACCTGCGGGTCGTCGGCCGGGTGGGCGACGGTGACGCGCACGAGGCGGATGCCGTGGAGCTCGGCGAGCTCGCCGGTGGCGACCTCGGTGAGCGGGTCGAACATCTTCATGTAGCCGACCTGGGCGATGAGCCCCGCGGCGCCGGCCAGGGCCACCAGCTCGTCGACCTCGCGGACCGTGAAGGCGAGCGGTTTCTCGGCGAGCACGTGCTTGCCCGCGCGCAGTGCCTCACCCGCCAGAACGGCGTGCGTTCCGGGGGTCGCGATGAGCACCGCGTCGACGTCGTCGGCGCCGATCGCCGCGGCAGGGTTCGCGGTGGCCCGTGCGCCGTACGCCCGGGCGACCTCGTCGGCGCGGGACGGCGACAGGTCGCAGACCACGCGCAGGTCGAACCCGGCACGACGCAGGGTCGTCAGGTGCACGGACTGCGAGATCGCGCCGGCACCGATGACGGCGATGCGAATCGGGGCGGCAGACTGCGTGGGCATGCAGGCTCCTTCGGTGGGGATACGTTCAGCATGGCACGAAATAGACCAGTTAGTCCAGTTTTAGTACCAGATTCCCCACACGGTCCCCTCACACACACCGCTCCGCAGCCACGCGCGGCGACTGCGGAGCGGGAAGGGAGGGTGTGTCAGGACTCGTCGTCGGAGCCGACGATGTGCATCGCCCGGGCCACGTCGGTGATGCTCGCCGTCAGCGACGGGAACACCGCGAACACGCGGGAGAGCTGGTCGACGGTGAGCCTGCGCTCCACCGCGATGGCGATCGGGTAGATCAGCTCCGACGCCTTCGGCGCGACGATCACGCCGCCGATGACGGTGCCAGAGCCCTCACTCGCGATGATCTTCACGAAACCGTCGCGCACGCCCATCATCTTCGCCCGCGCGTTCGCCGACAGCGGCAGCTTGTGCACGAACCCGCGCACGGTGCCGTCCTCGAGGTCCTGCTCGGAGTGGCCGACCGTGGCGATCTCGGGGGCCGTGAAGATGTTCGCCGCGATGCGGCGCTGTTCCAGCGGGATGACGGTGTCGCCGAGCGCGTGGAAGACGGCGGTGCGCCCCTGCATGGACGCGACCGATGCGAGTGGTACGAACGTCGTGCAATCACCGGCGGCGTAGATGTTCGGCACCGACGTGCGCGCCACCCGGTTCACCTGGATGTGGCCGGAGTCGGTCAGCTGCACCCCGGCATCCTCCAGCCCCAGGTCCTTGGTGTTGGGGATCGAGCCGACCGCCAGCAGGCAGTGGCTCCCGCTCACGGTGCGCCCGTCGGACAGCGTGACCAGCACGCCGTCGCCGTCGCGCACGACCGAGTCGGCGCGCGAGGTCGACAGCACCGTCATCCCGCCGCGGGTGAAGACCTTCTCGATGACGGCGGCGGCGTCGCGGTCCTCCCCCGGCAGGACCCGCTCGCGGCTGGAGATGAGCGTGACCTGCGCACCGAGGTTCATGTACGCGGACGCGAACTCCGCGCCGGTCACGCCGGAGCCGACCACGATGAGGTGGTCCGGCAGTGCCTTCATGTCGTACAGCTGCGTCCACGTGAGGATGCGCTCGCCGTCCGGCCGGGCCGTCGGCAGTTCGCGCGGCGAGGCCCCCACCGCCACGACGATCGTGTCGGCCTCGATCCGGTCGAAATCGGTGCCGCCGGGGCCGGTCGAGGCGACGATGGCCCGTTCGCCGTCGAGCCGGCCGTGACCGCTGATGATGCGCACGCCGGCGTCGACCAGCTGCCCCCGCAGGTCGTCGGACTGCTGACCGGCCAGCGACAGCAGGCGCCGGTTGACGGCGGCCAGGTTGATCGCGATCTGCGGCGCGAGCGGCCGCCCCACGTCGGATGTCGCGAACAACTGCACCCCGAGGTCCGATGCCTCCGAGATGGCCACCGCCGAGTCGGCGGTGGCGATCAGGCTCTTGGAGGGCACGACGTCGGTGATGACCGCCGAACCGCCCACACCTGCCCGCTCCACCAGGGTGACCTCGGCCCCCAGCTGCGCGGCGGCCAAGGCCGCCTCGTAGCCGCCGGGACCGCCACCGATGATGCCGACGCTCTGGGTGCGCTCGAAGCTCAAAGACATGCCGCCCATTCTGGCAGCATCGGACCGCCCGCCCCCGCAGTAGTCCGTGTGCGCGTCGCGCCTCCCCGACGGCACCCCCGCCAGCAGTCACGTCACGATATGGCACCCGCCGGTCGGTGTTCCTAGAGTAAGAACATGTCCGACTCCACCGCCCACCCCCTCGACGACCCCGCCGCCAGCCCGTTCGACATCGCGGCGCAGGCCGCCACGGACATCGCCCGGCTGAGCGGCGTCGATCAGCACGACATCGCCCTCACGCTCGGCAGCGGCTGGGGCCGGGCCGCCGAGCTGATCGGCGAGACGGTCGCGACGATTCCCGCGACCGACGTCACCGGTTTCCGTCCGCCGGCGCTGGAAGGACACGTCGGGTCGCTGCGCAGCATCCGCACCGCGCGCGACCGCCACGTGCTGGTCATCGGCGCCCGCACCCACTTCTACGAGGGCCACGGGGTGCGTCACGTCGTCCACAGTGTGCGCACCGCCGCGGCGACCGGTGCCCGCACCATGGTGCTCACCAACGGCGCCGGTGGGATCAGACCCACCTGGTCACCCGGGCAGCCGGTGCTGATCGGCGACCACATCAACCTGACCGGCGCCTCCCCGCTGGAGGGTGCGACCTTCATCGACCTCACCGACCTGTACTCGCTGCGGTTGCGCGACCTCGCCCGGCGCGTGGACCCCACCCTCGACGAGGGCGTCTACTGCCAGTTCCGCGGGCCCCAGTACGAGACACCCGCCGAGGTGCGGATGGCCAAGACGATCGGCGGGCACATCGTGGGGATGTCCACCGCGCTGGAGGCGATCGCGGCCCGGCAGGCGCACATGGAGGTGCTCGGGTTCTCGCTGATCACCAACATGGCCGCCGGCATCCAGTCCACCCCGCTCAGTCACCAGGAGGTCATCGATGCCGGCCGCGCCGCCGAGCCGGTGATCTCGGATCTGCTCGCGCGCGTGATCGGCGAATTGTGAGCACGCTCGACGCCGCGCGGGCCTGGCTGCGTCAGGACCCCGATCCCGACACGCGCGACGAGCTCGCGGCGCTGATCGACGCCGCCGCGTCGGGTGACCAGACGGCGGCGGCCGGCCTGGACGACCGGTTCGGCACCCGCCTCGCCTTCGGTACCGCGGGGCTGCGCGGACGGCTGGGCGCGGGCAGCAACCGGATGAACCGGGTGCTCGTCGCCCCGGGGGCCGCGGGCCTGGCCGCCTACCTGCTCGAGCGTTCCGGCGGGCGGACCCCGTCGGTCGTGATCGGCTACGACGGCCGTCGCGGCTCGGAGACGTTCGCCCGCGACAGCGCCGAGCTGTTCGCCGGGGCGGGCCTTCGCGCCGTGCTGCTGCCGCGGATGCTGCCCACTCCGGTGCTCGCCTTCGCGGTGCGGCACCTGGACGTCTCGGCGGGCGTCATGGTGACGGCATCCCACAACCCGCCCGACGACAACGGATACAAGGTGTACCTGGGCGGGACCGATGCCGGCGCCCAGATCGTGCCGCCCGCCGACGCGGAGATCGCCGCGCACATCCTGCGGGTCGCCGATGCCGGCGACATCGGCGCGCTGCCGCGATCGGACGCGTTCGAGACGGCGCCCGAATCGGTCGTCGACGCGTACATCGACGCGACCGCGATCGTGGCGCCCGCCCCCGACGAGGCGAACGGGATGACGTGGGTCTACACGGCCCTCCACGGCGTCGGGTACGACACCCTCCGCCGCATCCTGCAGACGGCCGGGTACCCGCTGCCGATGGTGGTGACCGCGCAGATCTCCCCGGACGGCCGGTTCCCCACCGTGGCGTTCCCGAACCCCGAGGAGCCGGGGGCGATGGACCTCGCGTTCGAGACGGCGCGGTCGGTCGACGCCGAGTTCGTGCTCGCCAACGACCCGGATGCCGATCGTCTGGCCGTCGCGCTCCCCGACCCGTCGGCCCCCGGCGGCTGGCGCTCGCTCACCGGCAACGACGTCGGGCTGCTCCTGGGGTGGCGCGCGGCGCGGGCGGCCCGCGGCGGATCGCTCGCGTGCTCGCTGGTGTCCTCGCCGGGCCTCGAGGCGATCGCCGAGCGCTACGGCCTCGGGTTCGCGGCCACACTCACCGGGTTCAAGTGGATCGCGCGCACCCCGGACCTGGTGTACGGGTTCGAGGAGGCGCTGGGGTACCTGGTCAACCCCGGCACGGTACGCGACAAGGACGGCATCTCGGCGGCGGTCGCCGTGCTGGGACTGGCGGCCGAGGCCCGCGGACAGGGGCGTACGCTCGCCGACCTGGTGCGGCAGTTCCGCGACGAGTTCGGGCACTTCGCCAGCGGCCAGGTGTCGCTGCGCGTCGACGACGTCTCGGTGATCGCGGGCGTCATGGCCGCCCTGCGCGCCGAGCCGCCGGCGGCCGTCGGCGATCTGGCGGTGGCGCAGATCGACGATCTGCTCGACGGGGTGGACGGTTTCCCCCGCGGCGATGTCCTGCGGCTGCGGCTGGCGGACGGGTCCCGGGTGATCGTGCGCCCCAGCGGCACCGAACCCAAACTGAAGGCGTACCTCGACGTGCGCGGCGCGAGCGCCGCCGACGCCGAGGCGCGACTGGCCGGGCTCGAGGATGCCGTGCGCGTCCTGCTGGTGGCGGCCCAGGCCTGACCGGGCGGACCGCGATCGAAGTGATAGGCTGGCCAGGCCCACTCGGGTTCACACGCGTCCCTCTGCCGCCTCACCGTGGAGCGGCAGAACGCCTGACGCCCGACCGTCTCACTGAACGGTTTCGTATTCACGCTCCCACTCCCGCGTCAGGTCGCGGCGCCCGCCGCCTCGCACGCGCCTCCCTCGTCCGCTCCGCACACGTCGGCGCGGCACCCCCGGTCGTTGACACGACCCCAGCAGAAGAAGGAAAGACACGATGGCTACTGGCACCGTGAAATGGTTCAACTCCGAGAAGGGCTACGGGTTCATCGCCCCCGAAGACGGTTCGGCCGACCTGTTCGCGCACTACTCCGCGATCGCCGGCAGCGGCTTCAAGGAGCTGCGGGAGGGCCAGCAGGTGGAGTTCGACGCCGAGCAGGGCCCGAAGGGCATGCAGGCCGCCAACATCCGCCCGCTCTGAGCATCCGCGTCGGCCCCGGGTCTGCGTCACCGCGACCGGGGCCGACGCATCCCCCGCGGGGTTCGGTCGCCGTCAGCCGTCGACGACGGCGACCAGTTCGTCGAGGAATCCGGTGAAGGACGTGCTGCTGCGCACGATGCGCTGCACGCTCTCGCGCTCGCTGAACACTTCGACGAGCTGCTCGAACACGGTCTGGAACGCGGCGCGGTCCGATTCGGAGAAGGCGACCATCGCCACCACCTGCACGCGCCCCTCACCCCACGGGATCGAGCCGTCGGCGATGCCCACCGCGATCGCCGTGCGTGAGGCCGTCATGCCCAGGGCGTGCGGCACCGCGAGGGCGTCGGTGAACGCCGTGGAGCTGAGCCGCTCCCGTTCCAGGGTCCGTTCGACGTAGTCGTCATCGATCACCCCTTGGCCGACGAGCAACGCCCCCAGTCGGCGGATGACCTGTTCCTCCCCCGCGGTCGCATCGAGCCCGGACAGGAACGCGTCGGGGCTGAAGTACCGCTCCAGTTCGGCGCGAAGGCGCGCCAGCCGGTGGCCCCGCCGGACCCGCCCGGCCGCGACCTGGATGCGGTCGACGTCGACCTCGGTGAGAAACGGCTGGATGCGCACGACCCGGTCGCCGGTCAGCGGCGTGTCGATCGTGGTCAGCACGAGGTCGCTGTCGATGCCGTCCCAGTCCGGATCGACCCGCGTCTGCACACCGACGACCGCCACCGCTTGCCCCAGCGACCGGTCGATGCTGGAGCGCAGCAGGTCGTGCAGTTCGTAGTAGCCGGGGCACACGATGGTCGCCGTGAGCGTCCGCGTCGCCCGGCCGACCCGCTCCAGCCGCCCGCCGACGTGCATCGCGATGTAGGCGATCTCATCGTCCAGGATCCGGATCCCGAGGAGGTCCCGCAGCCCGTCGGCGATGAACACCGCGACTTCGAAGATCATCGGGTAGGTCGCCTTCAGCGACCGCGTCAGCGGGTTGCGTGACCACTCCTGCTGCTGCGCGCGCTGGCGCAGGTGCTGCACGTGCAGCGCCAGTCGCTGCACGAACTCGTCGTCGTCGATGTCGACGAGGAACTCCGCCGAGGCACGGGCCACGACCTCCCGCACCGCCTCGACCACCTCGGGGTGCAGCCGGGGGCGGATGTCGGCGGCGCCTCCCGGCGCGACGACACGGCTGTGCACGAGCGTGGCCAGGTGGCCGCGGTCACCGCCACCGAGTGCGACGGCGAAGTGCCGGTCGACGAGTGTGTCGAGCAGTTCGCCGATGCGCGCCGAGTCGTCCGCCGGCGCGCTGCCCGGTTCGGCGAGCGCACGGCCGCCCGCGACGCGGTCGACCGTGATGGCGACGTGGGTCATGACATCGGCGATGCCGAACTCGTTGACGAAGTAGCCGAGCTCGCCGAGGCCCGACACCAGGTCCGTCTTGAACGGGCCGAGCGCGTCGACGGCGGGCCCCTGCGAACCCAGCGCCCGCCGCAACGACGCGATGTCGAACCCGCCGTCCTGCGTCTCCTCGTGCGCCAGCCTGCTCAGCAGCCGTCGCTGCGCCTGCTCGGTGCCTCGCAGCACCACCCGCGAGCCCGCCCGTTCCAGCGCGAGGTCGGTTCCCCCGATCAGCGCGCGGATGCGGCCGAGGTCGGCCTCCAGGGTGGACTCGCTCACGTGGAACGCCTCCGCGACCTCGTGCACGTCGACGCCGTCGGGACTGCCCACGACGGTGCGGATCAGCCGGTGCAGCCGGTCCCGCGGCGTCGCGTCGTCGCCGGTGCGCAGCGCGGCGGCGGCCCCCGCCCCGGCGCGGTAGCCCTGCGGCCCCGATTCGACCGCATCCCCGCCGGGCACCCGCGCGTTGAGCGCCGCGACGTAGCTGCGGATGCTGCGCGGAGTGACACCCACCGCGTCGGCCAGTTCGGCCGCCGTCGACCACGCCCCGTCTCGGGTGAGGAGCGCAACGACGCGGTCCTGCCGGGTTCGACTCACGCGCTTAGTCAACCACGCGGCGGAAAGGACTTTCCGCACCCGCGGAAACAGGTGTGGTTGTCGGCCGGGGGCTCCGGTCACGACAATGGCTGACAGGAGGGCGATCGATGAGGATCCTGGTGGTGTGCGGAGCGGGTGCGTCAAGCACCTTCGTCGCACAGCGGCTGCGCCGCGCGGCATCCGCGCGGGGACGCGAGCTGACGGCGACCGCCGGCACCGCGCCGTCTCTGGAGGTCGACCTCGACAGCGCCGATGTGGTGCTGCTCGGGCCGCACCTGGCGACCTCACTCGACGATGTGCGCCGCCGCGCCGCGCCGCGCCGGACGCGTATCATCCTCCTTCCCCCCGATGTGTTCGCCGATCTGGACGGCACCCGCACGCTCGCTCTCGTCGAGGCGGCCCTCGCCGACGACGACCCCCCGGAGAGGACCTCGATATGACCCAGGTGACCCGAACGGTGCGGGTGGGCTCTGCCCACGGCCTGCACGCCCGCCCCGCGAAGCTGTTCGTGCAGGCGGTCAAGGATGCCGGCATCCCCGTCACGATCAGCAAAGGCGCCAGCGCCCCGGTGGACGCCTCGAGCATCCTGGGCGTCATCGCGCTGGGCATCGAGCACGGCGACTACGTGACGCTGACCGCCGACGCGGCCCGCGCCGCCGATGTGATCGACGCGCTCACCGAGAACCTGACCACCGACCACGACGCGTGAACCACGAGAGGAACGAGAACATGAGTGAGCTCCGCGGAGTCGGCATCGGATTGGGCGTCGCCCACGGCCCGGTGGCACGGATGGCAGAGCCCCTGCCCGCACCGGAGGACATCGCTAGCACCCGGACACCGGAGGAGGAGACCGCGCGCGTCAGCGAAGCGGTCGCCGCGGTGGCACGAGAGCTCGAGGCGCGCGGCGCACAGGCCGGCGGCGCCGCCCGCGACGTGCTGGAAGCGCAGGCCATGATGGCCGAGGACCCGACCCTGGCGCAGGAGGTGTCGGGCCGCGTGACCGCCGGCAAGACCGGTGAGTACGCGGTGTTCGCCGCGTTCGCGAGCTTCCGCGACACCCTCTCGGCGATGGGCGGCTACCTCGGCGAGCGCGCCGCCGACCTCGACGACATCGCCCAGCGCGTGATCGCACGGCTGCGCGGCCTGCCCGCCCCGGGGGTACCCGACCCGGGCCACCCGTTCGTGCTGGTCGCCACCGACCTCGCCCCCGCCGACACCGCCCTCCTCGACCTCGACAAGGTGCTCGCCCTGGTCACCAGTGAGGGCGGACCGACCTCGCACACCGCGATCCTGGCCCGCGAGAAGTTGATCGTGGCCGTCGTCGGCGTCGCCGAGGCGGCCGGGCTGGCCGACGGCGAGACCGTGATCGTGGATGCCGCACAGGGCGCGGTCACGACCGCTCCCACGGCCGAGCAGCTCGAGCAGGCGACCCGGCGGGCCGACGAACGCAAGGCATCGGCATCCGCTCCGCTCACCCCGGGGGCGCTCGCCGACGGTACCGCGGTGCCGCTGCTGGCCAACCTGGGCAAGCCGGGCGGCGCGGCCGAGGCCGTCGCACTCGGCGCCGAGGGCGTGGGCTTGTTCCGGACCGAGTTCCTCTTCCTCTCCTCGAACCAGGCGCCGACCGTCGCCGAGCAGCGCACCGCCTACACCGAGCTGCTGCAGGCGTTTCCCGGCAAGAAGGTGGTGGTGCGGGCCCTCGACGCCGGAGCCGACAAGCCGCTCGCGTTCCTCAACGACGCGCACGAGGAGAACCCTGCACTGGGTTTGCGAGGCCTTCGCGCGCTGCGGGCCAGCGAGGACATCCTGCGCGAGCAGCTGACCGCGCTCGCCGAAGCGGATGCCGCCGCCGAGGCCGACCTGTGGGTCATGGCGCCGATGGTGTCGAACGTGGAAGAGACCGCCTACTTCGTCTCGCTCGCTCGCGAGTACGGCATCAAGACCGCAGGCGTCATGGTCGAGGTGCCCTCGTCGGCGCTGATGGCCGACCGCGTGCTCGCCATCGCCGACTTCGCCTCGATCGGCACGAACGACCTGACCCAGTACACGATGGCCGCCGACCGGCTGCTCGGCTCGGTCGCCTCGTTCCAGGACCCGTGGCACCCCGCGGTGCTGAAGCTCGTGAAGGCCACCGCTGACGGCGGCGCCGCGCACGGCAAGCCGGTCGGTATCTGCGGGGAGGCGGCCGCCGACCCGTTGCTGGCCGTCGTGCTCGTCGGGCTCGGCGCCACCAGCCTGTCGATGGCGCCCACGGCACTCGCCGACGTGCGGGCCACCCTGCTCGCCCACTCCCTCGACGACGCCCGCCGTATCGCCGAGGCCGCCCTCGCCGCAGACGATGCGGCATCCGCTCGAGCTGCGGCGCAGGCAGCGGCCCGGTAAGACCGCCCGCAACGATTCGCCGAATCACGACGAGGTCGCGAAGATGGTGGTCGACCAGCATCGCGGCGCTCAGGCGTCACCTGGACAACCGCGGGGCCTACGGCGGCGCGGTCGTGCGAACAGTTCCACCAAGAAAGGACCACACATGGCAGGCAGCGTTCTGAACGTCGGGCAGGTCCGCATCCACTCCGGTTCGGCCGCCCGAGAAGAGGCGATGCGCGAAGCCGCCGACATCCTGCAGGCCGCCGGAGCGGTCACGGCGGGGTACTTCGATGCGATGCAGCAACGGGAGGCCACCGTCTCGACCTACATGGGCAACGAGCTGGCGATCCCGCACGGCACCAACGAGACCAAGGACACGATCCTCGACTCGGCACTGTCCTTCGTCCGCTACGACGGCGGGGTGGACTGGGAGGGCAACCCGGTCACGTTCGTGGTCGGTATCGCGGGCAAGGGCGACGAACACCTCGACATCCTGTCGCAGATCGCGCTGATCTTCTCCGACGAGGACGAGGTCACACGGCTCAAGGGCGCCGACACCCCGGAGGAGCTGTTCGCGCTCCTGCCGGCGGTGAACGCGTCGTGAAAGCCGTCCACTTCGGCGCCGGCAACATCGGACGCGGGTTCGTCGGGCTGATGCTGCACGAGGGCGGGTACGAGCTGGTCTTCTCCGACGTCGCCGCCCCGCTCGTGGCGGCGATCGACGCGGCATCCTCGTACGTCGTGCACGAGGTGGGCGAGGGCGGCGAGGACCGCGCGGTCACCGGGTTCTCCGCGATCAACAGTGCCACCGACCCCGACGCGGTCGCCGCCGCGGTCGCCGGCGCCGACGTGGTCACGACGGCCGTCGGCCCCACGGTGCTGCGCCTGGTCGCCCCCCACATCCTCGCCGGGCTGCGTCTGCGGCCGGCGGATGCGGCGCCGCTTCAGGTCATGGCGTGTGAGAACGCGATCGGGGCGACCGACCAACTGCGGGAACACATCGTCCGCTCCGTCGCCGGTCAGTGGCCGGACCTCGCCGGCCGCGCGGTGTTCGCCAACACCGCCGTCGACCGCATCGTGCCTGCCCAGCCGGCGGGCGCCGGCGTCGACGTCACCGTGGAACCGTTCTTCGAGTGGGCGATCGAGCGTCGGCCGTTCGGCGACCACCCGCCGACCATCCCGGGGGCGCACTTCGTCGACGACCTCGCGCCGTACATCGAGCGCAAGCTGTTCACCGTGAACACCGGTCACGCCGCGACGGCCTACCTGGGTGCGCGGGCCGGCATCGAGAAGATTTCGGACGCCCTGGTCGACCCGGCGATCGCGGCGGGTGTGGCGGCGGCGCTGGAGGAGACCTCGGCGCTCCTGGCGGCGGTGCACGGGCTCGATGCCGACGAGCTCGCCGCCTACCGCGCCACAATCCTGCGCCGGTTCGCCAATCCCGCTCTGCCCGACACCGTCGGGCGCGTGGGCCGCCAGCCGCTGCGAAAGCTGTCCCGGCACGAGCGCTTCATCGGGCCCGCAGCCGAAGCTGCCGAGCGAGGCCTGCCCGTCGACGCCCTGGTCGCGGCGATCGCGGCGGCGCTGGAGTTCGATCACCCCGCCGACGAACAGTCCGCCGAACTGCAGCGCCGGCTGCGCGACGAGGATGCCGCGACGTTCACGGCATCCGTCACGGGGCTGGAGCCGGCCCATCCCCTGTTCGATCGCATCACCGAGGTGGTCGCGGCGCGGCAGTCGGCGCTCGGGTGACGCGCGCCCGGCGCACCGGGTCGCGTGTCCGCCCGAGCCGCCCGCGCTCAGCGTCGGAAACCGTCGGAGATGATCTCGATCAGTTCTTCGCGGTCCTCGACGGACAGGAACGCCCCGGCCGCGGCGTTGAACTGGAACGCCTCGAGGTCGTCCAGCGTGTACTCGAACGCGTCGACCAGCAACGCCAGCTCGCGGGTGAGCGAGGTGCGGCTCATCGTGCGGTTGTCCACGTTGACCGTCACGGAGAAGCCGAGCTGGTACAGCAGATCGAACGGGTGGTCGGTGATCGCCTCCCCCCACGCGGCGATCGCGCCGGTCTGCAGGTTCGACGACGGCGACAGTTCCAGGGGGACCTCCCGGTCGCGCACCCAGCGGGCCAGGTCGCCGAAGGTGACCCGCACCTCGTCGCCGGATCGGCCCACGACATCCAGGTCGTGCGCGAGACGCACGCCGTGCCCGAGGCGCAGCGCCCGCCCGTCGATCAGTGCGGACCGGATCGAATCGAGGCCGGCCGCCTCCCCCGCGTGCACCGTGACGGGGAAGAACTCGGCGGCGAGATAGTCGAACGCGGCACGGTGGCCCGATGCAGGGTAACCGTCCTCGGGCCCGGCAAGATCGAAGCCGACCACGCCGCGCCCCCGGAACGCCACCGCCAGCCGGGCAATCTCCAGCGCCCGGTCGGTGTGCCGCATCGCGCTCAGCAGCTGCCCCACCCGGATGTCGCCGCCGTCGGCGTCGATCGCATCCTCGGCCTCTTCGATGCCCTGCTGCACGGCAACGACGGCGTCTTCGAGCGACAGCCCAGCGCTCAGGTGCTGTTCGGGCGCCCAGCGTACCTCACCATAGACGACGCCGTCGGCGGCGAGGTCTTCGACGAACTCCCGGGCCACCCGGCGCAGGCCGTCGGCGGTCTGCATGACGGCGGTGGTCAGCTCGAACGTCTTCAGGTATTCGACGAGGGAGCCCGAGTCGCTGCGCTGCGCGAGCCAGCCCTCGAGCTCGTCGGCATCACCGGTGGGCACCTCGAGCCCGATCCGGTCGGCGAGGTCGAGGATCGTCTCCGGCCGCACCGCTCCGTCGAGGTGATCGTGGAGCGAGACCTTCGGGAGCGAGCGGAGCGAGACGCCCTGCACGTTGCGGTCGCCTCGGGCGTCGATGGTCATGATGTTCCTCGTGGGTCGGGGGCGATGGGTGCGGATCAGGCGGTGAGCCGCTCCCGGACGCGGGAGACGGATGCCACGCCCGTCGCACCGGCCGCGGCGTCGGCCGCGCGGACCTCCCAGGCCCCGTCGAGCGCGTCCAGCGCCCGGGCGAACCGCCCGGCGTCGTCGGCGAGCAGCGTGAACAGGGGCTGGCCGGCCGACACGGCTTCCCCGGCCGTGACGTGGAGGTCGATGCCCGCGGCGTGCACGACGGCGTCCTGCGCCCGCGCCCGGCCCGCGCCGAGCCGCCACGCCGCGATGCCGAATGGGAGCGCGTCGAGGCGGGTGAGCACACCGCCGCGGTCGGCGACGACGGTGTGGGTTTCGCGCGGTGTCGGCAGCGGCGCGGCGGGGTCGCCGCCCTGCGCGCGGATCATGGCGCGCCACGCGTCCATCGCGCGCCCGTCCCCCAGTGCGGCCGCCACGTCGGCGTCGGGGCGTCCGGCCAGCGTGAGCATCTCACGCGCCAGCGCGACGGTCAGTTCGACGACGTCGGCCGGCCCGCCACCGGCGAGCACCTCGACCGATTCGCGCACCTCGTTCGCGTTCCCGATCGCGCGGCCGAGCGGCGTGTTCATGTCGGTGAGCAGGGCCGTCGTCGCGACCCCGGAGTCGGTACCGAGCTCGACCATGGTCCGCGCCAGCTCGCGCGCGGCGTCGAGGGAGGTCATGAACGCGCCCGAGCCGAACTTCACGTCGAGCACCAGCGCGTCGGTTCCCTCCGCGATCTTCTTGGACATGATGCTGGAGGCGATCAGCGGGATCGCCTCCACGGTCCCGGTGACGTCGCGCAACGCGTACAGGCGCTTGTCGGCCGGGGCCAGCCCCGACCCGGCCGCGCAGATGACGGCGCCCATGTCCCGCAACTGCGCCATCATCTCGTCGTTGCTCAGCGCCGCCCGCCACCCGGGGATGGACTCGAGCTTGTCGAGCGTGCCGCCGGTGTGCCCGAGCCCCCGTCCCGACAGCTGCGGCACGGCGACACCGAACGAGGCAACCAGCGGCGCCAGCGGCAGCGTGATCTTGTCGCCGACTCCGCCCGTGGAGTGCTTGTCGACGGTCGGTTTGCCCAGACCGGCGAAGCTCATCCGCTCCCCCGAGGCGATCATGGCGTCGGTCATCACCCGGATCTCGTCGCGGCTCATGCCGCGCAGCAGCACGGCCATCGCGAACGCCGCCATCTGGGAGTCGGCGACGTACTCACGCGCGTACGCGTCGATCATCCACCGCAGGGCGTCGTCGGCCACAACGCCACCGTCGCGTTTGGTGCGGATGACGTCGACGGCGTCGAAG
>NZ_JBKEAY010000186.1:0-2578 GCF_047972865.1 Microbacterium sp.
GGCTGCCGCCCCCAGGTGAGCACCTCGTGCGAGGTGAGCGACCCGTCCGGGGAGACGTATTCGGGGAAGCCGACCGAGACGGCGACCGGGCGCCGGTCCCGCGCGGCGGCGGCCGTCAGCGCGACGACACGCTCGATGTCGTCACCGCCGACGCGGGTGGTCACGGTGTGCGCGTCCTCGACGCGACCGTCGGCGTGGACGGTGCCGAGGAGCGTCTTGGTGCCGCCGACATCGACCGACAGCACCGCGGTCACGGGGTGCCTCCCTCGTAGGAGCGCCACAGCGTGGCCTGGAACTCGTAGGCATCGTGGCGATACGTGACCCGCCCCAGCAGCACCGGGACGCCGGCGAGGTCGAACGCGGTCTCTTCCCCGACCAGCACCGGGTCGCGCTCCGTGATGCCGAGTGCGGCGGCGACCTCGGCCGGCGCCGCGTCGGCCCGGATCGCATAGTCGGTGCGGACCACCCGCACGTCGTGGCCCCCCTCCAGCACGGCGTAGAGCGAAGCGTCCTCCAGGACGACGCCGTCGATGCCCGGGAAGCGTCCCAGCGGAAGCACCGTGATGTCGTAGCACGCCGGCACGCCGTCGAGCGTGCGCACCCGGTGCACCTCGTGCACGCGGGATGCCGGGGCGACGGCGAGCGCGGCGGCCTCGTCGAGGTTCGCGGCCCGCGTGGCGCGGCGGGCGATGCGGGCACCGGGGGCGAGACCGCGGGCGCGGGCCATCTCGCTGAACGAGCGCAGCGTCGTCTGATCGGCCATGCGGGGCGCCGTGACGAACCAGCCGCGCCACGGCGAGTTCTCCAGCCGCCCCTGTTCGGCCAGCGTCGCGAGCGCCTGCCGCAGCACGACGCGGCTGACACCCAGCCGCGCGGCGAGGTCGCGTTCGCCGGGCAGTTTCTGCCCCGGCGGGAACACACCCGACTCGATGAGACGGTAGATCTCTTCGCGGGCGGCGACCGCGGCGCGCCCGAGCGGCGGCCGGTCGGTCACGAATCGTCGCCGACGGCGGCGGCGTCGGCGTAGAGCAGGGCACCGGGGACGAGGCGGTACACCGTCGCCGGCCAGTCCGGATCGTACCCCTCCCCCTGCCGCAGCCGGGCGAAGGCGTCCTGCTTGTCACCGCCGATGAGGATCATGGCGGCAGCGCGGGACTGCTCCGCGATGGTGCGGATGCCGACGGTCACGCCGTGACCGGGCACGTCGTCCAGGCCCCGGTAGTCGGGGAAGGTGGCCAGGTTGTCCCGCCGGGTCTGCTCGGCCAGTTCGACGACGCGGGTGCGCGAGTCGAGGTCACTGCCGGGCGGGTTGAAGGCGACGTGCCCGTCGCCGGCACCGCTGGCGAGGATGAAGAAGTCCACCCCGCCGGCCGCGCGCAAGCGCTCGTCGTACGCGGCCGGTTCGGCGGGGTCCGGGAACCAGACGTTCTCGTCCGGGATGCGCAGACCCTCCGCCACCCCGGCGTTCAGCACCGCCTGGATCTCCTCGCGCGCGAACCGCCGGCACGAGTTGTGCGCGTCGGCGGGGATGTGCCCCCAGCCGTCTCCGGCCGGCTGCACGTAGTCGTCCATCATCGCGATCACGAGCCCGGTGAGGTCGAGGCCGCGGGCCGCGAACTCGTCGGCGAGCGCCGCGTAGGTCGACATCGGGGTGCGCCCGCCGGGGCATCCGAGGACGAAACCCTCGCCGTCGGATGCCGCGCGCTCGATCCGGTCGGCGATGTCGGCGGCCAGCTCGCGACCGAGGGACGCGGCGTCGGCGAAGCGCCGTACGGGGCTGGGGGTCATCTGCGTGGTTCCTTTCTGGGGCCGGCCGCGGTCATTCCTTCACCGCTCCGGAGACGATCCCGCTGATGAAGCGGCGTTGGAAGACGACGTAGATCACCAGGATCGGCAGCGCGACCGTCACGGCGGCGGCCGCGGTGACGACCGGGTCGAAGTTGCGCGTCGATCCGGCGAAGAACGACAGCGCCAGCGGTGCCGTCTGCACGTCGGGGTTCTGCGGGACAAGGACGAGCGCCATCAGGAACTCGTTCCAGGTGTACAGGAAGAGGAGGGTCGCCAGGGTCGCTAGGGCCGGCAGCGAGATCGGCAGGTGGATGCGCCACAGGGTGCCCCACCGGCTCGCGCCGTCGATCCACGCGGCCTCGGCCAGCGACCCGGGCACGTTCGCGTAGACGGTCCGCATCCACAACACCCCCAAGGAGACGGAGGTCGCGATCTGCGGCAGGATCAACGCCCAATACGTGTTCAGCAGCCCCATCCCGTCGAGCAGATAGTACAGCGGGACGATGATGCCCTCGTACGGCACGATCAGGCCGATGAGCAGGAACCCCAGCAGCAGCGCCCGCGCCGGGAACCGCATCGTCGCGAAGGCGTAGCCGGCGAGGATCGAGACCGCGCAGGCGCCGATGACGACGGCGACCGCGACGATCAGCGAGCTGAACATCGCCTGGCCGAACTCGCCCCGCGTCCACGCCGTGACGTAGTTGTCGAGCGTCGGCTGGCTCGGCAGCGCGAGCCCCGCCGTGCGCTGACCCGACGGGGTGAGCGAGAGGATGACGATCGACACGAACGG
>NZ_JBKEAY010000211.1:0-50621 GCF_047972865.1 Microbacterium sp.
CGGCGCGGCGCTCGGCCCGGTTCACCGGCGCCGCACCGTCGGTGCGCTGCCCGAAGGCCCCGCGCGCCGCCGGCGCGGCTGGCGCGGCCGGCTCGGTGGGAGCGGCGGCACGCGCCGCCGACTGACGTACCTTGCTCGTGGCCGCCTGCTGCACCTGGCCGCGCTCGTTGCGCACCTCGACCTCACCGGCATCGTTGGCAGCCGTGTACTGCAACCGCTGCGCATCGACGGTCGGTGCGGTGAGACCCTTGGCCTCCACCTGACCCTCGTCGGACTGGCGTACCTCGACCTCGAGGTTGTAGAGGAAGCCGACCGACTCCTCCTTGATCTGGTCCATCATCGCCTGGAACATCTGATAGCCCTCGCGCTGGTACTCGATCAACGGGTCGCGCTGCGCCATCGCGCGCAGGCCGATGCCGTCCTTGAGGTAGTCCATCTCGTAGAGGTGGTCCCGCCAGCGACGGTCGAGCACCTGCAGCACGACGCGACGTTCCAGTTCGCGCATCGCGGGCGCCCCGAGCTTGTCCTCCCGCGTGGCGTAGGCGATCTCGGCATCCGACGTGATCTCGCGCTTGAGCCCCTCCGTGGTGACCCGCCCCTTGCTGCCGCTCTCGGCGACGACCTCGTCGATCGTGACCCCCACCGGGTAGAGCGTCTTCAGCTCGGTCCACAGCGCGTCGAAGTCCCAGCTCTCGTTGTGGCCGGTGCCGGTGTGGTCGTCGATCACCTGACCGACCGCATCCTCGATGAAGTGATGCACGCGCTCGGAAAGGTCGTCGCCCTCGAGCATGTGACGGCGGTCGGCGTAGATCGCCTCGCGCTGCCGGTTGAGCACGTCGTCGTACTTGAGGACGTTTTTGCGGATCTCGGCGTTGCGCGACTCGACCTGGCCCTGCGCGCTCTTGATCGCCCGCGAGACCATCGACGACTCGATCGCGACGTCGTCGGGGAGATTGGTGCGCGCGATGATGGCCTCCGCGGCACCCGACTGGAACAACCGCATCAGGTCGTCGGTCAGCGAGAGATAGAACCGGCTCTCGCCCGGGTCGCCCTGACGACCCGAACGCCCGCGGAGCTGATTGTCGATGCGACGCGACTCGTGACGTTCGGTGCCCAGCACGTATAGGCCACCGACGTCGACGACCTTGGCCGCCTCCTCGGCCACACGTTCGCGTACCTGCGTGTACACCTCGTCCCACGCCGCCTCGTACTCGTCCGGAGTTTCGACCGGGTCGAGCCCTTTGGCCTTCATCTCCTGCACCGCCATGAACTCCGCGTTACCGCCGAGCATGATATCGGTGCCGCGGCCGGCCATGTTGGTAGCGACGGTCACGGCGCCCAGGCGCCCCGCGCGGGCGACGATCTCGGCTTCCCGCGCGTGGTTCTTGGCGTTGAGAACCTCGTGCTTGATGCCCTTCTTGGCCAGCAGGCGCGACAGGTGCTCGCTCTTTTCGACGCTGACCGTTCCCACCAGCACCGGCTGACCGGCCTCGTGGCGACCGGCGATGTCTTCGACGACCTGGGTGAATTTCGCGGTCTCGTTCTTGTAGACGAGGTCGGACATGTCCTTGCGGATCATGGGCTTGTTGGTCGGGATCGGGACGACGCCGAGCTTGTAGGTCGACATGAACTCGGCGGCCTCGGTCTCGGCGGTACCGGTCATGCCGGCGAGCTTGTCGTAGAGCCGGAAGTAGTTCTGCAGCGTGACGGTCGCCAGCGTCTGGTTCTCGGCCTTCACCGGAACGGCTTCCTTGGCCTCGATGGCCTGGTGGATGCCCTCGTTGTAGCGGCGTCCGACCAGGATGCGGCCGGTGTGCTCGTCGACGATCATGACCTCGTCGTTCATGACGACGTAATCGGTGTCGCGCTTGAACAGCGCCAGGGCCTTGATCGAGTTGTTGAGGAACGAGATCAGCGGCGTGTTGGCCGATTCGTACAGATTGTCGATGCCGAGGTAGTCCTCGACCTTCTCGATGCCCGGTTCGAGCACACCGACGGTGCGCTTCTTCTCGTCGACCTCGTAGTCGACGCTGGGTTCCAGTGTGCGTGCGATCTTCGCGAACTCGACGAACCAGCGGTTTGCCTCGCCCGAGGACGGACCCGAGATGATGTGGGGGGTGCGTGCTTCGTCGATGAGGATCGAGTCGACCTCGTCGACGATCGCGAACTCGTGGCCGCGCTGGACCAGATCGGTCTTGTTCCACGCCATGTTGTCGCGGAGATAGTCGAAGCCGAACTCATTGTTGGTGCCGTAGGTGATGTCGGCGTTGTACTGCTCGCGGCGCACCTGCGGGGTCTGGCCCGACACGATCGTCCCGGTGGTCATTCCCAGCGCCCGGTAGACGCGGCCCATCAGTTCGGACTGGTAGCCGGCGAGGAAGTCGTTGACGGTGATCACGTGCACCCCGCGGGCGGGGATCGCGTTGAGGTAGACCGCGAACGTCGCCGTGAGGGTCTTGCCCTCGCCGGTTTTCATCTCGGCGATGTTGCCGAGGTGCAGGGCGGCTCCCCCCATGACCTGAACGTCGTAGGGACGCTGACCCAGCGTTCGTTTGGCCGCCTCGCGGACGGCGGCGAAGGCCTCCGGCATGAGCTTGTCGAGGGTCTCCCCCGCCTCGTAGCGGGCGCGCAGCTCCGTCGTCTCGCCGCGCAACTCCTCGTCGGTGAGGTGCCCGTACTCCTCTTCGAGCGCGTTGACCGCCTTGGCGACCTGTTTCAGGCGCCGCAGGACGCGCCCTTCGCCGGCGCGAAGCAGTTTCTCGAGGGGATTGGCCACGAAGTTCTCCTCATGTCAGGTGCCGTCGTCGGTCGGACAGGCACGCCCGCGCGCGCAGGCACACGTAGCCATGTTATCCGTCCGTGACCTGTGTAACACCGGAACGCGGCGGCGGCGAGGCGGAGCCTAGAATCGTGACATGGCCGGTTTCTGGGGCAAGCGCAAACGAGAACGCGAACAGCGCGTAGCGGAAGACACCGAACTGAGCACGCAGGCCCGTACCGTGCTCATCGAGGCCGATGAGCGCATCCGCACGACCTCCGACGAACTCGCCTACGCGGAGATCGAGCTGGGACACGAGGCCACCGAGCCCCTCCGCGAGGCCCTCGCGGCCGTGCGCACTCACCTGGCCGAGGCGTTCCACCTGCACCAGCTCAACCACGACGACATCCCCGACACACCCGAAGAGCTCCGCACCCGCAATGCGCGCATCGTGCAACTGTGCGAGTGGGCCGAAGACCTGCTGGACGACCGCACCGAAGCGCTCGCCGCACCCATCGCCCGCGCGCGTCGCGCTCCCGAGATCATCGACGGCATCCAGCGCGACGTGGCGCGGATGCGCGAACGGATTCCCGAGCTCGAGGCCACCCTCACCCGGCTGAGCGCACGCTACTCCGCCACCGCGCTCCACAAGATCGACGGGAACCCGGCCGAGGCCGCTCAACTGCTCGACTTCGCCGAACACGGCGCAGACGTCTCCACCCGCCGGCGCGGCGACGGTCAACGCGAGCAGGCCAATCTGGCCCTGGAGACCGCGATCGAGGCGACGCGACGCGCGAACACCCTGGTCGAGGCCGTGGACACCTACGAGATCGAGGCGCTGCGCGCCGAGACGACACTCGCCGCGATCGTCGACGACTCCCGGGAGGACCTCGTCGCCGCGCGCCCGTTCCTGTCGAGCCCGGCTGTCGCACGCGCCGCCGCCGAACTCGACACGGCGCTGGGGACGCTGACGCCCGCCGGTGACCGGCCCGATCCGTTCACGGAGCTGACCGGGCTCCGCGCAGCCAACGCGGCACTGGACACGGCGGTCCAGGCGGCCCGCGAGCGCGCGTCGCGCCCCGTGATCCCCGAGGCGCACGTGCGGCACGCCGTCGACGACGCCGACCGTCAGCTCGGTGTCGCCCGCAGCGTCATCGCCGGTCACCGCGGCTGGATCGGGGCCGACGCACGCACCCGGCTCGCGGAGGCCGAGCGCATCCGGCTCGATCTGCCCGCCGGCCCCGTCGGCGAAGACGACCGGGAGCGGGTTCTGGCCGACGCGCGCCGCTGCGGCCAGCTCGCCGCCGAGGCGCTGCAGCTGGCTCAGCGCGACATCGACTCCTCGCGGCCCGACCAGGGGTGGGGCGGCGGCCGAGGCGGCTACGGCGGCGGCGGGAACGGACTGGCCGGCGGCATCCTCGGCGGCCTCGTGATCGGCAGCATCCTGGACGGCATCTTCGACTGACGCACCCCCGAACCGCGAGACGACAGTCGCCGGTTCGAGACAGCGCGTCATGCGGGTCGTCTCGACGACGCGGCTGTCGTCTCGCGGGGCAGGTGCGGTCAGGGCGTGAGGACGCCAGCTCCTCCTCGGGGGCCGCCGTCGTGGTCAGCGAGATCACCCCGTAGTCCCAGCCCTTGCGTCGGTAGACCACGCTGGGGCGGTCGGTACGGACGTCGATGAACAGGAAGAAGTCGTGCCCGACCAGCTCCATGCGGTCCACGGCCTCTTCGACCGACATCCACTCGGCGTCGAACTCTTTCGTGCGGATGACGACGGGGGTGTAGCCCTCCTCGTCCTCGTTGCCGGTGATGAGCGGGATCTCGCCGGTGGACACGGCGCGGATCATGTCCGCGGTCGCCGGCTTGACGTCGATCCCGGTGATGGTGCCGCTGCCCTTCTCGAGCTTCGCACCCCGGGGGTGGTTACGCAGATCGACGCGCTTGTCCTTGGCGCGACGCAACTGCTCGGCGAGTTTGTCGACGGCCAGATCGAGAGCGGCGAACTTGTCGCCGTCCACCGCCTCGGCCCGGACGATCGGGCCCTTGCCGGTGAGAGTCAACTCCACCGTCTCCTCCTCGCGCCTGCCGTTGTGGTACGCGCGGTGGGTGACCTTGACATCGAGCCGCTGCGCCCGGGGGGCGAGATGCTCGACGCGGGCGGACTTCTCCTCGGTGACGGCGCGAAAACGATCCGAAATGCTCACGCCCACGCCGACGATGCTGGTTTCCATCCCTGACCTCCTTATTCCGGTCCACCCGGTCAAGGGCGGACCTTCGAGTCGCCTCATGTTCCCCCCACGCTAGCCCCGCAGACCGGTCCTGTCACCGATGAATCACCGATGAGTCGCCGATGCGATCAGTGCGCACGGTCGCCGCCACCGTGGCCGCCCCGACGACCTCGGCACCGGCGGCGCGAAGCGCGCGCGCCGCCTCGTCGAGGGTCGCCCCCGTCGTCACGACATCGTCGACGATCACGACGCGGGCGCCGCGGATGCGCACCGCCTCGAGGCTTCCTGCGACGTTCTCGGCGCGCTCACGGCGCCGCAGACCCCGCTGGTCGGCGGTCGACCGCACCGACCGGAGCACACGGGCGGGCCGCAGCCCGCCGCGTCGCGCCAGCAGTTCGGCGACCGCGTGCCCGCGCCGGCGCAGTGCCGCCCGGGACGACGGCACCGCGACCACGACCGCGTCGTCGCACACGACCGTCGCCAGCGCCTCGCCGAGGGGACGCGCCAGCGCGGTACGTCCCTCCTCCTTGAACGCGCGCAGAACGCGCGCCACGACCCCCGTGAACACGGCGGCGCTGTGCACCTCCAGCCCGGAGGGAAGCCGGCGGACCTGCCGCGCACCCACCAAGCGGTCACGGCACCCGGCGCACAGTTCCACGTCGGGCTCGTCGCAGCCCGCGCACGACACCGGGAAGACGAGCGCCAGCGCCTGCGACAACGCCGGGGGCAGTCGAACGGTCATGCCGCCAGGATTCCGGCCCGCGGTCGGCCGCGGGCACACCGAAGCACGCCCGTGGGAAACGCGGGTGACGATCGAGGGTGTGGAGGAGTCAGCGGGGCAGGCCGCGCGGCATCCCCAGCACCGACACCTCGGCCTTCTCCAGGCTCCAGGAGCCGCTCACCTGCTGGTAGAGGTCGCCGGTCGCGGTGAGCAGCCGCACCGACCCGGTTTGATTTCCGCCCGCGACCGCGACCACCTCAGCGGGGACGCGCCACCGGTCCCCCGTGCCCCCGAATCCCTGCTCGGTCACGACCGCTTCCGAATCGGTCATGGTCACCGCGACCACACGCGACGATCCGAGCCACGACAGCGCGACGCCGTCGCCGTCGAGCGTCGCCATCACCGTGCGGTCACCCAGTTCGACCGGCGCACCCTCGTCGTCACGCGCGATCGCCGACACCCAGACCGCGTACCGTTCGCCATCACGCACGAGTGCCGCCACCCGCGCCCCATCGCGCGACACGCGCATCGCGGCGATCCTAGTCGCGCCGGGCCACGCCCCCTCCACGCGACGGGGCGCACCCGCCGCGTCATACGCCACGACCGCCGCGGGATCGTCCGTGGGAACGGACCACACCCACCCCCACGTGTCCAGAGTCGGTGGGATCAGTCCGGGTCGATCGTCGAGCTGCCACGTCTGCCCGCCGTCGGCGGAGACCCGCACGACCGTTCCGTCGGCGGTGCGCACGGCGGCATCCCGCCCCTCGGCATCGATCTCAACAGCGGTCGGTTCGTGGGCGCTGACCGCGGCGGACAGCTCGCCGATCGGTTCCACCTCGTCGACGGAGAGGAAGCCGAACTCGCCGCCGGCGCTCACCAACGCGCGGGAATCGACCCGCGTGCTGCGCGTCTGGACGCCCGTGGCCGGGAGCAGGGCACCGTCCACGACCATCTCGACACCCTGGACGCCCGCGGTGGCCAGGCTCGCCGTCAACTGCGTCTGCATGCGGTCCAGCACGCGCTGGTCGAGGTCCAGCGCGCCCGATTGCAGTGCCACCTCGGCGACACCGGAACGCTCCGGCACTGCGGAGCGCTCCAGCCGAGCCGCATCCGTGAACGCAGTGCGCACGGCGTCGGCCAGCGCCGGGCTGGGCCCGCCGTCCACGAGAGCGACGGCGATGCTGGTGGCCGAGTTCGTCACCGGGAACCACCGTACGTCGGGGACGAGGTACTCGCCGCTCGGGTCGAAGAACATCAACGAGTAGGCGGCGAACACCGACGCGAACCGGTTCGCGTCGAGCACGATGCCGTCCGGCGCCGCGGTGATCCGCCACTGTCCGTCGTCGTCCTCCGCCAACCGGTACGACAGCGAGACGTCGCGATCGGACGCGACCGTGTACACGCCGGACGCGTCCACGGTCGCTTCCGTCGTGACCGTGAGCTCGAACTCGGCCTCGCCTGCCCGACGCACCGCGGACCGCGTGCCGGGGGTGTACACGATCACCCCCGTCCCGGGCTGCCACTGGTCCTGATAGTCCGTGGCGAGGAACTCCCGCGCGATGCGCCAGTTGTCCCGCGAACCGGATGCGGCCAGAATGAACCCCTCGACGATCTGCTCCGGCGTGGCCTCCGGGGAGGGGCCGTCCGGCACGAACGAGAAGTCCGGCTGAGCGCGGTCATCGTCGGCGATCGGTCCGCCCGCCGTGACCGGGCCGCTCACCGGCAGCCCCGCGCACGCCGTGAGCAGCACCACCAGCAGGGCCCCGACCATCGCCGTGACGGCGGCGCGACGGGCACTCACGATTCCCGTCCGTTCACGGGGGCCGGAAGGATGACGCTGGCCGCGAGACCGAGATCCTCCAGCGGCCCGCTGTCCCCGGGGCCGGTGGGCACCGGGAAGGACCCGCCGGTGCCGGCCGGTCCCCGCGGCAGCGTCAGCACGAAGTTGGTGCCGCGGCCCGGCTCGGACCACACCTCGATCGCCCCGCCGTGCAGGCGCGCGTCACCGAGCGCGATCGACAGCCCCAGCCCGGTGCCGCCGATCGTCCGTTTCCGCGACGGGTCGGCGCGCCAGAACCGATCGAACACCCGGTCGACCTGCTCCGCATCCATCCCCAGGCCGAAGTCACGCACCCCCAGCCCGACGGCGCGGGAATCGCTGTCGACGGTCACCACGATCGGACGGCCCTCACTGTGCTCGATGGCGTTGCCGAGCAGATTGCGCACGATGCGCCGCACCCGGCGCGGATCCATGTCCACGGTGGAATACCCTCCCGGCGCGACCAGCCGCACGTCGGTCCCGTGCTGCTCGGCCAGCTGCCCCATCGAGGCGATCACGTCCTCCGCGAGATGGGCGAGGCTGGTCGCTTCGAGGTCCAGCTGCACCGATCCGGCGTCGTAGCGGCTGATCTCCAGGAGGTCGGTCAGCAACGTCTCGAACCGCTGCACCTGCTCGTGAAGCAGTTCGGCCGCTCGCGCCGTCGCCGGATCGAACGTCTCGCGCTTGTCGTGGAGCATGTCACTGGCGAGGCGGATCGTGGTCAGCGGGGTGCGCAGTTCGTGCGACACATCCGACACGAAACGCTGCTGCACGAGCGAGAGCTCCGCGAGCTCTTTGATCTGCGACTCGATGCTGTCGGCCATCGCGTTGAAGGACCGGCTGAGTGTCGCGAACTCGTCCTCACCGACCACCGGGATCCGCACCGCGAGGTCGCCGCCGGCCAACTGGGCGCTCGTCTCGGCGGTCTGCGCGATCGGCGCGGTCACCGACCGCAGCACGAACCAGAGGATGGCCCCGATGAGCACCGCGAGCGCGACCCCCACCGTCCACAACGTGACCTGCACGAACTGCAGCGTCTGCGACTCCGACTCGAGGTCGTACGCCACATACAGCTCGTACGCGCCGACCTCCGGGAAACTCAGCTGCTGCCCCACCACGACCCCGGGGATGGTCGAACCGTCCTCGGTCGTGATGGCGATCGACTGCCACCACTGCTGTTCGTCGTCACGGCGCACCGTGTCGCGCAGACCGTCGGTGAGCTGCCCCATCCGCCAACGGCCCTGCTCGAAGTCCTGCGGGGCGATCGCCGACGGCTCCCCCGAGATGCGGAACATCGCGATCGTGTCGCTGGCGGCCTGCCGCGAGATCGAATCCTTGACCGCGGTCATCAGCCGGTCCAGCTCCGCCGGGTCGCCCTCGGGAACCGCGGCATCCAGCAGCGCCTGCGCGGACACCGTGGCACGCCCCGCAGCCTCCTTGACCTGGGTGACCCGGGAATCGAAGAGGTCGTTCTGAATCGCCAGCGCCATCCACACGACCGCCACGACGATCGTCACCACGGTCAGACCGAGCGTGACCACCATCGTGCGAAACCGCAGCGAGCGCCGCCAGGAATACACGATGCGATCCCGCCAGCGCCGCCACGGCCCACTCGCGACGACGGGGTGGGCGGCGGAGGTCGCGTCGGTCACCGTGCGCCTCCGGTCGGGCTCACGCCACCGCGCCGGCGCGGTACCCGACACCGCGGACGGTCGTCACGATGCGGGGGTTCTCGGCGTCGAGCTCGACCTTCGCGCGCAGCCGCTGCACGTGCACGTTCACCAGTCTGGTGTCGGCCTTGTAGTGGTAGCCCCACACCTGCTCCAGGAGCATCTCACGCGAGAACACCTGCTGCGGCTTGGATGCCAGCGCCACCAGCAGCTCGAACTCCAGCGGCGTCAGCATGATGACCTCGTCGCCGCGTCGCACCTCGTGCGCCGATACGTCGATGATGAGGTCGCCGATGCGGAGGACCTCGCTGTCGGCGGTGGCGACCGGCCGCAAGCGGGTGCGGATGCGCGCCACGAGCTCTTTGGGGTTGAACGGCTTGACGATGTAGTCGTCGGCGCCCGATTCCAGTCCGCGCACGACATCGGCCGTATCGGTCCGCGCGGTGAGCATGATGATGGGCACACCGGACTCGGCTCGGATGCGGCTGCAGATCTCGATCCCGTCCATCCCCGGGAGCATGAGGTCCAGCAGCACCAGATCGGGGTGCTCGGCCCGCCACATGTCCACGGCCGCCGCCCCGTCGGCGCAGAACACGGGCTCGAACCCCTCCGTGCGCAACACGATGCCGACCATCTCGGCCAGTGCCGTGTCGTCGTCGACGACGAGGATGCGGGAAGCCATATGACCCACTCGTTCTTCGGGTACCGATGCGGGCGCCCACAGCGCGCCCGACCCCAGCGTAACCGACACCCAGCGGCGGCGGCGGGAGCCCGCGCACACGTTCCCCGATCGCCCCTCCGGCCCATGTGTCACGATAGAACCACCCCCATGAGAGCAAGAGGGAGCGCTCCGTGACGACTTACCCGGCCTGGAAACCGGCGACACGACCCGGGATCATTCCGTTACGTCCACTCGGTTTCGGCACGATCCTCGGGCGGTCGTTCACCGCGCTGCGCCAGAACCCCAAGGTGCTGCTCGGGTTCGCCCTCCCGGTCACCGCCGCGACGGCGATCCTGACGTTCGCCGCGATCACGGGGCTGGCCATCTTCGCGATCTCGCGCGTGGCGACGATGTCGCCGGGGTCGCCGGACTACGACGCAGTTGCGGCCGGCTCGGTCGCCCTCGTGGTCGTGGGTTCGGTCATCCTCTCGATCGCGGGCACCGCGGTGGGGGTCGTCGTCCAGGCGGTGGTCGTCAACGAAGTCGCCCACGCCGCCGTCTCCGAACGGATGTCGCTGCGCCGACTGTGGGTCCGGGTGCGCCCGGTGGCTTGGCGGATCATCGGATACGCGCTGATGCTGCTCACCGCGATCACCATCGCGGGGCTCGCCGTGTTCGCTCTGCTCGTCCTGGCCGGCATGGCGATCGGTGTCTGGGTGACGCCGGTGATCGTCATGGTGATCTTGGGGGCGGTCCCGCTCACGCTGTGGCTGACCGTCAAGCTCCTGCTCGTCCCCGCCGTGATGGTCTTGGAACAGACGACCATCCGGCGCGCCGTCGCCCGTTCGTGGACGCTCACGCGCGGGCGCTTCTGGGTGACGCTGGGCGTGTGGCTCATCGTCCAGGTCTCCTTCGCGATCCTGGCCCAGGCGATCTCGACACCGGTGTCCCTGGGGGTCGGGCTGTTCGGGGGTCTGCTCTCACCCACCGGGGAGAACCAGACGGCGGCCGTCATCGGGATGCTCATCTCGCTGCTGATCGTGCAGGTCATCGTCGTGCTCATCCAATCGGTCGCCATCGTGGTCTCCTCGACCGCCACCGCGCTCATCTACATCGACTGCCGGATGCGCCACGAGGGCCTGGACCTGGACCTCCTGGCCTACGTCGACGCGCGCGACGACGGCGTCACCGATCTCCCCGACCCGTACCGGCAGCACATCGGCCGCGTGATCGCACCGCGCACGACCGCTCCACGCCCCGGGTACGCGCCCCCGCCCGCTGGCGCCGCCGCCCCTCCGCCGTACGGCGCGGCCTACCCCCCGCCGTACACTGCCGCCGCTCCCCCCTCGCCCGGACAGGCACCGGCGGGGTACCCGCCGCCGCCCCCGTACCCTGCGGCGGTCGCCACCACGCCGCCGCTGCCAGCCACCACGCCCCCGCCGGCCGAGGAGCCCTCGCCGGACACGCGGTGGACCCCGCCCACGGGGCCGTCGTGAGGACCCTCGCCGCGATCCCCGCATTGACTCCCGACGGCGACGAGGCGCGCGAATGGGCGGAGAAGGAGCTGTCACGGGCGGTGTACCAAGACGCCCAGCCCACGCCGTTCGACCGCGCCGCCCAGGCGGTGGGCGACTTTCTCGGCTCCCTCTTCTCCGGCGATGCCCCGCCCTCGTGGGGTCCGTGGCTGGCGGTCATCGCGATCGCCGTCGTGATCGCCGTCATCGTTTTGGCGATCGTCATCTGGGGCAAGCCGCGCGGTGTCGCCCGCTCCCGCGCGCCCCTGGAGCTGTTCGGCGAGACCGACGAGCGCCCGTCCGAGGAGATCCGCGCCGATGCCCGCGCCGCCGCGGAACGCGGCGACTGGGACAACGCCATCGTGCTGCGCTTCCGTGCACTCGCGCGCGCTCTCGCGGAACGCACCGTGATCGACCCGGAACCGGGAACGACCGTGCACCGGTTCGCCCGCAGCGCCGCCACCGCCTTCCCCGCCGAGCGCGCCGCGCTGGAACGCGGCGCCGACACGTTCGACGATGTGCGCTACCTTCGCCGCCCGGGTACCCCGGACGGCTACCGGAGCGTCGCCGACCTCGATGACCGGCTCGCCCGCGCCACGCCCGCACTGAGCCCCCTGGTCACGGCATGACCGCGACGACCGCGACGCGCACGCGGGAGCGTTCCGCGCTGGCCTGGATCGGGATCGGGCTGGGCATCGTCATCATCGGCGCCGCCGTGGCCGTCTTCTCAAGCCTGGCGCAGATGCCCACGCAGGGGATGCTCGACCCCGACAATCCCGGCGACGACGGCAGCCGGGCCATCACTCAGATCCTCGAGGACCACGGCGTCGCCGTCACCGTCGCCGTCGACCGTGCCGGGCGCGAGGCCGCGGTCGGCGACGGCGCCGACGTCACGCTCGTTGTCGGTGACACCGCGCCGCTGAGCGACCGGGACGTGACCGAGTTGCTCGACTCCGCCGCCGACGTGGTCCTCCTCCGCCCGCAGACGCGGGACGTGCGCCTCGCCTTCGACGCCGCGCCGTCGGGCCTGGCGGAGGGGAGTCCCGTCGCGCCCGGGTGCGCCCTGCCGGATGCCGAGCGCGCCGGGCCGGCCACCGTCGGCACCGTCTACTCCGCCCCCGCCTCCGCCACCCGGTGCTACCCGTCCGGCGACGGCTTCGGGCTCCTCACGGCCGACCGGGGCCGCGGCCGCGTCGTCGCGTTCGACGGCTCCGCCGTCATCACGAACGCGTTCCTCGCCACCGACGGCAACGCCTCCCTCGGGGTGAATCTGCTCGGCCGGCACGCCCGTGTCGTCTGGTACCTGCCGAGCATCGGCGACAGTGCCGACGTCGTCGCTCCACCCACGCTCGCCGAACTCACCCCCGCGTGGGTCACGCCGGCGATCATCCTGCTGCTGCTGTCGGGCATCGCCGCGGCGGTGTGGCGCGGGCGCCGGTTCGGCCCGTTGGTGGCCGAGAACCTGCCCGTCACGGTGCGCACCGCCGAGACGACGGAGGGCCGCGCGCGCCTGTACGCCCGCGCCGCCGACCCGACACACGCCGCCGACCAGGTGCGGATCGGCACGCTCCGCCGCCTCTCCCGCCTGCTCGGACTGGGCCCGGCGGCCTCCGCGACCGAGATCTCCGACGCGGCAGCCGCACGACTCGGTGCCGACGCCGGCATGATCCGCGGCATCCTCCTCACCGACCCGGTGCCCACCGATCGCGACCTGGTCGATCTGGCCGATCGGCTGCGATCCCTGGAGAACACCGTCACCCACGTCGTACGCCCCGACAGACCGCCCACGAACACGAATGGCGCGTAGCGCGCCCGCCGTCGACGACCGACACGAGCCTGCCCGGACGGCCGGCTCCCGACCCGCAAGGAACCCGTCATGACCCACCCGGCCGACACCGATCTGCGATCGGCGATGAACCGCGTCCGCCTCGAAGTCGGCAAAGCCGTCGTCGGGCAAGACGGCGCGGTCACCGGATTGCTGATCGCGCTCCTGGCCCGTGGCCACGTGCTGCTGGAGGGCGTCCCGGGCGTCGCCAAGACGCTGATGGTGCGCGCATTCAGCAGAGCGATCGGTCTGGAGACCACGCGCGTCCAGTTCACGCCCGACCTGATGCCCGGAGACGTCACCGGCTCGCTCGTCTACGACGCGCGCACCGGCGAGTTCGAGTTCCGCGCCGGTCCGGTGTTCACCCACGTCCTGCTCGCCGACGAGATCAACCGCACGCCCCCCAAGACGCAGGCCGCGCTCCTGGAAGCCATGGAAGAGCGGCAGGTGTCCGCCGACGGCGTCACCCGTCCCCTCCCGGAACCGTTCCTGGTCGCCGCGACCCAGAACCCGGTCGAGCACGAGGGCACCTATACGCTCCCCGAAGCACAGCTCGACCGGTTCCTGCTGAAGCTGGTGATCGACCTACCCTCGCGCGAGGGTGAACTGGATGTCCTCCGGCGCCACGCCGACGGCTTCATCCCGCGCGACCTCGACACGGCCGGGGTCCAGCCCACCGTCGGCGCCGAAGAGATCCGTGACGCCCAGCGAGCCGTTGCCGAAGTCACGGCATCCCAGGACGTGCTGGGGTACGTCGTGGACCTCGCCCGCGCCACCCGGCAGGCCCCTTCGGTCCAGCTCGGCGCGAGCCCGCGCGCCTCGACGGCGCTGCTGGCGGCCGCGAAGGCGTGGGCGTGGCTCGGCGGATACCCGGCCATCACCCCGGACCACGTGCAGACGATGCTCGTCCCGACGTGGCGGCACCGGCTGCGGCTGCGGCCCGAAGCGGAACTGGAGGGCGTCTCGGTCGACGCGGTCCTGACCTCCGTGGTCCAGCAGACCCGCGTCCCGATCTGATCATGCACCTGACCGGCCGTCTCGCCCTCGTCATCGGCCTGGGCGTCGTGCCCGTCGTCCTGCTGTCGGCGGCGGGCGTTCCCGCGTGGGCGGTGACCGGCGGATGGCTCGCCCTGTGCGTTCTGGTGGCGGGTGTGGACATCGCGCAGTCCGCCGACCCGAAAGCGGTGCGGGTCGAACGCGACATCCCGGCCCGCGCCCTGCGCGACGAGCGCGTGACCACGCGGCTGCTACTCCACAACACCGGCGCACGGATCCTCCGCGGCCGGGTGCGCGACGGCTGGCAACCCACCGCGGGAGCCCCCTCCGCCCGGCCGCAGGTGACGATCCCGCCCGGCGAGCGCCGCGCGGTCGTCATCCCGCTGCATCCGCGGCGCCGGGGGGAGCTGCGCACCGGGTTCGTGGCCATTCGCACGTTCGGGCCGTTCGGTCTCGCGGGCCGGCAGGCGGCCCTCGAGGCGCCGGGTGCGCTGCGGGTGCTCCCGCCGTTCCGTTCCCGGCGGCACCTGCTCTCGCGGCTCGCCCGGCTGCGCGAGCTCGACGGCAACACCAGCGTGCAGGTGCGTGGGGCCGGGACCGAGTTCGACAGCCTGCGCGAGTACGTCCGCGGGGATGACGTACGTTCCATCGACTGGCGCGCCACCGCCCGCGCCGGCACCACCATGCTGCGCACGTGGCGCCCCGAGCGCGACCGCCACGTCGTCATCGTCATCGACACCGGACGGACCTCGGCGGCCCGCGTGGGCGATGGCGTGCGCCTCGATGCGGCCATGGAGGCCTCGCTGCTCCTGGCCGCGCTCGCCGCGCGCGCCGGCGACCACATCCACCTCATCCTGTTCGACCGCCTCTTGCGTGGCAGGGTGACCCGCACCGACGGCGCGCGACTGCTGCCGGCGATGGTGGAGGCGATGGCCCCGGTGGAACCGCAGCTGATCGACACCGACTGGACCGCCGCGATCGCCCAGATCGCGACGCTGACGTCCCGCCCGTCCCTCGTGGTGTTGCTGACCGCGCAGGACTCCCCGGATGCGGCGCGCGGTTTCCTCGGGTCCTTCGCGGCGATGCGTGGCGACACGCACGTGCTGGTGGGGACGGCCACCGACCTGCGCGAACGACCTCCCGCGGGCGCGGTCGCCGACGACGTGTACCTGGACGCGGCTCAGGAACGGGCGGCGCGCGACGCCGAGCGGGTCGCCGCGGCCGTCCGGCGCGCCAGCGGTGAGGCGATCACGGCGCCCGCGGACGAGTTGCCGCCGCGCGTCGCCGACCGCTCTCTGGCGCTGAAGGCGAACGGGCTGTTGTGAGCGGCGTGACCTCGCGGGTGCGTCAGCCGACGACCAACCGCGGGGTTCCCGCCTCGTACTCGGTCAGGTCGCCGGTCTCCCCCTGCCGGGCCGCGGCGCGCCCGACGACGAGCATGTAGACCAGGAAGGCGGCCAACGCGAGGGTGCCGAGCCCGATCTTGACCGGCCAGGGCCACGGCTGCGCCGTGACGAAGCCCTCGACGATCCCAGCCACGGCCAGGGCGAACACGAGGCCGATGGCCACCGTCGCCAGCGATCGGCCGGCCTCGGCGAGCGCGTGGGCGCGGCTGCGGGGGCCGGGCGCCACCCAGGCCCAGAACACGTGCAGGCCGGCGGCGGCGGCCACGAAGATGCAGGTGAGTTCGAGTTGCCCGTGGGGGGCGATGTACAGCAGGAAGACGTCACCCCGGTCGAACGCGAACAGCACGCCGCCGGCGGTGCCGATCCCCACGGCGTTCTGCATGATGACCATGAGCGGCCACACGCCGGTGATGCCGAACATGACGCACTGCGCGGCGATCCAGGCGTTGTTGGTCCACACCGTGCCCGCGAACACCGCCGCAGGGTTCTCGCTGTAGTACTCCGCGAACTCGGTGTCGGCGTAATGCTCCAGCTGCGCCTGGGGCGCCAGCGCGGCGAGCGCCTGAGCGTCGCGGGAGATCCACACGGCGGCGAGGGTCGCGATGGCGACGAAGGCGACCGCGATCACCAGCGTGGTCCACCGCAGACGGTACAGCGCCGCCGGCAGCTGCAGCACGAAGAAGCGCGGTATCTGGCGCAGGACCGAGTCGGACGTTCCGGTCAGCCGAAGCCGGGCCCGGGCCAGCAGCGTCGACAACCGGTCGCCCTCGATGCTGCGGCCCGCGGATGTCTTGATGTCGGCCAGGTCCGCGGAGGCGGCACGGTAACGCTCGACCAGTTCGTCGGCCTCCGCGCCGGAGAGGCGGCGGACGCGACCGAGCGTGTCGAGTCGTTCCCACTCGGCGCTGCGCGCGGCGGAGAGCGCGTCAAGGTCCATGTGTTTCACTGTACCCATGGTCTCTTCCGTACCCGCATCCGCCGGCGCTCCACCGCTGGCCCAGATCGCCCAGGATGAGATCCTCACCGGCGAAGCCGTCGCCCTCGATGTGCAGCCGGTCGGCTACTTCATGCGCGTGGTCGGCACGGCCATCGACATCGCGGTCTCGATCGGTTTCGCCCTGCTGTTCATCGCCGTCATCCTCTGGGTCGACGAGAGCATCTTCGCCGTCGCGGAAGTGACCACCATCATCGTGATCTCACTGATGGTGTTCATCACGGTCATCCTCCCGACCACGGTCGAGACCGTCACCCGAGGCCGCAGCGTCGGCAAACTCGCCGTCGGCGCCAGGATCGTCCGCACCGACGGCGGGGCATCCGGTTTTCGCCAGGCGTTCATCCGCGCGCTGGTCGGGGTGCTGGAGGTCTGGATGACCTTCGGCGGAATCGCCGGCGTCGTGGGGGCGTTCACGCCGCGATCGCAGCGCCTGGGCGACCTCATCGCCGGAACCTACGCCGAACGCACGCGGGCGCCGCGCCTTCCCCCGCCCGCCGGAGGAATCCCTGCGGCGTTGGCCGGCTGGGCGCAGGTGGCCGACATCGGACCGTTGCCCGACCGACTCGCCCGACGGGCGGGCCAGTTCGTGCGGGGGGCCGCGACGCTGGATCCGCCAGCCCGGGCACGGGCCGCTGAGCGCATCGCAGCCGAGGCGCGCCCATTCGTCTCGCCGGTGCCGCCGGCCGACCCGGAGACGTTCCTGCGCGGTGTGGTCGCGCTGCGGCGCGAGCGCGAGTACGCCGCTTTGACGCTGCAGCAGCAGCGCGTGGACGCGCTGGTGACCGGTACCGCCGATGCGCCCCGGGGGTTCCCGGAGCGCTGAGGCCACGTCAGGTCCGCAGGGTCTCGTGGCGCACCACGATCCAACCCTTGGGCACCGACAACCGGTCGGTGTGCGACGCGCACAGGTCGTGGGCGTGCGGATCGTCGCCGCCCCCCAGCGGCCCGATGGCGGCCATCTGGTCGCCGTAGTCGAAGGTGAGGGTGGTCACCGCTTCCCGGGAACAGCCCACCTTGGAACACAGTCTCTCGCGCATCACGATCACGGTACCGGCGCCGCGGGCCACCGCCGGTACGCCGCGCCGCCGGTCGGGCCACCCCCCGGGTGTTCACCATTCGGTGCCCACCTCCCGACACGCCACTCCCACCCCCGCATCCCTCCCCGCCCGACCGGCCGCGCCGCCTAAGCCGGCCGCGCCGCCTAAGATGGCCTCATGCCTGAGATGTCCTCCTGATGAGGCGCCGCCCTCGTCCGATGGTGCGCTCCCATCGCCCCGGCCGGCACGGGCGGCACGGACGCGAGGGACGCAGCGCCGTCGTGCGGCCGCCGTTGCCGCCCCTGGAGACCCGCGCCGACCGGTTCGAGCTCGCCGTTCGCACGGCGGTCGAGTTCCTGCGTTCGGCTTGGCCGGAACTGCGCGACGTGCAGTTCGACGTGGCGGGCATGCCCGCCGCCACCGACGGCAGTATCCCCCGGTGGCTCGCCGACACCACGCGGGGACGCATCGTCCTGTACCGCCTCCCCATCGAACGGCTCGCGCGGCTGCACCGTCACGACGACATCCATCGCCGCATGCACGTCGAGAGCTGCGTCTTCCGCGCCGCCGCGGAATACCTCGGCCGAGACCCCTGGGATCTCGGGCCGGAGCGATTCCGTTTCTGAGCACCCGCGAGCTACTGGACCAAAACCCGCACCGCCGGTGCCGCCGCATCCGCCGGACTCACCGGGTAGCCGGCGAGCGCCCCGGATGCCGAATAGCCGACGACGGCACGCACCTCGCTCGCGTCGGTCGACAGCGCGTACGCCGCACCGCCGCGCATCCGGATGCCGGTGGCCGCACCGGCCCGCACCGTCACCTCCGTGACCCGGCCCGTACCGGCCTCGGCGATCACCTTCACGACGGCGTCATCGGCACCGTCGTTGGTGATGGCCAGCGTCGGGGAAGGTCCCGGTGCGATCACCGCGAGGCTCGGTACCGTCAGCGGCTCGGCGGCCGTGTACCAGGCGAAGTCGGACCCCTCCCCGAACCCGGTCGCCTCCCATACCGCCGCGACCACAGGAGCGGTCGCTTCGACGCGGACCGTGTACGACCCCAGCGGGAGACCGTCGACCTCGAGCTGTAGCGGAACGGCGGCCGCCAGCGACACCGTGCGTGAGTCGACGACCCGACCGGCCCCGCGTGCCTGCCGGACGACGATGGTCGCCTCCGCCGCCTCCGAGGGAGCCAGCACCCGTACGACCGTGGTCGCGTTGCTCGCGCCCGCCTGTCCGGATGCCCGCGTGACCGTCACCCCTGGAATCACCTGTGTGAGCGCGGGAGGCGCAGTGGCCCCCACGACGTCGACGCCTCCGGGAACCAGCGTCCGCACGATGCTCGTCTGCAACGTGGCGCTGACGGGCGCACCGGTGGCGGTGACCCGGATGCTCGGTGACGACTCGTCGATGCCGAGCGCGGCGAGCGGGATCGCGCGCTGCGTCCCCGCCGGCACGACGATCCCCGCCCCGGCTTCCGGCTCCGTGCGCCCGGCGCCGCCGAACACCGAGACCTCGACCTCTGCGGCGACGTCGCCGGGGTTCGCGAGCAGGAGCAGGTCGGCCGCGCCGGTGTCGCCACTCCCGCCGACGAGCCAGGACTCCAGCCGCGGTGCCGTGCACGCCGAGGCGGCGAAACCGCTGAGGTCCTCGGCGGCCACCCGCGACGAGCCCGCCGCCGCGATGTCCGTCCGCACGCGCTCGACCGGCTCGGCGACGAAGGTCGCCGGTCCGGTCGCGTCGACGACGTCGACGGGATCGAGCAGCACCGGCTCGGTGTCGATGTCGCCGGACGCGGTGCCGACCACGACGTCCTGCGCGGCCGCCGCGGTGAGGCCGGCCGCCTCGGTCGCCTCGCGGCCCAGTGCCAGCAACGATCCGGAGCAGGCCAGCAACGAGGTCGATGGCTCGGGGAGCGCCGTCACCGAGATCGGCGTGCGTTCCACGGCGGGCCACGGTGTCACCACAGCGATCGCCGCAGCGGCCACGACAACGCCGACCGCGACGGTCCGCGCCGCCGCCCGGGCGCCGATGTGCCACCAGTTCACGGTCATCGCCCCCGCCCGCCGCTCAACCCGACGATGCGGGGGGCACGACGGTCCGCCGAACGGCTGTGGGCGGTCGGCAGGGCCAGGAGGATCGCGATCAGCACCGCAGCCGCCTGGAAGATCCCGACAGTCCGGGCCGTGTCGGTGACGTCCGCGGAGGTCCTCCGAGGCACCACGTCATCCGTGACGCGCCACAGCACACGGTCGCCGGTCTCGCCGACATGATCGAGCCCGTCGCGCTGATCGAGCGCGGCCTGCGTCGCCGCCCGGGTCGCCCGTGCGGCATCCGTCTCCGTCTGCGGCGAGGTCAGCACGACGACCCCGATGCCGTGCTCGGCCAGCGCCGCGATGACATCGGAGGCGGAACCGACCGACAGGTCGGCGGTCAGGCGCGCGACCTGGCGATCGACGGTCGTCGGGGCCGTCGCCGCCGAGATCAGTGTCGTCTGCCCGCCGAGAGTCTGCGTTCCTCCCCATACGATCGTCGACGCGAGCGATCCGTCCTGCTGGGGCCGGAGGAGGAAGGTCCCCTCTCCCCGGCCGCCGCTGCCCTCGGCTTCGACGTATGCCGGAAGGGTACTGGCGGGCCCGTTCTGCAGCGCGGCGGTGCCCCGCGTCATCGCCGTCATCGACGGAAGCGCGACGACCGCGATCGCGGTGACGGTGACGACGGCTGCCAGGATGCGGGCGCGTCGCGGCACCGGCACTGCCTGCAGCGCGAGGATCGCCGCCGCCGTCATCCCCGCCCAGGTCAGGCTGAGCGACGGTCCCGGCGAGAGCGAGACCGGTGTCGCCGCGGTCGCCGACAGCACCTGCCCCGCGCCCCACAGCGACGTCGTCACTCCGAGCAGCGCCGTCAACAGCAGCACCCCCGCCACGACGGGCCGATCGGTGTACACGGCCGCTCCCGCGAGGACCGCCAGCGGCACCACCAGCAGCACGACCCACCACGTGGGCGCGTCCGGGCCGACCAGGCTCGCCCAGCCGCCGGGGTCGACGGTCGGAAAACCGGCGGCCCGCGCGGTCCGCTCGAACAGGCCGGTGGGCTGATCGACGGGGGCCGGGACACCCGGGTCGGCCAGCAACGACCACAGGTCGCCCTCGCGGAGCCGGTGCAGGATGAGCGGTGCCCACACGGCAATGCTCGGAACGAGCAGCCAGGCCGTCCTCGCGAGCCCCTGCCCGTGTCGGTACAGCACCGACAGGATCATCGCGACGACCCACAGCAGGACCAGTGCCGGGGCGAGGGAGGGAGCGCAGGCGAGGACGACGAGGGCGCACAGCGAACCCAGTCCCGCGCCCGCCCAGGATCGGTGCGCGACCGCCGCCGCCGAGAAGAGCCAGGGCAGCACGAGGTGGGCGATCACGCCGGCGGGGCGACCGTCGGTGAGGCTCCACAGGAAGGTCGGCGCCAGCGCCCACGCGATGCCCGCCACGGCCCGCAGCCCCCCGCTGGCGGTGAGCCGACTGGCCGCGAACCATCCGCCGAGCGCCGCGAGCGGCAGCGCCAGGATCCAGAGGATGACCAGTGCCCGGGAGGGTTCCCACGGGGACAGCGAACCGAGCACCGCGATGACCCCGGAGAACGGGTCCGCGGGGCCGATCGTGGACCATCCCAGCGGTCGATTGCCGTATGCCGCGTCATTCCACAGCCCGAGCACCGTGGATCGCAGCGGCGCCAGGGCGCCGCCGCCGAGGACCGGCCACGCCAGCAGCGCGGGAAAGGCGGCGACCGAGGCCACCAGGAACGCGAGCACGACCCACGCGCCGCCGCGCGCGAAGAAGTGTGCTTCCTCGCGCCCGTCCGCGGCGCCGCCGCGATCGGCACCGAGCCGCTGTTTCAGCTGTTCCCGCGTGATCCGCAGCGGAGCCAGCTGCGACCAGCCGGTCGCCCGATTCCGGCGGATGCGCGACCGCGACCGCACCGTGGCGTCGGGACGCGCGAACACGACGACGGCGGCGGCCAGGTCGGGGGCGATGCGCAGCGGCCGCTTGGCGACGAGGTCGGCGACCACGCGCCACAACCCCACTGGCAGGATGGCGAGCCACTGCAGTCCGACGACGGCCAGCGGTGCGTAGCTGAGCCGGCGGTGCAGCTGGGCCGCGCGCTCGGCGAAGGCGGCGCGCACCCGGTCGAGGGCGGTGCGCCCGGCGGGCGGAGCGGCGACGGCGTCGTCGGCGACAGCGACGCGCGCGTGGGGGGCGAGTACCACTCGATGGCCCGCGAGCCGCGCACGCACGCCCAGGTCGAGGCCCGCGTCGGCGACCAGCGCCGGGTCGAGGCCGGCCAGGGCTCGCCAGACGTCGGCACGAACCAGCAGTCCGCGCACGTCCGCGCCCAGGACGTCCTCGTTGCCGTCGTGCTGACCCTGATCCAGTTCCCCGGCGGCGAGAACGGCGGCGCGTCCGCCCCGGGTCATCGTGACACCGAACGAGACGATCCTGCTGCGATCGTCCCACCGCACCAGCTTGGGCGCTGCGATCGCCACGGTCGCCGACGCCTCCAATGCCGCCGCCAGTCGCGCCAGCGTCGCCGGCTCGGCGGCCGTGTCCTGGGCGAGCAACCATACCGCGTCGGCATCGATCCGGTCGGCGACGAGCCCGAGGGCACGCCCGTACGTCGTCGCCCGGGGGGCGGTGACGACGTGGTCCACGTCACTGTCGGCGAGCACCCGTGTCACTTCGTCGTCGGAGCCGCACACGACGACGCTGATCGCGTCGACGGGCCGGCGCTGCGCCGCCAGGGCGGCGAGCGTGCGGCTCAGATGCAGGTCGACGGGGACGTGCTCGTCGACGCGGACGACGAGGACGGCTTGGACACGGGCGGGCATGACGGGGTCAGCCTACGGGTGCGCGTGGGGCGGCGCGGCAGGGCGCGCACGTATCCGGGGAATCGCTTCAGCCGGCGCGTCGGCGCAGCTTGCGCCGCTCGCGTTCGCTGAGGCCGCCCCAGATGCCAAACCGCTCGTCGTTCTGGAGGGCGTACTCCAGGCACTCTCCGCGAACGTCACACGTCGAGCAGATCCGCTTCGCGTCGCGCGTGGATCCGCCCTTCTCCGGGAAGAAGGCCTCGGGGTCGGTCTGAGCACAGAGTGCGTCCGACTGCCACGCCAGCGCGGTGTCCTCGTCGCCCTGCACCGGCCGGCGCACCCCGGGCACACCGAGATTGATCGGATCGACGAACCAGTTGTCGGGAACGCCCGAACGGTAACCCGTCATGCCGTTCACCTCTCATCCTTACACCACGTCGGCGACGTGTTCCCCCTATACGACGCCGTTCGGCATCCCCCTAATTACACCGGTGTGATTCGCTCGGGTCAAGTCGCATAGCGTAAAGGCTCAATCCGACATTGAACCTTTACGACACGCTCACGTTTCGGCAACTGCGGCCGAGCCTTCGCCGACCAGGAAGACCTCGCCGCGTCCGCCGACCCGGATCCTATCCTCCGCGTCCGCGTACACGGCACACCCCGGCCGCAGCACGCGCTCGACGCCCCCGGCCGCGACGGTGACCTCCCCGGCGGTGACCACCGCGATCGCCGCCCCGCGCAGGGCCACGTCCCGCGCGTCGCCGTCGATCGCGAGACGCGTGACGAGGAAGTCGGGGACGCCGGGGTCGTACACCGAGTCGGCACCCGCCGTGCGCGGCACCAGGACGGGCGGATCCGCCGGGGCGGTGTCGACGATCGACAGCAGTTCTGCGACGTCGATGTGCTTGGGCGTCAGCCCCCCGCGCAGCACGTTGTCGCTGGCAGCCATCACCTCGACGCCCAGGCCCGCCACGTACGCGTGCAGGACGCCGGCGGCGACGAAGAGCGCTTCGCCGCGCCGCAACCGCACGAGGTTCATCAGCAGCGCCACCACGACACCGGGGTCACGCGGGTAGGCGCGCGCGATCGCACCGAGCGCGGTGAGCTCGGCGGAGAACTCGCCGCCTGCTGCCCTGCCCACGGCGGCGATGATCTCGGCCACCTCCCCCTGCGCGCGGCCGGAGAGCAGCCACCGCACCGTGTCGCGGAGCGCCGTGGCCTCGTCCGGGCCCTGCAGCCGCGCCGCGAGCGCACGGACGCCGGGTGCATCGCCGAGCCCGTCGAGAAGCCGCCGCGTGCGCGCGAGCGGACGCAGCCCCGCGAGGGCCTGGAAACTCTCGCTCACGGCCACGATGAGTTCCGGCTTGTGGTTGGCGTCCCGGTAGGTGCGCTCGGGGGCATCGCGCGGGATGCCCGCCGCGTCTTCCCGCGCGCATCCGCGCTCGGCCTGCGCGCGGGAAGGGTGCGCTTGGATCGACAGCGGCGCCCCGGCGGCGAGCAGCTTCACCAAAAAGGGCAGCGGTGGCCGCCCCGCCTGGGCGCGCACCCGGTCCAGCGTGTCATCACCGCCGTCGACGCGGGAGGGCGAGCCCGGATGATCCCCGAACCACACCTCCGCCTCGGGGGTCCCGCTGGGGCGGCGACCCTCCAGGTCGGCCAGGAGTGTCGTCGACCCCCAGGCATAGTCACGCGGCCGGTTCGATATCGTCACGAGCACACCGTTCAGCGTAGACGAGCACATCTGCGGCGCAGAGGAGCGCGGTAGCCTGATCGGACCATGACCGCCCACACCAGCCACCCGGTCTCGGCGCCGCCGACCGCGCCGGTGCGTGAGACGACCGGCCACATCCTGCTGCGCGGGTGGTGCATCTTCCTGCTCGCCACCGCCGTGGCCGGCACCGGCTGGCTGATGGCGTTCGGCGCGACCGTCACGGGCATCGTGTGCGCCGTCACCGCCGTCGTCTCCATCGCCTTGTGGCTCGTACTCCGCCCGGGGGTGCACGGGCCCCGGCTGCCTTGGTTCGGGGTGCTCTACGTGCTGTGGGCGGTCGCCTCGCTGATGTGGAGCGCGTGGCCGGCGGCCACGACGGTCACCCTGTTCCTCCTGCTGGTCACCACCGGTCAGGGCGTCTTCGTGGCCACGATGCTGACGTGGCGGGAGCTGGTGCGCAGCATCGCCTCGGCGCTCAAGTGGGTGCTGTCACTGTCGATCCTGTTCGAACTGTGGGTGTCCTGCATCTGGGGCGGGCCGATCCTGCCGGGGTTCGTGCGCCCCACCGGTCCCGTCGACGATCCGATCGTGCTGTGGTCCCGCGACAACCTCTTCGACGGCGGCCGGCTGCAGGGGATCTTCGGGAACGCCAACGCCCTCGCGTACGTCGCCCTGCTCGCCGTCATCGTCTTCGCCCTGCGGTACGCCTCCGCAGCCCCCCGCCGGACACTCCTCATCGGCTGGATGGCACTCGCGGCGTTCCTGTTCGTCCGCGCGGCCTCGGCGACCGCGACGGTGGCCGCCGCACTGGCGGTGCTGGTCCTGGCAGCGGCCCTGTCGATGCGCCGGGCGCGGCGCCCCGCCGACCGCACCCGGAACTACGTGATCTTCGCCATCGTCGGCGCCGCCGCACTGACCGCGATGTGGACGTTGCGCGGGACCGTCCTCGCCGTGCTCGGCCGGTCGGCCGATCTCACCGGACGCGAGGCGATCTGGGCGGCCGTGGGCGACCGCATCGCCCAGCGCCCGGTGCTCGGCTGGGGGTACTCCACACCGTGGGTCCCCGATGAGGCCGGCTTCGACGGCTGGATCGTGGACCACGGCGTGACCGTCATGCAGGCCCACAACATGTGGATTGATGTGCTGTTCCAGCTCGGGATCATCGGCGTCGTGCTGGCGGGTCTGGCGTACCTCGCCTTCGTGTGGCGGTCGTGGTTCTTCGCCGTGGACCGGCCCCGCTGGGACCTCGTCGCCGACCGGCCGTACTCGCCGATCACCCTGCTGCCCACGCTCGTGGGCGCGATCCTCATCGTGCAGGGGATGGCGGAGTCCACCCCGCTGCTGGGCTGGGGATGGATGTTCCTGGTGATGCTGGCGTTCAAGATCAAGCAGGCGCCGCTCCTGGGGCGTGGGCCCTCCGAACAGCGCCTGGTGGGCGAGCAGGGCGAGCGGCTGATCGACTCATGAGGGGGGTGCCCCGGTCGGTGCCGGAGTTCCTCCGCTCCAGCGAGTTCGCCGCGGCGTTCGCGACCGCGGCGATCGGGGCGCTGTTCACGACCCACCTGCTGCGCCAGCTGATGGGCGACGCGGGTTTCGGATCGATCGTGGTGACGCTGTGCGTGCTGGGCGGGGCGATCCTGATCGCGCGCCGGGAGGAGTGGCGCTGGCTGGAGCTCATGCCGACCACGCTCGCGCTGCTGATGCTGTGGCTGCTGGCGACGTCGCTGTGGTCGGCGTCGCCGCCGGCGAGCGTCGCGGGGTGGCTGCAGCTGGGCGGCCCGACCTTCCTCGCGATCGTCGTCGCCCAGTTCCGCGACACCCTGCAGACCGTGCGAGCCACCGGCGACGTGCTCCGGGTGCTGCTGACGACCTCGCTCGGGGTGGAGCTGCTCAGCGGCATCCTGCTGGATCTGCCCATCCCGTTCCTCGGCGTCGCCGGCAACCTCGCCACGGGCGGTCCGATCCAAGGCGTGTTCGGCACCCGCACGCAGCTCGGCCTGGTCGCCATGATCGCCCTCGTGACGTTCCTCGTGGAGTGGCGGACCCGGTCGGTCTCGCCCGGGACCTCGCTGTTCTCGGTCGTCATGGCCGCCGTCTGCGCGGTCTTCACCGCCTCCCCCATCGTCCTGGTCATGGCGGTCGTCGTGGGCGGCGCGACCGGGATCCTGGTCCTGGTGCGTCGCACCCCGCCGCGGACCCGGCCCACGGTGCAGATCCTGCTCGCCTCGGCGGTCGTGGTCACCCTCCTCCTGGTCTCGGTGTTCCGGCGCCCCCTGGTGCACTGGCTCAACGCGGAGCCGGACTTCCTGGCGCGGTCGCAGCTGTGGAACGCGGTGCTGGACCTCAGCGCCCTCCGCCCCGTCCAGGGGTGGGGGTGGATCGGGACGTGGCCAGACGCGGGCCTGCCGTTCAGCTACCTCCGCTTCCTCACCGACTCCGGTCATGCGTCGGCCCTAAACGCCTGGGTGGACATGCTGCTGCAGGCGGGGTCGGTGGGGGTGGCCCTGTTCGCCGCATTCGCCGGGCTGGCGCTGGCCCGGTCGTGGGTGACCGCGTCGGAGCGCCGCTCCACGATGTACACGTGGTCACCGCTGATCCTGGTGTGCCTGCTCTCGGATTCGGTCGTCACCAGTTCCCTGCTCGGCGGATACGGGTGGTTCCTCCTGGTCGTCTGCGCCAGCCGGACATCGCTGGTCAAGGGCTGGCGCAGCCGCATCGACGAGCGCTTTCGTTCGGCGCCGCCCCAGGCCTGAGTTCCCGCGCCGGTAGAATCGAGGATGCCCCTAGTCCCCGACTCCGAGCGGACACATGCGCCGATTCCTTCGACGAAGCCGCCTGCTGCGCGCCGTGCGGTTCCTGCCCTACGCGGTGCCCTACCACCTGCTGTCGCGGGGACTGCGCGTCCGTGACGACCGGTACCTGTTCCTGTCCGACTCGTCCGGCGACTTCGCCGGCAACCTCGCCTTCCTCCGGGACGAGCTGATCCGGCAACGCCCCGACGCCGAGGTGGTCGGCGTGTTCAAGAACGGTTTGCGCACACCGAGACGACTGCGTGACATCGTGCGGCTGCCGTACCTGATGGCGACCAGCCGCGCGATCGTCCTCGACGACTTCTACCCCCTGATCTACCCGCTGCGCATCCGCCCGGACACGCGGCTGGTCCAGGTGTGGCACGCCGCCGGCGCCTTCAAGCAAGTCGGCCACAGCCGTGCCGGACTTCCCGGGGGTCCGGTGCCGGGGAGCAACATTCACCGCAACTACACCGATGCGACGGTCAGTTCCGAGGGCATCCGCGCGGATTACGCCGAGGCCTACGGCATCGATGTCTCCCGCGTGCACGCGCTGGGGGTGCCGCGCACCGACGCGTTCTTCGATGCCGCGCGCGTGGACGCGACGGCCCGGCGGGTCCGTGAGCGGCTGGACGTCGGAGCAGACGACCGCCTGGTGCTGTTCGCCCCGACATTCCGCGGCAACGGGCAGCTGAGCGCGGTCGCCGACGGCACGGTCGATCCCGCGCGGCTCGCCGCAGCCCTCGGCCCGGGGTACCGGCTCGCCGTACGACCGCACCCGTTCGTCGCGTCGCCACCCCTCCCGGACGGCGTGATCGACGCCTCCGGCGGCGACATGAACGACCTGCTCATGGCCACCGACGTCCTGGTGACCGACTACTCCTCGTCGATCTTCGAGTTCGCCTTGCTGGATCGGCCCATCGTGCTGTTCGCCCCGGATCTGGACGAGTACGTCGGTGCCCGCTCGTTCTATCGCCCCTTCGAGCACTACGCCCTCGGGCCCGTCGTGACCGATCCGGCCGGTCTGGCCGAGGCCATCCGCGCCGCCGAAGTGGATCCGCAGCGCCGGGCGGCCTTCGCCGAGGAGTTCACCGCCGGCCTGGACGGGCGCAGCAGCGAACGCATCGTCCGCTCCCTCCTGCTGGCCCCGCCGCCGGGGGCGAACCGCGCCACGATCGCCCCCGGCGCGGGAGAGCTGACCCCGACGCGCGTCGAAGGGGCCATCGGCGTCAACGTCGCGGCAGCCCACGCGATACGCGCCCTGATGCGCGCCGTGTACGCCCCGCTGAAGCTCTTGCCGCTGCGGCGCAAGGTCGTCATGCTCAGCCGGGAGCACTCGAGCGTGCCGGATGACTTCGTCGACCTCGCCGAGGCCATCGCGCGCGCCGACCCTCAGGTCACGGTGGTCATGCTGGTCAAGATGGTGCCGCCGGGCGGGGTCGCTCGGGTCCGGTACATCGGGCACGTCCTGCGCCAGCTCTACCACGTTGCGACCGCGCGGGTTCTCATCGTCGACACCTACGCCGTCGCAGCGAGCATGCTGCGTCACCGGCCGGAGCTGACCGTGATGCAGATCTGGCACGCGCTCGGAGCGTTCAAGAAGTTCGGCAGCAGCATCCTCGGACGCCCGGAGGGGCGCGACGTGCGACTCTCCCGCGCGATGCGGATGCACGAGGGGTACGACGTCGTGCTCACCAGCAGCGAGCGCAGCCGGGCGGCGTTCGCCGAAGCGCTCAACACCCCGATCGACCGGGTCGCCGTGTCCCCGTTGCCGCGCGTGGACCGCCTGCGCGATCCGCGCCGGCGCGCCGCGATGCGCGACCTCATCTTGGCCGCTCACCCGCACCTGGCCGACGGGCCGATCGCGGTGTTCGCACCGACCTTCCGGCTCGACGGCTCGATCTCCGTCGATCCGGGCGAGCTCACCGCGACGCTCCGGGAGGTCGGCTACCACACCGTCACGAAGCTGCATCCGCTGATGGGCCGCACCCTCGACTCCGCGGTCGACACCGCGCCCGGCTTCTCGACACAGGACCTGCTCGCCATCGCCGACGTGTTCATCACCGACTACTCCTCGGTCGTGTTCGAGGCGGCCCTCTACGCCGTCCCGCAGTACTTCCTCGCACCCGACCTCGACGACTACCTCGAGGCGCGGGACTTCTACCTGGACTACCGGCACGATCTGCCCGGCCCCGTCGTGTCTGACCTCAGGCAGCTGGCGGCGTCGCTCGCGGCGGCAGAAGCGACCGCCGAGGATGCCGAGGCCTTCGGCCGCACCTGGGTCGAGGTGCCCGATGCGCCGCCCGCAGCCGGGCACACCCCCTGCGCGGACGCCATCGCGGCCCGCGTGCTGGCCGGGCTGGAGGCCCGCGCGGCGACGCACCGACGCCGGACGGGGCGTGACGCGCCCGCCCGCCTACAATCGGGGAGACGGCTTCCCGAAGCCCCCTGATCACCGCGACGAAGGACCCCCGTGAACAACCCCACCGACGACCGCACCGTCGCGGTCCTCCTGGCCGGAGGCATCGGCGTGCGCGTCGGGCTCGGCATCCCGAAGCAGCTGATCAAGATCGCCGGCAAGGCGATCGTCGAGCACACTCTCGAGGCGCTGTGCGCCAGTCCCGTCGTCGACGAAGTGCTCATCATGATGAACGCCGCCTCGATCGGAGAGCTCGACCACCTGCTGGACGAGACCCGCTTTCCGAAGCTGACGCGTATCCTGCCCGGCGGCGACAGCCGCAATGAGACGACTCAGCGCGCCATCGCGGCGATCGCGGCCACCGAGGGCGACGGGACGAAGGTCCTCTTCCACGACGCGGTGCGGCCGTTCATCGACGATCGCATCATTCGCGACTGCGTCGACGCGCTGGACCGCTACGACGCGGTCGACACCGCGATCGCGTCGGCGGACACCATCATCCAGGTGGACGCGCACAGCCACATCAGCGACATGCCGGACCGGTCGACGCTCCGCCGCGGCCAGACCCCGCAGGCGTTCCGCCTCGGCACCATCCGCGCCGCTTACGACGCGGCCGCCGGCGACCCCGGCTTCACGGCGACCGACGACTGCGGCGTCGTGTTCCGCTACCTCCCGGACACCCCGATCTTCGTGGTCGAAGGCACCCCCGAGAACATGAAGGTCACCGAGCCGATCGACGTGCACATCGCCGACAAGATCTTCCAGCTGCAGTCCGCCAGCCTCTCACTGGAGAACATGACGGCGCTGCCCGATCTGTCCGGGCAGGCCGTCGTGGTGTTCGGGGGAAGCTACGGCATCGGCGAGTCGATCGTGGAGCTGGCCCGCGCCGCGGGGGCGGATGTCGCCGAGTACAGCCGGTCCTCCACCGGCACCGACGTCCGTTCGGGCAAGGCGGTCCGCACCGCCCTGGCCGCCGCGCAGGAACGCTTCGGCCGCATCGACGCGGTGATCGTGACGGCCGGGGTACTGCGGATCGCACCGCTGGTCGACACCCGCAAGTCCGACCTGAAGGAGACGATCCAGGTCAATCTGACCGCCCCCGCCATCGTCGCCCGGGAGGCCCACCGGTACCTCGCCGGCACCGGCGGGCAGGTCGTGCTGTTCACGTCCAGCTCGTACACCCGGGGACGCGCCGGTTACAGCACCTACTCCGCCACCAAGGCGGGGGTCGTGAACCTCACGCAGGCCCTCGCCGAGGAGTGGGCGGACTCGGGGGTGCGCATCAACTGCATCAATCCGCAGCGCACCCACACGCCGATGCGCACCCAGGCCTTCGGGGAAGAGCCGGAGGGGACGTTGCTCGACCCGGGCGACGTGGCGCGTGTCACCCTCAACGTGATCGGCTCCGACCTGACCGGCCAGATCGTGACGGTCCAGGTCGCGCAGATGGCCGCGCAGCGGGCCTCCGCGGACGGGTGACGGCGGCTCAGCCCTGCAGCTGCGCGCGGGCCGCGCGGAGGAAGTTGTCGACGTAGCCTTCGCGGGGGAAGTCGCCCAGGTAGTACGCCCGTGACGACGCGCGCACGGGCCGCAGCGGATCGTCGCCGAGCATCTGGTCGAGCACGGTGGTGACGTCGGGGGATTCGGCGTCGATAACGTACGCCGCCGCGGCCACGGGGTACGACTCACGGAACCGCGCCGCGGGAGTGTTGACCGCGACCATCGCGAGCGGCTTCTCCGAGAACAGATAGTCGGTGACGATGCTCGACACGTCCGAGATCATCGCGTCGCTGCCGTTGAAGCAGTCGAAGATCGTCATCTCGGTCTCGGCGGCCGCGCCGAACACGTGCTCCCGTCCCGTGGCGGACGCGTCCTCGCGGAGCCGCTCGCGGATGCGGTCGGCCATCTCGGCGTGGTGCTCGTGACGGTCGGTGAAGGCGTGCGGGCGGAACACGACGCGACAGCCGCGCGCCAGGAGCGCGTCGATCACGAGCATCCCGATCGGGAGACTGCTCAGGTCGGAGTCGGCGAAGTACCCGCCCCAAGTCGGGGCGTACAGGACAGTGGGCACGTCGCCGATCGGGCCCGCGGACCGGATGGGCTCCACCTGCGGACGGCCGACCACCCGCAGCAGCTCACGCGGCATCGCGATGCCGTAGTGCGCGAACCGGTCGACGGCGGCCTGGCCGGCGACGAAGTTGACGTCGAAGGCACGGAACTGCCGCGTGGCGCTGGCCGGTTTGTCCGAGTCACCGTGATTGAGCTGCACCGCGTGCAGCTCGTTGAAACGGAGGTAGTGGGCGTTTCGGAGCGCGGTGTTGACGTAGAAGACAGTTCGCAGACTGGGGACCACGGTACGGTCGATGTCGTTCGCCGTCGTGCACAGCACGATCGGCACGTCCAGCAGCGGCGTCAGGGTCTTCAGTTGCCGCGGGGTGCGCACGATCACCGCAAAGGGGACGCCCAGGCGCGCGAGGTAGGGCACCCACATCGTCACCTGGTAATGGCCCTCGGAGGGGGCGTCCCAGTGCAGGTAGAACACCGGCTCCAGGCTCGCCAGCGTGGACAGCGCGCTGTCCCTCGCGTGCCGCCGGCGCCGGTTCTGCCCGACCGAGGAGAAGCCGAGGAGGCCCACCACGCCCACCGAGACGATTCCCGCGACGGCGCCGAGCCAGGGCAGGGCGAACGCGCTCGCGGCCACCAGGCCGACGATCGCGACCGAGATCGTCACGTGCACGGCTTTCCCTGCCCTCGCCAGGCTGCGGAAACCGCTCACCCCGTCCAGGTGGGCCGCGACCGGCGATTCCAGCCGGACGACGCTGCGACGCAACAACGAGCCGGCGATGACAGCCACGCCGGTCAACAGGGCCCCGAGCGTCGGGACGACGTCGGCCATGGACGCGAAATGCACCAGCGCGCCAGAGGCCAACACGAGCCGGGCGGCGAGGAACCGGCCGGTCCAGGGGCCGTCCGGCTCGTCGATGCGCAGCAGCACGAGGGCGCCGCCGGTGACGGCGAGCGCCGCGACCACGATCGCCCACGGGAAGGACCACAGGCCCGCGATCGCGAGCAACGCGAACAGCGCGAAGAACGTCTCGATGCTCGCGGCCCGGCGCACGAACCGGCGGATCCAGCGCAGCACCGCGTTGCCGCGGCGGGGGCCGGCGTCGTCGTCGCCGTCGGTGTCGTTGTCGGTGTCGGTCGTCGTCATCGGAGTGTCCGTCGCTTCCCCACCCGGAGCGGTCCCGCGGTGTCCGGATGGTCGATTCCGACCTCGGCTGTGGCCGCCTGCCAACCCGCCGGCAAGGCGAAAGCCAGGGTGACCGTACCCCCGGCGACCTCGACGCCGGCATCCACGCTCCGGCGTTCCGGTTTCGGCGTGCGCGCCGTGCGCCACCATCGCCGCAGCAGCCGCACCGCCGTGGTGCGCTCCACCGCGACCCGCGTCGGCCACGTGCCGTCCGGACCGGTCTCGATACCCAGGAGCGGCACCCGCACGTGGGCGATACCGTCCGGATAGGTCACCGATGCCGCGGCGGCATCGGGGCGCGCGGCCCGCGCTATCGTCTTCAGCGTCTGCCCGACGTCGACGGTGAGGATGCCGTCGGCGTTGGAGTACGCGATGTACGGGCGGGCGCCGGCGAGGGACACCTGGGGAGCCAGCGCCGACTGCAACCGCTGCTGCTGCGCGGTGCCGCCCAGGGTGCACCGGGCGTTGAGGTCCCACACGCCGTCTTCCAGCGGGCGGCCGAACACGACGGTCTCCGGGTCGATGCGTGCGTGGCCAACGAGGTCGAACTCGACGGCATCCGCGGTGCCCGTCACGTGCACCTGCGAGGTCGACGGCGCCATCCAGGTCACCCGGGACGCCCGCGAGCGCAGCCCGATGCGGACGGTCGCTGCGGCGATCTCGTCGGTCATGTCGCGCCGGGAGTCCGGGACGTGCCCGTCGTACTCGGTGGGCAGCGCGAGCAGGATGCGCTCGTCGCGCCGGATCAGGGCGTGCCTGCGCCCGGCACCGGTCTGCCAGCGCGCCGCGACGTCGAGGTGGAGCACGCCCTGCTCCCACCGCAGCTGCGTCGCCGTCCCTCGGCCCGGGATGCCGGGGTCGTGACCGGGCAGGCGGGTGAGCAGATCCCGTTCGCCGGCGCGGAGCAGTTCGGCCCGTAGCCGGTGGAACCGGTTGAGGTCGTCGTCGATCTCGGGCGGGAAGTGCTCCTGCTGCAACCGCCGGCATCGCTCGTAGATGAGGTCCTGCGCCGCCTGCTCGCGGTCGGCGTACTTGCCGTCGAACGACGACAGCACCCGGCCGCGGTACTGGTGCGCCAGCAACTGCCGCCGGTGCAGCGCGTGGTCCGGAGCGGAGAGGTCCTCCTCGACGTCGCTGAGCACTTCGCCGAGCCAGTCCCAGAACGCCGGATCGGACTTCACGAACCCCTTCGAGCCACTCCCCGGGGTGGCGTGCCAGTGGTAGTACGGCGTGCTGGCGAGGGTGGAGATCACCTTCGCGTAACGGTCCACCTTGACGTTGAAGAGGATGTCCTCCCACACCACGCGCCCGCCCTCCCGGAAGCGGATGCCGTGCTCGTTGAGGAACGCGCGTCGGTACAGCTTGTGCGGGTTCATCGGGATGAGCGGATGCTGGTCGGTGCGCCCGATGGAGTTCGGGACGTCCTGCTCGTACGTCCCGATCCCCCACTCCGCGTCGTGGGTGCGGGCCTCCTTGCCGTTGAGCACGTCGGCACCGTGCGCGTGGGCGTATTCGTACGCGGCGCGCAACGCGTCCGGGTAGAGCGGATCGTCGTGGTCCATGTAGGCGACGTATTCCCCGCGCGCCATGTCGGTGCCGACGTTGCGCGGCCGGCACGGCCAGCCGGAGTTCTCGATCTGCTGCACCCGCACGTGCGGGCGTTCCGCCGCGATCGCCTGCAGCCGCTCGAACGTGTCGTCCGGTGACCCGTCGTCGACGAAGATCACCTCGAAGTCGGCGGGGGGCAGCGTCTGCGCGTCCAGCGACGCCACGACTCGATCCAGCCCCTCCCCCGACGCGTACGTCGGTATGACGACCGAGACTTTCAGCACCCCTGTACCCTCTTCCTGCTGTGCCGTCACGACGGACGGCCCGGTCTGCGCATCCGAGACACCGTGCGGCGCACCCAGCGGCGGGCCCGGCGGCTCGGCCGGCGCGCCTCCCGCGCGGCGAGCCGGTCCCGTTCGGCCCGCACCTGCGCGGCCCGCTCCCGTTCGGCCTGCGCTCGTTCGGCGCGCTCCGCCTCTTCCCGCTCGCGTCGCCGCTGCTGCTCCTGGCGGAGGTCGTCGGCGCGCCCCTCCTCGATCATCAGGCGATCCCACTGCCGGTTGCGCAGCTGGAACAGTTCCTCGGCGCGTCCGGCGGGTGCGCCGAAGTCGGCCCAGGCCCGCACGTGAGCGACCGCGGCGGTCATGTTGTCGTGCGCCTGCCGCCCGAGCGTCTCGCCCCGATCGTCGCCGGTGACCGCGAGGGCCGTCTCGGCGGCCTCGGCCATCGTCGGCGGCTCGACGCCCCAGGGCATGGCGTCGTCCCAGGTCTGGGCGTACTCGTCGAGTTTTCGCTTGGCGATGCTCACGCGGGGCACCCCGTACGCGCACGCCACGATGCGGCCGTGCAGCGATCCCCCCACCCACAGTTTGGCCGCGGCGATCTCGTCGACACGGTCCCACGGGTCGCGCATCTGACTGATCGTGATCCGGCGCTCGGGATCGGCCGCCAGGACGAGCTCCACGATGCGCTGGTAGGCCTCCACGGAATCGTGTCCGGGGGCGGTGCCGGCCAGGAACAGTCGCACCGGGTTGTCGCGGAACACCGGCCCGTCGATGAGTGCCTGGGCGAACGCCTCGACGGATACCTTCTTCAAGTGCGGCTCGGACACCTGGACGAGGACGTAGTCGCCGCGGACGAGGTCCGGGCGGGGTCGCGAGACGGCGAGGGCGTGCACGAGGTCGGGGTCGAGGGTGTGCGCGATGTCCTCGGACTCGAGGAACGCGCTGGAGAGGCGGTCCCGCACCGAGATCCGGGTGGCCTCGCGGAGGATGCCGAGCAGGCCCGCCTTGCGGATCGGCGCGAGCTCGGCGATGCGTGAGAGCCCGACCGAATTGAGCACGGTGGCCGCACCGAGGCTGCCGGGGTAGGCGCTGGCCCGCGGCAGATAGGGCGACTCCACCGGGATCGGGCCCTGCAGCTCGGCCAGCTGAGCGCGGCGCTGGTCGGCCGGGGAGGCTTCGAGTGCCCGGACGGCGGGCCAGCCGAAGGCGGTCATGTACGCGTATTCGTTGGTGGTTCCGCCGACCTCGCCGCCGACGGTCCAGACCGCGTCGAAGGTCTCGGTGGTCAGCAGCGGACCGAAGGCGGGGACGTGGTGACCGGTGAGCTCCGACATGTCCGAGGCGAACGGGGCAGCGTAGACGACATCCATCCCGGTGAAATAACGGTCCGAGACCATCTGGAAGAGCAGATCGCCGAAGTTGTCGCGTTCGTAGGCCCCGACGCAGAGGATGCGGGGACGGTGCGGCGTCTCGGGAGTCATATCTGTCCGCTCACTGCTCACTTCGTCTCGACGTACGTCAGCGCCTCGTCGATGTCGCCGTCGAACACGACATGCCCCTTCTCGATCACGATCCCGCGCGGGCAGAGCGATTTGACCATGCCCCTGCTGTGGCTGACGACGACCATCGTGACCCCCCGTGCGGTGAGCTCCTTGATCTTGGTCACGCACTTGCGGCGGAACGGGGCATCCCCCACCGCCAGCACCTCGTCGACCAGGAGCACGTCGAGCTCGACGTGGATCGCGACCGAGAACGCGAGGCGCATGAACATGCCGGAGGAGTAGTGCGAGACCTCCTGATCGATGAAGTCGCCGATCTCGCTGAACGCGACGATGTCGTCGAACCGGGACTTCGTCTCCTCCTCGCTCATCCCGAGGATCGCGGCGTTGAGGAAGACGTTCTCCCGTCCGGTGAGGTCGGGGTGGAACCCCGCGCCGACCTCGATGAGACCGGCCACGCGGCCGCGCGTGAGCACCTTCCCCGCGTCGGGCTCGAGAACGCCCGAAATGAGCTTGAGGGTCGTCGATTTCCCGGAGCCGTTGTACCCGAGGATCGCGACCGACTCGCCCTCTTCGATGGAGAAGGAGACGTCGTCGAGCGCGCGGAAGCGGTCACCGATGACCCGCTTGCGGCGGAGGACGGCGATCAGCAGATCCTTGAGCGACCGCGTCTTGCGCTTGCGGAACTCCTTGACGACGTGGTGGACGATGATGCTGGGGCGCGGCGACGGCGCGGTCTGAGGGGGCATCGGCATCACAGGTCCTGCGCGAAGGAGCGCTCGAAGGAACGGAACACGACCTGCCCCAGCACGAGACAGACCAGCGTGAACGCGACGGCGGCCCCCGCGAACACGGGGAACTCCGGCGGAAGCCCGATGTTCTCGGTCACCGTCGGGCCCCACACCGCCTGATGGAACAGTTCGACCGACACGGTGAGCGGGCTCGAAGCCCACGCTCCGTAGAACCAGAACGGCACCTTGTCCTCCAGCAGCACCCAGGTGTACAGCACGGGCGCCGACCAGGTGGCGATGGTGCGCACGATCTCGACGAAGTTCTGCGCGTCTCGGAAGCGCACGTTGAAGGCCGAAGCCATCACACCGATGCCGGTGCTGAAGGCGAGGATCAGCGCGAGTCCGGCGAGCAGGCTCAGCACCGAGAGCCAGGTGGGCACCCAGCCGAAGACGACTGCGACGATCAGCAGGATCGCCAGTTGCGGCAGGAAGTGGATGAACGAGCCGATGACCGCCGAGATGGGGAACAGCTCGCGCGGCAGGTAGATCTTGCGCACCAGGGACTTGTTCGACACGATCGACCGCGTCGCGTGGCCGAAGGCCTCGTTGAAGAGGTTGACGACGACGATGCCGCTGAACAGGTACAGCGGGTAGTCCTCGACGCGACCGTTCTGGCCCAGCACGTGACCGACGACGAAGAAGTAGACGAAGAACTGGATCGTCGGGCGCACGTACGACCAGATCCAGCCGAGCACCGAGTTGCGGTAGCGCAACGCGGTGCCCTTCTGCACCAGGAGCTTGAGCAGGTAGCGTCGCCGGAAGACATCGAGGATGCCCCGTCCCCGGCCGGGGACGTCATACTCGCTCAGATCGGCGGGAAGTGCACTCACTCGGTCTCTTTCTCGGGTGCGACCGCGAACGCGGCAGGCCACCGATCATAGTAATCGAGCCGATGCTGAGAGAAGCGTCACCGCAGGTATGTCGCCGCCATCCATCCGGTGCGCGACCCCACGATCACCTTGCGCCAGACCCCGGAGCGTTCGCGCACGGTCACCGTCGTTCCCTTCGGCACGACCGTCTGCACCCGGCTGGACGTGGTGGGACTCGTGCGGAGGTTCAGGTTGGTGGTGGTGACGGCCGTGACCGGTTCGAGGTAGGACCGGGCCACCCAGCCCTGCAGGGAGCCGGAGCGGATCATCCGCCAGCCGCCGCTGCCGGCTTCGACGATCACCAGCCGCCGCGGCGCGAGCAGGGCCAGGACCGTGCCGGTCGTCGAGGCGGCGCTGCGCAGGTTGAGGTCGTCGGTCACCCGCATGAGCACCGACACCGTCGGCTGCACCCGCCGGATCGTGCTGGCTGGCAGCCAGCCCGAACGCGAACCACGGTGCACGAAGCGCCACGATCCCGACGTCGCCGTCGCGCGCACCTTGGTGCCGGTGGTCAGTTCCATGACAGCGTCGGCATCCGGGGACGGTGCGACGCGCAGTGTCGCCGTCTCGTTCATCTCCCGGGTGACCGGGGTGATCGGCGTGCCCTTCACCGTCGGCGCCGGCGCCGGCGTGGGCGTGCTCTCCAGGCTCAGGTAGTCGCTGTGCGACCAGTAGCTGGCGCCCCCGATCTCCAGACGCCACCACGAGCCGTAGGTACCGGTGCGGGTGTACTTCTCCCCCCGCGCGATCTGCACGACACCCGTCGTGCAGGCCGTCGTCGGAGCCTTGCGCGCGTTCAGGCGATCGGTGGCGACCACCGCGGTGCCCGAGGCGGCGCTGATCGACGAGGAGGACGGCACCGCGCACGAGTCGCCGGCGCCGGTGCCCGTGGTCGCACCCGACAGCGCGTTCGAGAGCACCCACACTGTCTTGCCGCCCGATGTCGCCCGCGTCCAGGCTCCGTAGGTACCGGTCGCGGTCACCGTCGCCCCCGCCGACAACGAGGAGGAACCAGTGTCGCACACGAAGGTGGGAGCGGTGCGGCGCGTCGTCGACCGCGTCACCGTCCGGGTGCCCGAGGCGGCGGCGATGTCGCCGGATGCCGGCACCGTGCACGCCGGGATCTGCGCGGGCGCTCCCGAGGACGAGGAGGCGCCCGGAGCGAACCACGCCACGTAGTAGTTGTAGAAGTTGCGGTTGCCGTAGGCCGAGCACGAGTCGCCCGAAGCCCATCCGGCGGCCAGCGCGGCGACGTTCGCGCGATAGGGCGTGTAGATGTACAGGTTCGCCGTGGCCTGATTCTGGATGTACACCCGGGAACTGCCGCAGGCATTGTTCGGGTGCCACTTGATGGTGTTGACCTGACCGGCCCGGTAGCTGAACCAGGTCGGGTTCTTCGTGTACACCTGCAGCTGCCGCGCGCCGAGGTACACCTGGTTGACGAAGCCCGCCGCCGCGGCGTCACACGGCGCGGTGTCGGGACAGGCCTGCCCCATCGCGGCGCGGTACGACCAGTTGCTCGGCGCCGTCGAGGTGACCAGGCCCTGCTCCTTCTGGAGCATGACGAGGATGACCTTGGGGCTGATGCCGCACGCGGCCGCGACCGCCGAGATGACCTCGGCGGCGGTCGCGTCGTCCCGCCGCGCCACCGACGAGCAATACCGATCGGCGGCCTTGGCCGGCAGGTCGGTCACGAAGTCCTTGAGGCAGGGGGGACCGGACGTGGCACGACAGGTGGGGACGCGCGCGTTGAGGAAGCTCTGGATCTGGCCGGCCGAGAGCGCGTCGGAATCGAAGAACGCGGCATCGCTGATGATGTAGCCGCCCTCGAGGATCGAGCCGGGAAGCTCGGCGGCACGGGCGGGCGCCGGTGTCGCGAAGGACAGCAGCCCGGCCAGCAGCGCACCCACGACGAGGGTGACTCCGGCGGGCAGCATCCTTCTCGGGTTGACAGAGGGGTGCATGAGTCCAGTGTTACTGAAGTGGCAGATGATTACCACCCCCGAGACTTTTTCTGTGGCGTGACACGCCGCTTTCGGGGAACGGATGGGCGCAGCCAGATCCACCGGTCGCCGCATGGGAGGATGGCGGATATGAAAGGCATCGTCCTGGCTGGGGGCTCCGGTACCCGCCTGCATCCCATCACGCGCGGCGTGTCCAAGCAGCTCATCCCCGTCTACGACAAGCCGATGGTCTACTACCCGCTGTCGACGTTGATGCTCGCGGGAATCGACGACGTGCTCATCATCACGACGCCGCACGACGGCCCCGCGTTCGAGCGCCTGCTCGGCGACGGCTCGCAATTCGGCATCCGCCTCTCCTACCTCCAGCAGCCGTCGCCGGACGGCCTCGCCCAGGCGTTCACCCTCGGTGCCGACTTCATCGGTGCCGACAAGGTGTCGCTCGTCCTCGGCGACAATCTGCTCTACGGGCCGGGGCTCGGGCGCCGCCTGAGCCGCTACACCGAGGTGGACGGCGGCGCCATCTTCGCCTACTGGGTGGGCGAGCCCACCGCGTACGGCGTCGTCGAGTTCGACGATGACGGACTCGCCGTCTCGCTGGAGGAGAAACCGGCCGCCCCCCGCAGCAACTACGCCGTCCCCGGCCTCTACTTCTACGACAACGACGTGGTGGAGATCGCCCGGAACCTCACGCCCTCGGCGCGCGGCGAGTACGAGATCACCGACGTGAACCGCGCGTACCTCGAGCGCGGCACGCTCCAGGTGGAGGTGCTGCCGCGAGGGACGGCGTGGCTGGACACCGGCACGTTCGACCAGATGACCGATGCCGCCGAGTACGTGCGCACGATGCAGCGGCGCACCGGCATGTCCATCGGCGTGCCCGAGGAAGTCGCCTGGCGCCAGGGCTTCCTGAGCGACGACGAACTGCGGGTGCGCGCCGAGACGCTCGTGAAATCGGGGTACGGCACCTATCTGCTCGACGCCCTGGAGAGGGGACGCTGATGGCCCACCTACTCGTCACCGGCGGTGCCGGCTTCATCGGATCGAACTTCGTCCACTACGTGCTGGACACGACCGACCATCGCGTCACCGTGCTCGACAAGCTGACCTACGCGGGCAACCGTGCGTCGCTGGCGGGACTGCCCGCCGATCGGTTCTCGCTCGTGGAGGGCGACATCGCCGACGCCGAGCTGGTGGACACGCTGTTCGCCGACGCGGATGCGGTCGTGCACTACGCCGCCGAGTCGCACAACGACAACTCGCTGCACGACCCGCGCCCTTTCCTCGACACGAACATCGTCGGCACGTACACGCTGCTGGAGTCCGCCCGCCGGCACGACACCCGGCTGCACCACATCTCCACCGACGAGGTCTACGGGGATCTCGAGCTCGACGACCCCGCGCGATTCACCGAGACGACCCCGTACAACCCGTCGTCCCCGTACTCGTCGACCAAGGCCGGCTCCGACCTGCTCGTGCGCGCCTGGGTACGCTCGTTCGGCGTCCGCGCGACGATCTCGAACTGCTCCAACAACTACGGTCCGTACCAGCACGTCGAGAAGTTCATCCCGCGCCAGATCACGAACGTGATCCGCGGCATCCGCCCGAAGCTGTACGGGGCGGGGCAGAACGTACGGGACTGGATCCACGCCGACGACCACTCCTCGGCGGTGCTGACCATCCTCGACCGCGGACGCATCGGCGAGACCTATCTCATCGGCGCCGACGGCGAGAAGGACAACAAATCCGTCGTCGAGCTCATCCTCACGCAGATGGGTCAGGATGCCGACGCGTACGACCACGTGACCGACCGTGCCGGCCACGATCTGCGGTACGCGATCGACTCCACCAAGCTCCGCACCGAACTGGGATGGCGGCCCGCCTACGGCGACTTCGAGGCCGGTCTGGCCGCGACGATCGACTGGTACCGCCGCAATGAGCCCTGGTGGGCGCCGGCCAAGGACGGCGTCGAAGCCTTCTACGCGGCCCAGGGGCAGTGAGACCGGGATGACCGACTTCGGCAAGACGCTCAGTGCCACACCGACGCCGATCGACGGCCTCGTCGTGTTCGATCTGCCGGTGCACGGCGACGCGCGCGGCTGGTTCAAGGAGAACTGGCAGCGCGAGAAGATGACGGCGCTGGGCCTGGCCGACTTCGGCCCGGTGCAGAACAACATCTCGTTCAACGACGCAGCCGGCACGACGCGCGGCATCCATGCCGAACCGTGGGACAAATGGGTCTCGGTGGCGACGGGTCGCATCTTCGGTGCCTGGGTGGACCTGCGCGAAGGACCCGGCTTCGGCACCGTGTTCACCGCCGAGATCGATCCGTCCCGCGCGATCTTCGTCCCCCGCGGGGTCGGAAACGCCTACCAGACGCTGGAGCCGGATACCGCCTATACGTATCTGGTCAATGACCACTGGTCACCGGACGCCGACTACTCGTTCCTGAACCTCGCCGACGAGACCGCGGCGATCGCGTGGCCGATCCCGCTGTCGGAGGTGGAGATCTCGGCGAAGGACCGCGCGCACCCCCGGTTGTCCGACGTCACCCCCGTCCCACCGCGCCGGGTCCTCGTCGTCGGCGCCGATGGCCAGCTCGGTCGTGCGCTGCGGCAGTCGTACGGCACGGCGCCGGGTGTGGATTTCGCGACCCGGGCAGACCTGGATCTGACCTCGCCGGGGCTGAGTGATGCCCGCCGCTGGCGGGACTACGGAACCATCATCAACGCCGCCGCCTACACGCGAGTGGACGAGGCCGAGACGGCGGTGGGGCGCCGGGGCGCGTGGGCTGCCAACGTCGCCGGGGTCAGCGCGCTCGCCCGTATCGCCGCCGCGCACGGCATCACGCTCGTACACGTCTCCAGCGACTATGTCTTCGACGGCGCGGCCGACGCGCCCTACCGCGAGGACGACCCGCTGTGCCCGGTGGGCGTGTACGGCCAGACCAAGGCGGCCGCCGATGCCATCGTCGCCACGGTGCCTCGCCATTACATCGTGCGGACGTCCTGGGTGATCGGCGAGGGGAAGAACTTCGTCGACACGATGGCCCGCTTGGCCGACAACGGCGTCAACCCGGCGGTGGTCTCCGACCAGATCGGGCGGCTGACGTTCACGGAGGATATCGCGCGCGGCATCCGTCACCTGCTGGACAGCGGCGCCGCCTACGGGGTGTACAACCTCACCGGCGACGGGGAGCCGATGTCGTGGGCGGATGTCGCCACCGCGGTGTTCGCCGGCGCCGGGCACGACCCGGACCGCGTGCGCCCGGTGTCCACCGCCGAGTACTTCGCCGACGCGGCGGGCCCGATCGCCCCGCGCCCCGCCTACAGCGTGCTGGACCTGTCGAAGATCATCGCGACCGGGTTCACGCCCGCCGATGCCGCCGCAGCCCTCCGGGCACGCGGGAACCGCTGACCCACCCCGAGCTCCCGCGGCGGCGGGCTCGCGCCGCCACGGCCGCTGACCCGTTCATCATTCCGTCCGCGCGCACGCCCATCGCGCCGCGCGCAACGGGCGTGCGGCGGGGAAGACCGACCACCCCGACGCCGAGACTGAACTCTGATCGCCGGTCGGTGGGATCGGGCCGGCGGGGCTCAGTCCGCTCGAGCTTCGAACGTCGCGCTCCGCGGACCGTCGGGGGTCCACCCCGTCTCGATGCTCGACACCGACACCGGGATCTGTCCGGCCGCTCCTTCGGCGACGCGATCCAGGTATCCGTCGGTCACGCGATCCTGCGGGACCTCGACGAAGACGCCGGAGTAGTCGTCGGTCATCCCAATGCCGTCGTACGCCAAACCGCTCTCGTCGAGTGCGGTCGCCACGTGGTCGACCACCGCCGCGATCTCGGCGGCGGAGTGACCGACCTGCGTGACGACGACCTCGACGCCCCGCGTCGCTGCCCCGTCGATCACGCGCTCGAGGTCACTCGTGATGTCCCCGCGCCAGACGATCTCGACCGCGCCACCGTCGAGCTCGGACCATCCGCCGTCGGCGAACCCGTCGAGGCGACTCGCCTCCTCGTACGCGACGTCGAGAGAGGCGCCGCCATCGGCAGCCTGCTCCATCGCCGCTGGCTCCACCACGACCCCGTCGTCTCCGGGAGCATCGGCGACCGCGGCCATGACCGGACCGGTCACTCCGAGCGCCAACAATGCCGTACCAGCCACGACGGCCACCGCCTGATTCTTCTTCATCGCGTTCTCCGGGTCCCCCGCACATGAATGTAATCTCATACAACGAGAATCGAGCACCCTCATCCGCTCAACCGGAGGGCAGGAGCCGACCGCGCCGCGCCTCACAGATCCGCGTGCAACTGCCAGACGAGTTCGGCGGCCCCGGCCCACGAGAAGACCCGGCCGCGGTCCCCGGCAAGGACCGCGAGACGGTCGATCGCCTCGGTCGATGCCAGTGCTTCACGCAGGCGTGCGCCGAAGGCCTCCGGGTCGGTGGGATCGGCCAGGAGACCGCCGTCGAGGATCACCTCGGCGTGCTGCGCGGTGTCGGCGGCGACCACGGGAACGCCCAGTGTGAGCGCCTCGACCACCCGCCACGGGAAGTCGGTGCGCACCGCCGGGGCGATCAGGGCCACGGCCGCGCCGTACACGGCCGCCCGGTCGTGGGCGTCCAGCGCACCGCGCACCTGCACGGCCGAGTCGGACAGCCCGGCGGACACCGCCGCCTGCGCCACCTCGGCGACCGCCTCATCGGGCACGTCGATGACCACCACGGGAGTCTCGATACCGGCGACGGCGAGGGCGCTGAAGGCGTCCACCACCCCGCCGGAGGGTTCGAGCCCACCCGTCACCAGGAGATACCCGTCGGGCAGCTGCAGATCGCGACGCCGCCCGACGTCGTCGGTGGGGACCGCGAACCGCTCCGGCGCCGCCCCCGCGATGACCCGGATGCGGTCCCCCAGCGGCGCCAGTTCCGCCACGCGCGCCGCCGCCGCGTGGGTGGGCACGACCACGGCATCCGCATACCGGGCCGCGCGCTTGAGCATCGCGCGGTGCCACAGCACGACCGGTTTGGGCAGCTCCACCGGGTGTTCCCATGCCCGCAGGTCCCACACCGTGACGACGGTCTGGTCGTGATCGTGGGTGCGATCGTGGCGCACCAGCGGGGCCATGAGCGTCGGGGAGTGGATCATCCCCCCGGGGACCCCGACCGGGACGCCCAGCTGCCAGGCCGCGGCCAGCTCACGGCGGCGGAGCGTCAGCGCCGTCACCCCGCGCAGCCCCGGCACCGCTTGCGAGGCGGCGTGGCGGGTCGCGCTCCCGGCGGGAACGAGCGCTTCCACGTCGCACCCGTGCGGGGATGTCGCTGTGAGCGCTCGGGCGAGGTCCTGAGAGGCGACGGCAAGGTCGGTATCGACCAGCTCGGTGACCTGATCGAGCACGATTCGCAGGATCGCTGTCATGGTTCGAGCCTACGCCGCCGACTCACTCGGGCGCCGGTTCGGGATGCAGCGTGCGCTCCACGAGGTCGTGGATCGCCGGATAATCCGGCTGGTCGGGGTCGATGCCGCTGTCCGCGGTCAACTCGATCGTCGTCACATCCTGCTCCCGGGCCTTCACTGCCAGTTCGGTGAGGTCCGGCAGCATCTCCGATGGGATGTCGGTCTGCACGACGTCGGTCCCGGCGCTCATGATGTCCTGGAACCGGGTGAGCACGTTCGTCGGCGTGAACTGCGCGAGGATCGCCGTCTGCAGTTCGCGCTGGCGTGTCATCCGATCCCAGTCACTGGTGGTGTAACGGGACCGGGCGTACCACAGCGCCGTCTCACCGTCCATGTGCTGATCGCCGACCTCGATCCACCCCGTGATGCCCGACAGCGACCCGTCCGGGTTCTCGTGCAGCGCGCCGGTGGGGAGCCGCTCGGTGACGGTGATGTCGACGCCGCCGAGCGCGTCGATGAGGGCGGCGAACCCGTCCATGTCGATGAACACGAAGTACGGGATCTCCAGCCCCAGCACACCTTCGGCCGCGTCGCGGGTCGCCTCGATCCCGGGCGTCGAGCCACGTGCCACCGCGTCGGGGTAGAGCTGCTCGTCGGCGCGGCACAGGCCGACCTCGGTGTTGAGCTGATTGATCTTGTCGTCCCAGCCGCACTCCGGGTCGGCGTGCCCGGTGTGCCCGTCCGGGTACAACTGCTGCATCGGGCCGTCTGAGAAGGGCACGTCGCGCAGATCGCGCGGGATGCCGAAGATCGTCACGGCACCGGTGTCCGCGTTCACCGAGACCACCGAGATGCTGTCGAACAGCATGTGGTCGCGCCCCTGGGCGCTGTCGGCGCCGATCAGCAGGAAATTGTAGTACCCGTCGGAGGGCGCCACCGCCGGGCCTGAACCGAACACCGACAGCCCCGCCCGGGCGGGGGCGACGACCGACTGCGCGGCGTACACGGCCGCCGAGGCCGGGACGGCGACCAGCACGACCGCCAGCGCCGCGATCGCGACGCGTGCCCGTGGGCGCGCTCTGACCAGCCGCACCAGTCGCAGGGTGTCCACGGTCAGCGCGACCCACAGCACCGCGTAGGCCAGCAGGACGGCCTGCACGAGCAGCAGCATCCACCAGTTCGCGACCAGGCCCACGAACACCGGTCGCCACCACAGCGCCAACGCCACCAGCAGCGCCACCGCCGCCCAGGCCGCGATGGTGGCGACGATGCCGATGCGGCCGAGTCGGCGGTTGCCGGCGAGCAGCTGGGCCGAACCGGGCAGTACGAAGTTCATCACGACGAGCCACCATCCGCGGCGCGTCATGACCTCTCGCGACGACGTGTCGGGGTTGCGTAGCGGTCGCGGGTCGGCCAGTGCCGCACCGGGGGCGTGCCGGTGCGGCGCGGCAGCAACGTTCATCGGATGCCCGGAGCGCCGCTCACCGCGCGTCCCCCGCTCACAGTGCGTCCTTGAGCCGGCGGTTCTTCTCCTCGACCTGCTGTTCGAGGGTGGTCGCGTACTGTTCGACGCGGTCGGCGATCCGTTCGTCGGACGCGCCGAGGATGCGGGCGGCGAGAAGGCCCGCGTTGCGCGCGCCACCGATCGACACCGTCGCGACGGGGATGCCTGCGGGCATCTGCACGATGCTCAGCAGCGAGTCCAGTCCATCCAGGGTCGCCAGTGGCACCGGAACGCCGATCACGGGAAGCGCGGTGACCGAGGCGAGCATGCCCGGCAGGTGCGCCGCGCCACCGGCGCCGGCGATGATGACGCGCAGGCCCCGTGCCCGCGCCTCGCGGCCGTAGCGGATGAGCTTGTCGGGGGTGCGGTGGGCGGAGACGACGTCGACGTCGTGCTCGATGGTGAACTCCGACAGGATCTGCGACGCGTCGCTCATCACGCGCCAGTCCGAGTCGGAGCCCATCACGACGCCCACGAGGGGTCGCTCGGACATGTGCAGGGGACGGCTCACCCGTTCAGGGTACGCCGCTGTCGCAGCAGAACCCGGCAACGCCGGCGAGTGTCCGGCACCGCCGGCGGACTCACCCGCCGAAGAACGCGGCCGCGGCCCGGGCCTCATACACGACCGCGTCCAGGTCGTCGCCCCACGCGTTGACGTGGCCGACCTTGCGTCCCGGACGTGGGGCCTTGCCGTAGGTGTGCACCTTCACCGTCGGATGGGCCGCGAGCGCGTCGGAGAGGCGGTCGCCCAGCGACGCGGACACCGGTCCGCCCAGGATGTTGATCATCGCCGCCCACGGTGCGCGCGGCGCCGGGTCGCCCAGCGGCAGATCGAGCACGGCTCGCAGATGCTGTTCGAACTGGCCCGTCATCGCGCCGTCCTGTCCCCAGTGGCCGCTGTTGTGCGGACGCATGGCGAGCTCGTTGACGAGCAGTCGCTCATCGGCGGTCTCGAACAGTTCGACCGCGAGCATCCCGGTCACCGCCAGTCCCTCCGCGATGGCTCGGCCGATTCCGGCAGCCACGGGAGCCAGGCGCCCCGTCGCGTGCGGGGCCGGGGCGATCACCTCGGCGCAGACGCCGTCACGCTGCACCGTCTCCACCACCGGGTATACGGCCATCTCCCCCGAGGGGCGCCGCGCCACCTGCTGCGCCAGCTCCCGGGTGAAATCGACGAGCTCCTCAGCCAGCAGCGGGTCGGCGGCGGCGCGCTCGCCGAGCCAGTCGTCGACGTCCCCGGCCGCGGTCACCACCCGCACGCCCTTGCCGTCGTAGCCGCCGCGCGGCGTCTTGACGACGGCGCGACCACCGTGGGCGTCGAGGAAGGCCTGCAGGTCCGCCGCCGAGGAGATCGGCGCCCACTCCGGCTGGGGCAGCCCCAGCGCGTCCAACTGCGCCCGCATCTGCAGCTTGTCCTGAGCGAAGCGCAGCGCGTCGGGCCCGGGATGGACGGCCGCACCGGCCCCGACGAGAGCGCGCAGCACCTCCTGGGGGACGTGCTCGTGGTCGAAGGTGACGACGTCGACGTCGCGCGCGAACGCCAGCACGGTGTCGACGTCGCGGTAGTCGCCGATCGCGGTGGCCGCGAGGGATGCCGCCATGTCGGGCACCTCGGCGAGGACCCGCACGTCGATTCCGAGCTCGACGGCGGGCGCGATCATCATCCGTGCCAACTGCCCGCCGCCGATGATTCCGACTCGCTGCCCCATCCGGCCTCCTTGATCGTCTCCTATCATCGCCGACGCGAGCGGCGTACGAGGCCACGGCACGGCTCGTCGGCGGGAGAGACAGGGGCGGCGGATCAGCCGCCGTCGACGACGGGGATGCTGTGCGAGTCGCGATGCGCGAGGATCTGGCTGACTTCGACCTGGTCGGCGAGCGCTTCGTGAACGAGCCGGACGTTCGGGACGTCGACCAGGCGCAGCGGCGCGTCCACGCCATTGTCGAGCGTCAGGGTGCCGGCGCCGACCGCGCGCTGCAGAGGACCGCGGCGTTCGGAGATCGTGTACCCGCGCACGTGGGTGAGGTCGCGGCGGCCCCGGACGAACAGCCCCGACTGCGCGATGATGCGCCGGGTCGTGATGGTGTAGGTGTGGGCGAACCAGCGCGCCCACGGCACGAGCACCAGCAGCACGACGATCAGGGCCGCCGCAAGCCAGAGAACCCACGACGGGATGGGAGCGGGCGGGTTGCCGGCGTAGTAGCCGATCGCGCCCGCGACGGCGACCAGCACGATCGCAGACCACACCAGATGCCGCGCGCTCGGACGGAAACGCGCCACCCGCAGTTCCTCGGCGGTCGCCCCGGGCGCTGGAGTGACCGGGCGGTCGGAGTATGCGGACGGCTGGCTCACAGCCCCATTGTGTCCGGTCGCGGTGGGTGCCGGGAGGCGGCGCGCCCGATTCAGCGCACGTGGACCACATCTCCGGCCGCAACGATCGTCTCGCGCGATCCGGATGCGACGACCAGTCTGCCGTCGTCATCGATGCGTACCGCTGTTCCGGTGAGGCTGCTGCCGCCGGGAAGTTCGACGGAGACCTCGTGACCGGGCGTGAGGCAGACCTCGCGCACGTCGTCGCGAACGGCGCGTCCGATGCTGTCACCGACCGCTAGTCCGGCGATACCGTCGCGCAACCGGGTCAGGTAGTCGGCGATCAACCGGTCCTCGTCCACGGGGCGGTCCAGGACCGCGAACGACGTGGCGGTCGGGACGGGCAGCTGGTCCCGGGCCATCGCGGTGTTGACGCCGGCCCCGACGACGACGGCGAACGGATCACCGGGGACCACTTCAGCGAGGATGCCGCTGATCTTCCGCCCCCCGGCGAGTACGTCGTTGGGCCACTTCAGGCCGACATCGATGCCCCGGGCCTGCGCCGCCACGGTGTGGGCCATCGCCGCACCGGCGACCAACGGGATCCAGCCGCGCAACGACACCGGTATCGCCCCGACGCGCAGCAGCACCGACAGCGCCACCGCGGTGCCAGGGGGCGAGGTCCAACTGCGGTCGAGCCGACCGCGCCCGGCACGCTGATCGCGGGTGAGCACGACCGACAGGTGCGGGTGCGCCTCGGGATCTTCGACGGCATCCCGAAGCAGCTTCGCGTTGGTGGAGTCGACCGAGTCCACCAAGTGCAGCCGCGGAGTGATGGCGGCCGTGCGCGGGTAACCAGAGGCGGGGAGTGACATGCCGCCACCCTACGCCGCCGTGGATGCCCGGCACAGAGTTCAGGGATTCCCACACCGGTGGACGCCGTCCGTTGTATCCGCACGACCATCGATCGCCGCCCCCGCTCGCTAGGGTGGATTCCGTGACCGACCAGCCCGATGTGACCACCACCGCCGGCAAGATCGCCGACCTCCGCACCCGGTACCAGGAGGCGGTCACCGACGCCGAAGCGGTCTCCCAGCACAAGCAGCACGCCAAGGGCAAGCTCACCGCCCGCGAGCGGCTGGAACTGCTCGTCGACGCCGGATCGTTCGTCGAGTTGGACGAGTACGTCCGGCACCGCACGACGGCGTTCGGAATGGACCGATCCCGCCCGTACGGCGACTCGGTCGTCACCGGGGTCGGCACGATCCACGGGCGCACCGTGGCGGTGTACGCGCAGGACTTCACGACCTTCGGCGGGTCGCTGGGTGAGGTCGCCGGCGACAAGATCATCAAGGTCATGGAGTTGGCCCTGCGCAGCGGCATGCCGATCGTCGGCATCCTGGATTCGGGAGGTGCCCGTATCCAGGAGGGTGTGGTCGCCCTCGGCAAGTACGGCGAGATCTTCCGCCTGAACACCGCCGCGTCCGGGGTCATCCCGCAGATCTCGATCATCATGGGTCCGGCCGCCGGAGGCGCGGTGTACTCCCCCGCCCTCACCGACTTCGTCGTCATGGTCGACAAGACCAGCCAGATGTTCGTCACCGGCCCCGACGTCATCAAGACCGTCACCGGCGAGGACGTCGGGATGGAGGAGCTCGGCGGCGCCCACACCCACAACAGCCGCTCGGGCGTCGCCCACTACCTCGCCGAGGACGAGGACGACGCGATCGACTACGTGCGCACGATGGTCGGCTTCCTCCCCGACAACAACCTGGCGGAGCTCCCCGCCTACGAGCACGAG
>NZ_JBKEAY010000215.1:0-60807 GCF_047972865.1 Microbacterium sp.
CTCTCGGTGACACTCGTGCGCCTGACCGACGAGATCGAGCGTCTGCTGGCAGCCCCCGCCGACATCGCGATCCGCGTCTTCTAACCCCCGTCCCCGTCCCCACCCAAGCCGCGAGACTACACGCGCGGTATCGAAACCTGGCGGAATCCGCACGGTCTCGACACCACGGCTGTAGTCTCGCGGGCGAAACGAGGCGAGGCGGGGCGGGGTGAGTCAGACGGCGCCGCCGTAGGCGGCGACGACGCGCTTGGCACCTTCCTTCACGCGTGTCGTCTCAGCGCGCAGCGCGTCCTTGACCGCGGTGACGTCCTTGCTCTCGACGGCCGCGGTGACCTGCTCGATCGAGCCGTCGCCGAGCTGACGCGACCAGTCCGCGGGGTCGAAGGTCTGCTCCCACACGGTGGTCACGTTGAGGCGGCGGTACGACTCGGTCAGCTGGTCCGACCCGGCCAGGTCGATGAGCTTGACGTGGTAGTCCATGTTCAGGTCGAGGAACGCGTCGAGGTCGTCGGCCGACACCGCCGTCGTCCCGACGATCCGGTCCGCCATCTCGCGTAGCGCCGCGAGGTCGTCGTCGGAGATCCGGTCGAGATACGTCTCGATGACACCGGTCTCGATCGCCGACCGCGCGTCGTACAGGTTGTCGATGAAGGCGGGCGTGATGGGGGTGGGGGTGAGCGAGCCGTCGTCGGTGCGGGTCACCAGCGCCTCCGCCGTCAACGAGATGAGGGCGGTGTTGATGAGCACCGGATCCATGCCGAGCTCGGCGGCGAGGTCGGCGGCATCGAGCGTCTCGCCCAACGGCGTCCGGCGGCGCAGCACCCAGTCGCGGGTCGCATCGTATGCGGCCTTCTCCTGCCCGCGCACGAGCCGCCCGAAAGTGCCCCGGTAGTACGCGAGCGGTTCCCCGCCGGTCGCATCAGCCTCGACCACCTTGCCGAGGAAGACGGTGTGCGTGCCCCCGACGGCGGTCTCGTCGACCGCGCACACGATCGTCGCGAGCGCACCGTCTAGCAGCGGCACGCCGTACTCGGAGAGGTGGTAGTCGACGCCGGCGAACTTGTCCCCACCCTTGCGCCCGAACTGCCGGGCGAGCTGCCCCTGCTCGGCGGTGAGGATGCTGATCCCGTACGCCCCGGAACGCTGCACCGCGTCGTGGGTGGTGCTGCTGCGGTTGAGGCACATGAGCATCATCGGCGGGTCCATCGACAGGCTCGACACCGCCGAGGCGGTGGTGCCGTACAGCACCCCGTCGTCCACGGTCGTGATGACGGTGACGCCGCTGGCGAAATGCCCGACGACGTTGCGGAACACGGCGTCATCGACGGGGGCGAGACGGGCATCGCCGGGGATCGGGTGCTCGGTCATGGCTCAAACCTCCTTTGGAGAGCGCGATACGCCCCCAGTGTCGCGGCGCGAAACCCGCAGGGAACGTCTCATTTTGAGCGGCCCCCGTCGCCCGGCCGCGCCGTTGCCACAGCTCAGGCGTATTTGCTCATCTGCTCGCGCACGAGCGCGAAGTTGCGCTCCACGTCGTCGAGCATGTTCGGGTGCGTGAACGCGTACGGGTCGCCGCTGCGCACAGCGCGCAGCACGATCTGGCCGGCCTGGGCCGGTTCGATCCACAGGTCGTCGTCGAGCACCTTCTGCGCGATGTCGAAGTCGACCAGCGCGCCCGCGTTCCCCGCCGGGCGGTTGCGGAGGCTGTCTTTGATGTTGGTTCGCACGGCACCGGGGTGCAGCACGGTGACGCCGACGCGCTCGCCCGCCGCGGCCAGCTCGCCCGCGAGCGTCAGGCTCAGGCCTTCGACGGCGGCCTTGCTCGCCACGTACGGCGTGTAGCCGGCGGGCGTGAAGTAGCGCGCCATCGAGGCCGTGTTGACGATCCACGCCCCATCCGGGTTGGCGATCAGGTGCGGAAGGAAGTGGTGGATGCCGTGGATGACCCCCATCAGGTTCACGTCGATCACCCATCGCCAGTCGTCCAGCGTGAGCTCGGCCGCCGGTGCCTTCGGCCCCACGCCGGCGTTGTTGACCACGAGGTCGACCTTGCCGTGCGCGGCGACGACGGCCTCAGCCAGGCGCGAGACACTGCCGGCATCCGTGACGTCGGTCTCGATCGCCTCGTATCCCTCCTCGCGCAGCCGCGCCAGCGCCGCCTGATCGCGGTCGGCGACCACGACGGTCGCGCCCGCCTCGCGGAAAGCGTCGACGATCCCCTTGCCGATGCCGCTCGCGCCGCCGGTGACGACGGCGACGCGGCCGTTCCAGTCTGTGATGCCCTCCATCGGACCTCCCGCTGCTCGTTGTGTTCGAGTCATTGTGCCCGCCCCGGTCATCCGGCCTGGGTCTCAGTCTGCGCCTTCGGGATGATCATGCGGGCGGGAAGGTGATGCATGCGAGGCCGGTCACGCGGTGGGGAAGGCCACCGCCGAGAGCAGCTCGGCCAGTTGCGCCCGCTGCGCGTCGGTCAGTCGGGCCAGCACGGCGCGTTCGGCGGCGTGGGCGGCCGCTTCGGCCTGGGCGTACACCGCCCGCCCCTGATCGGTGGGCACGACCACGTTCGCGCGGCGGTCGGCGGGGTCGGGGTCGCGGCGTACCAGACCGGCGCGCTCCAGCTCGTCCACGAGTGAGACGACGCGGCTGGGGTCCAGGCGCAGATACGCGGCGAGCTCACGCTGCGAGGGGCGCGAACCGGTCACGATGAGCGCGAGCACGGAGTAGGACCGCACCTTCAGCCCGAACGGCGTGACGGCGGCGTTTCCCGCGGCGAGCGAGACCGCGTTCGCGCGGGCCAGCAGGAAGGCGACATCGGCGGACAGCGGCGCCGTCACCGCCGCGGTCTCCGCCGCGGCATCGCTCCCGGCATCGGCACCCATTCCGTCAGCCTACCCAACATGGTGCTCGACGCAATCATTGACATTCTCAACGATTGTGTGCTGTTATGAGACCACACACAAAGGAGTCATACATGTCGCTGGAAGGCAAAGTCGCCATCGTCACCGGATCGGGCCGCGGCCTCGGGCTCGCGTACGCGCAAGAACTGGCCCGGCAGGGCGCATCCGTCGTCGTCAACGACGTGGATGCCGCCACCGCGGCCGACGCGGTCGCGAGCATCGAGTCGGCCGGCGGCAAGGCCGTCGCCGTCGTCGCACCGGTGGGATCCACCGAGACCGCGCAGCAGCTGGTCAAGACCGCCGTCGACACCTACGGCCGCCTCGACGTGCTCGTCACGAACGCCGGGGTCTTGCGGGACCGCACGCTGTGGAAGATGAGCGACGACGACTTCGACACCGTCATCAACGTGCACTTGCGCGGCACCTTCACGTGCGTGCGCGAGGCCGCCACCTACATGCGCGAGAACGAGATCGCCGGCCGCATCATCTGCATCGGTTCGCCCGCCGGTCAGCGCGGCAACTTCGGCCAGACCAACTACACCGCCGCCAAGGCCGGCATCGTCGCCATGGTGCGCACGTGGTCGATGGAGCTGAAGAAGGCAGGCATCACCGCCAACGCCGTCATCCCCGTCGCCGCGACCGCGATGACCGCCACCATCCCCTACTTCGCCGCCGCCGTCGCCGCCGACGAAGCGGGCGAGGCGATGCCGCCGTTCTTCCGCCACGACCTGGGCTTCGGCACCAGCGACGACGTCGCCGGTCTGATCGCCTACCTGGCCTCGGATGACGCGTCGGGCATCACCGGGCAGTCCATCGGCGTGGGCGGAGACCGCCTGCAGGTGTGGTCGTACCCGGAGCCGGTCCTGACCGCCTACCACGACGGCGGCTGGTCGTACGACGCGCTGACCGATGAGTTCACGGGCCTCGTCTCCGACGCGCTGCAAGCCTCGGGCGAGACCTTCCCGCCGCTGCCCGACGAACTCCAGCCCAAGGCCTGACCGGATCCCGGCGCTCACCATGACCCGTTACGAACCGGCGATCGACCTCGATGCGATCGAAGCGATCGACATTCACGTCCACATCGAGATCGACGACAGTGGCCGCCCGTCGCTGCCGCCGGATCTGGTCGAGGCGGCATCGAAGTACTTCACGACCGATGTCGAACGACCCGACCTGGACTCCGTCGCAGGGTACTACCGTGAACGGAACATGGCCGCGGTCGTGTTCACCGTCGACTCACGCACGCAACTCGGGCACATCCCGAACTCGTCGTTCGAGATCGCCGAGGGCGCGGCCCGCAACAACGACGTGCTGATCCCGTTCGGCTCGGTCGACCCCCGCACCGGCACCGACGCGGTCGAGACCGCCCGGCGCCTGATCGAGGACTACGGGGTGCGCGGATTCAAGTTCCACCCCACGGTGCAGGGCTTCGACCCGAGCGACGAACGGTATTACCCGCTGTACTCCGTGATCGAGGATGCCGGGTTGATCGCCCTGTTCCACACCGGGCAGACCGGAATCGGCGCAGGTATGCCCGGGGGCCGGGGGTTCAAACTGGGACTGTCCAACCCCATCCTGCTCGACGGTGTCGCCGCCGATTTCCCCACACTGCAGATCATCATGGCCCACCCGTCGGTGCCGTGGCAGGACGAGGCGCTGAGCGTGGCGACCCATAAGCACAACACCTGGATCGACCTGTCCGGGTGGAGCCCGAAATACTTCCCCGAGTCCCTGGTGCGCGCGGCCAACTCGTACCTGAAGCGCCGCATCCTCTTCGGATCGGACTTCCCGCTCCTCACCCCCGACCGGTGGCGCGACGACGTCGAGAAGATCGCGCTCAAGCCGGAGGTCATGCCGGGCATCATGAAGGACAACGCCGTGCGCCTGCTGGGCCTGGGCGGCTGACATGGCCCCGCTCGATTCCGATCCCGTTTTCGGGTTCGACCCCTACGGGTTCGCGGCCACGCACCTGAGTGCGACGGCGCGCGCGACACTGGAACGGCTGCAGGCGACGCTCGAGCGCGACGTGGCTCCGCTGCTGGACGACGCGTGGGAGACGGCGACCATGCCGGCGGCGATCCTCGACGCGCTCATCCCACTCGATCTCATGCGGCCGGACGGGATGGATGCCGCCGAGGCCGACTCATCGATGTTCACCGGGTTCCGCAACTTCGTCCTGGCCCGCACCGACACCTCCGTCGCGACGCTCTACAACGCCCAGTCGGGGCTGTTCCGTACCACCGTGCGCCTGGGCGGCTCACCGGAACAGGTCGCCGAGCTCGACCCGCGCATCGCGGCATTCGACCTGAAGGGCACGTTCGCGCTCACCGAGCCCGAGCACGGGTCGGATGTGGCCGGCGGCATGGCGACGACCGCGCGGCGGGACGGCGGCGACTGGATCATCGACGGCGCCAAGCGCTGGATCGGCGGGGCGGTGACCGCCGACGTCCTCGCCGTCTTCGCCCGCGACACCGACGACGGCCAGGTGAAGGTCTTCCTGGTGCCGACCTCGGCGCCGGGTGTGGGCCTGCAGACGATCGGCGGCAAGATCGCGCTGCGGCCCATGCAGAACTCGCACATCACGCTCGCCGACGTGCGCGTGCCCGAGTCGGCACGGCTGCAGGGGGTCGACACGTGGCGGGACGTGTCCCGCATCCTCCGCAACATGCGCTCGGACGTCGGCTGGATCGCGACCGGCCTGCAGGCCGGCGTGCTCGATGCCACGCTGCGGTACGTGCGCGAGCGCCAGCAGTTCGGGCGGCCCGTCGGCGGGTTCCAGCTCGTGCAGGAGAAGCTGGCGCGCATGCTCGGGAACCTCACCGCGTCGCTCGGGATGGTCGTGCAGTTGTCGATGCGCCAGGACGGGCGCACCGCGCAGCTCGACGACCCGTCACCGGAGCCGCTGTTCGCCGACGAGAACTCCGCGCTGGCCAAGATGTGGACGTCGCTTCGCGCTCGCGAGACCGTGGGGCTCGGGCGCGAGGTGCTCGGTGGCAACGGCATCCTGCTCGAACACGGCGCCGCCCGGTTCTTCGCCGATGCCGAGGCCGTCTACTCCTACGAAGGCACCCACGAGATCAACTCCCTCATCGTCGGGCGCGCGCTGACCGGTACGTCGGCGTTCGTCTGATCCCACCACCGAAAGGAACACCATGGCCACCATCGCCCAGTACAGCGACCTGCCGAACCTCGCCGGTACCGAGATCGGCCCCTCGGACTGGATGGACGTCACCCAGGAGGCGATCAACACGTTCGCCGACGCCACCGACGACCACCAGTGGATTCACGTCGACCCCGAGCGCGCCGCAGCCGGGCCGTTCGGCGCCCCCATCGCGCACGGCTTCCTCACCCTCGCCCTTCTGGTGCCGCTGCAGTCGGCCGTCTTCGATGTGGAAGGCGTGACCACGAAAGTCAACTACGGGCTCGACAAGGTGCGGTTCGTCTCGCCCGTCAAGGCCGGCGCGCGCATCCGCCTGGTCGGCACGATCGCCGAGGTCGTCGAGGTCTCCGGCGGGTACCAGCTGGTGGTCGATGCCACGATCGAGATCGAGGGCGGCACCAAGCCCGCCGTCGTCGCGCGCTCACTACAGCGCTTCTACGCCTGATTCCCCGGCGCCGGTTCGGCGCCACCCCGCTCGGGGGCCGGAGCATCCGGCCCCCGAGCCCTCCCCCGACGAAGGAGTCCATCGATGTACGACAAGGGTCTGGGCGGCTGGCTCGCGCGCCGGCGCCTGCGGTCGCCGAACAACAAGGCGCTGATCTTCGACGACGGCCGCGAGTACACCTACCGCGAGCTCGCCGGCGAGACCGAACGCCTCGCGGCGGTGCTGGCCGACCACGGTGTCGGTACGGGCGACCGGGTCGCCTATCTCGGGGAGAACAGTCCTGACTTCCTGATCGCGCTGTTCGGCACGGTGCAGCGCGGTGCGGTGTTCGTGCCGGTCAACACCCGGCTCGCGCCGCCCGAGATCGCCCACGTGCTGCGCGACAGCGGGGCGACCGTGCTCATCCACGACCCCGAGTTCGCCGAGCGCCTCGATGAGGTCGAGCGCGAGCACACCGTCGCCGTCCGGATCGTCACCGGCGAGGGCACCGCCGACTCGCGCGGGCTGTCCGCGCTCATGCGCGTCGCGGAGCCGATCGCCGCCGTCGGCGGCTTGAGCCAGCAGGACCCCGCCGCGATCATCTACACCTCGGGCACCACCGGCCGTCCCAAGGGCGCCGTGCTCTCGCACCAGAACCTCACGTTCGTGTCGCTGAACTGCATCATCGACTACGACCTCACCTCCGAAGAGGTGGCGCTGCTCATTTCGCCGCTGTTCCACGTGGCCTCGCTCGGCATGGGGGCGCTCCCGATCCTGATGCAGGGTGGAACCCTCGTGCTGGAGCGCGGCTTCGAGCCGGGCCGCGCGCTCGCCCTCGTAGAGCGCCACCACATCACGATGCTCAGCGGTGTGCCGACGACGTATCAGATGATGGCCGACCACCCGGACTGGGCCGGCACCGACCTGTCGTCGCTGCGCAAGCTGACCTGCGGCGGGTAGGCGGTGCCCACCCGCATCCTCAACGCCTACGAGGACCGCGGGCTGGCGTTCGCGCAGGGCTACGGGATGACCGAGACCGCCCCCGGCGGCACGAGCCTGCCGCCGGCGATGTCACGCGAGAAGCTGGGCAGCGTCGGACTGCCGCAGTTCTTCCTCGATGTGCGCGTCGCCGACGAGCACGGCAACCGCCTGGCCACCGGCGAGGTCGGCGAAGTACAGATCACCGGGCCCAATGTGTTCAGCGGGTACCACAACCTCCCCGAGGCGACGGCGGATGCCTTCACCCCGGACGGCTGGTTCCGCTCCGGCGACCTCGGCTACCTCGACCCCGACGGCTACCTGTTCATCGCCGACCGGCTGAAGGACATGATCATCTCCGGGGGCGAGAACATCTACCCCGCCGAGATCGAGAACCTGATCAGCGACATCGACGGCGTCACCGGCGTCGCGGTGATCGGGGTGCCCGATGAGAAGTGGGGCGAGGTGCCCTGGGCGGTGCTGACCCTCCGCGTGGGGACCACCGTCGACACCGAGACGGTCCGCTCGTTCCTCGACGGCAAGATCGCCCGGTACAAGCTGCCCAAGAACGTCGAGGTCGTCGACGACCTCCCGCGCACCGCGTCCGGCAAGGTGCGCAAAGCCGACCTCCGCGCGCGTTTCACGTCCTGACCCGCCGGCCCGTGGCCGATGCGGGCGGCCGTTCCCCGGCCGTCGCGGTCACCGGCCGTTCGGGACGCCTCCTCGAATTATCTGAGATATCGGATAGCTGGCCTCTATCTCGGACACGCGCTACGTTGGGAGGGACGGCGAAGGAGATACACGCATGGGTGAAGACGGGGCGATTCTGGTCACGGGGGCGGCAACGGGGATCGGAGCGGCGTGCGCACGCCTCTTCGTCGAGCGCGGAGCCCGGGTGGTGCTCGCCGACCTCCCCGGCTCGGTCGTCGCCGACACGGCGGCAGCACTCGGCGCTCCCCACGTCACGTTCGACGTGACCGAAGAACAGCAGGTGGCCGACGCGGTGGCAGGCCTCACCGCCGACGGCACCCGCCTTGGCGGCCTTCTGCACGGCGCCGGCATCACCCAGCCGATGGTCGGGCCCGACGACATCGACGCCGATCTGTTCCGCCGCGTCGTCGACATAGACTTGCTCGGCACGTTCCTCGTCGACAAGTTCGTCGGCGCCCACATGGTCGCCCACGGCGGCGGAGCGATCGTGAACATCGCGTCGATGTCCTACACGGCGCTGGTGCGGCTACACGCGTACGGACCCGCCAAAGCCGGTGTCGTGGCGCTCACCGGTCAGCTCGCCCGGGAATGGGGACGCGACGGCGTCCGCGTCAACGCGATCGCCCCGGGGTACACCGAGACCGAAGCGCTGCGCTCGATGATCGACCAGGGCGTGCGCAACCCGAAGTGGATCCTGCGTTTGAGCGCACTGGGGCGCATCACTCAGCCGAGCGAGATCGCCGCAGCGGCCTGGTTCCTGCTGGGACCGGACTCGTCCGCCGTCACCGGCCACACCCTGCACGTCGACTCCGGTCAGGAGGTCGCCGGGCACTGGGCGCTGTCGGTGCCCGAGCACGAGCTGGACCCCGCGTGACTGCCGCGCGCCCGTACGCCGTCATCGGGGGTGGTTACATGGGGGGCGGGATCGCCCAGGTCTTCGCGCTGGCCGGTCACGACGTGCGCATCTCCGACGTCAGCGCCGACGCGGCCCGCGACGCCCGCGAGCGCCTCATCCGCGAGGCCGCCGCGTTCGCCGCCGACGACCTGTTCCCGCCCGACGCGGATGCCGTGATCGCCGAGCGGCTCTCCGCCGCCGACAGCATCGCCGACGCCGTCGCCGGTGCCGCCGTCATCGAGGAGGCGGTGCCGGAGGTCCCCGACGTCAAGCTCCCGACGTTGCGTGAGATCGGCGCGACCGCCGAACCGGACGCCCTGATCGGATCCAACACGTCCACGATCGCGATCGGCGTGCTGGCCGAAGCCGTCGCCCGCCCGGAGCGGTTCCTCGGCATCCATTTCTCCAACCCGGCGCCGTTCATCCCCGGTGTCGAGCTCATCCCGCACGCGGGCACCGCACCGGATGCCGTCGAGCGGGCCCGCGAGCTCGTGGCGTCGGTGGGGCGGGAGTCGGCTGTCGTCGCCGACGTCACCGGGTTCGTGCTCAACCGGCTGCAGTACGCCCTGTTCCACGAGGCCACGCAGCTGGTGGAAGAAGGCGTCGCGTCGGCGGACGACATCGATACCCTGGTGCGCACCACCTTCGGCTTCCGGCTGCCGTTCTTCGGTCCGTTCGCCGTTGCCGACATGGCCGGCCTCGACGTCTACGCGAACTGCTACACCTCGCTGCAGACCTCCTTCCCGGAGCGGTTCGCGACCCCGGCGGTGCTCCGCGACCTCGTCGACGAGGGACGGATCGGCACGAAGGCCGGCGGTGGCTTCCTGCGGACGCCGGCCGAACGTATCCCCGACCTGGTCGCCTACCGCAACCGCGCCTATGTCCGGATGTCGCAGCTCATCGACGAGCTTGGACCGGCGCCGCTGGAGTGAGGCCGCCGACCCACCGGTACAGGCGAGCCGGTCAGCGCAACAGCGTCTGCAGGTAACGGCGGTTCTCGCCGCACACCCCGATGGAGTCGCCGCCATAGTGCTCGCACGTGTAGATGCCGTCGTAGCCGAGCGCGACGGCCTGAGCGACGACACCCCGATAGTTGATGATGCCGTCGCGCAGCGTCGAGGGGAAGGCGACCGGGAACGAGCCGTCGCCGCGCTCGTCGCGCTGATAGTTCTTCAGGTGCCAGTAGTTGGCGTACGGCAGCGTCTTCGCGTATAGCTCGCGCCAGTCCTCGACGGGCCGGTGCAGCCGGATCAGGTTTCCGACGTCGGGGTTGAGTCCGACGTTGTCGAGCGCGACATCCTGCACGAATCGCACCGCCGAGTCGGCCGTGCCGAGGTAGGTGTCTTCGTAGAGCTCCAGCGCGAGCCGCATGCCGAGTTGCGCGGCGTGACGGCCCCAGTCTCGCACCCGCTCCACGGCGGTGCGCCAGGTGTCGGCATCGTCGATCGGGTCGCGGGGACCGTCGACCGTCCAGAACCACAACGCTCGCTGCTGGGCCGCCGTCAGAGGCTGGTGCAGTCCCGTCGAATAGGTCCCGACCCCCAGTTCGGCGGCGGCATCGATCGACGCGTGCCCGTACGCGAGGTTCTGCTCGCCCACCTCGGGGGCAATAGGGCTCACCCGCTGGATGTGCAGCGCGGCGATCCGCAGGCCCGCGTCCCCGGCAGCGGCGACGAGATCGGCGCGGCGCGGGCCTGTCAACTGCGCCGGTTTCAGCCAGCTGTCGTTGACCTCGACGGCATCGAAGCCCTCACCGGCGATGGCGGCGAACTGGTCGCGCCAGAACTCCGGCTCGGCGTCTTGCGCGGGCGTTCCGTCGGCGGTGCGGGGCGAAAGCCCCAGCACGCAGCTGGCGATCGTGGTCATGGGGTGCTCCTTCCTCGCCGGGCGGCGAGCAGTGCGGATGCCTCGTCGACGATGGCCGCGAGGGCAGCAGGGTCGTGGGCGAAACGCCCGAGGAAGAGACCGTCGACGCTGTCGCCGACGCGACTCAAGAGCCCCGGCCCGGCGGCGCCGCCGTAGATCAGCCGTGACCCGGCGAATCCTGGCAGGGCGTGCACGTAGTCACGGAGCGCTCCGGCGACGACGCGGATGTGATCGTCCCCGGCAGGTTCGGGCGCCCCGATGGCCCAGACCGGCTCGTACGCGAACACCACCGGGACGTCCCGGCCGTCGGTGCGCGCGCGAACGAGCGCGGCGTCGATCTGGCGTCGGGTCTCCTCGACCGCCGTTTCCGGCTCGCCCTGTTGCGTCTCGCCCACGCACACCAAGGGGGTGAGGCCGGCTGCGAGCGCCCGGGCGGTCTTTTGGGCGACGACCTCGTCGGTCTCCCCGAACCAGCGGCGTCGTTCGGCGTGGCCGATCTCGGCGAGGGTGCACCCGACCTCCGCGGCCGCCTCCGCCGGGACCTCCCCGGTCCACGCGCCGGGCGGATGCTCGGACACGTCCTGCACCCCCACCTGGACCGGTCCGGCCAACGTCGCTGCAGTCGCGGCGGTGTCGAGCAGGCCCGGCACCGCGAACAGCGTGACCTCGCCGGAGCGGACGGCGAGGTGACCGGCGGCGATCCGCGCCACCGCCTCGGTCCACTCCCTCGCCCGTGCCGAGGTGAAGTACGTCTTGTGACTGACGCCGATGAGCCAGGGCGCCGACCACACCCCCTCGGTGTCAGTCACCTTCGTAGCGGTTGATCTCGAGCACCTTGTCCTGCGAGGGGCTGGTCGGGTCGAACACGTAGCCCAACCACTCCCGCGCGAGCCGGCGGGCCAGTTCCACACCCACCACACGCTGCCCCATGCAGAGGATCTGGGCGTCGTTGGAGAGGATCGACCTCTCCACCGAGAACGAGTCGTGCGCCGTCACGGCGCGTACGCCGTGGACCTTGTTGGCCGCGATGGCGACTCCCAGCCCCGTGCCGCACAAGAGGATGGCGCGGTCGGCTTCGCCGCGGGCGATGCGCTCGGCAGCCTCGATCGCGACCGTTGGATAGTTCGTGCCGCCCGACGCGTCCACACCGACATCGTCGACCCGGGAAACGCGCGGGTCGGCCGCCAGGTCGGCTTTGATGCGCTCCTTGTACTCGAACCCCGCGTCGTCACTGCCGACGACCAACCGATATCCGCTCATTCCCGCTCTCCCTCATCCGTCCCTGCCGGTCGGCCCAGCGCCTCGACGATCAACGCCAACGACACCGCACCCGGGTCGGGCGTTCCCCGGGACCGTTCGCCGTGCGTGCGTGCCCGGCCCCGCCGGGGAACCAGCTCTGCCGTGCCCTCGGCCGCCGACCGTGCCGCTGCTGCAGCCGCCCGCCACGCCACCGGAAGCGGATCGTCCGCGTGCGCGCGCAGCGTGTCCACGAACGGGACCAGTGCGTCGACCATCGTCTTGTCACCGGGCTGTGCGCCCCCGCTGGCCATCACGGCGTCACGGGCCGCCGACACCGCGGCGACGGCGTCACCGGCGGCGAGGCGGTCGGCGACGGTGTGCAGCATGAGACTCCACAGCGCGCCGGAGGTGCCGCCGGCCGCATCGCTCCAGGCATCTGCGGCCGCGTGCAGCACGGCGGTGCCACCACGTCCCTCTCCCGCGGCGTGACGCGCCGCCACCGCGGCGGCCGTGGCTCCGTGCGACATGCCGATGCCGTGATCGCCGTCGCCGGCGATCGCGTCCAGTCGTCCGAGGTCGTCGGCGTGGGCGGCCACGGTGTCGCGGATCGTCTCGAGTGCGACCACGACGGGGGCGGCATCGACGTCGTCGACGACGACGGCCACACTCTCCACGGCCACATCGCGGCGCACCCGGGGCCGTGCGGGAGCCGGCGCGCCCACGCGGAAGGCCGGGGACGATGCCGGGGCACGCCACAGCCGTTCCAGCTCGTCGTCGAGCCAGAGCAGGGTGAGCGAGACGCCGGGCATGTCGAAGCTCGTGCACAGCTGCCCCACCTCGGGAGCGACCGGCTCGATGCCGCGCTCTCGCAGGAGCGCGTCCACCGTGCCGTAGACGACATACAGTTCCTCGTCGCCGATGCCGCCGAGGCCGTTCAGCAGCGGAACGACCCGCGCCGATACCGCGTCCGCACCGGGCGGGATCTCGGCCAGCAGCCGCTCGACGAACATCTCGGCGAGCTCGGCGGCCGTCGGCAGGGGGCGGTCTTCCAGCCCCGGTTCACCGTGGATGCCGAGCCCCACCGCCATGGTTCCCGCGGGCACGTCGAACAGCGGGGCATCCGCGCCCGGCAACGTGCAGCCGCCGAAGGCGACCCCGAGCGAGCGGGTGCGCTCGTTGGCGAGCCGGGCGACCCGCTCCACCTCGTCGAGGTCGGCTCCGCGAGCGGCGGCAGCGCCCGCGATCTTGAACACGGCGAGATCTCCGGCGATGCCGCGCCGCTCGTGTTCGCGTCCGGCCGGCGCGCTGCAGATGTCATCGGTGACCCGCACCGTGCGCACGTCGAGTCCCCGCGCGCGCAGGTCTGTTTGGGCGGCGTCGAAGTTGAGCACGTCGCCGGCGTAGTTCCCGTAGCTGAGCAGCACGCCACGCCCCTCCTCGACGGCGGCGGCGACGGCGGCGACGTGGTGGGCGGACGGTGACGCGAAGATGTTGCCCATGACGGCACCGTGCGCCAGTCCTGGCCCCACGAGTCCCGCGAAGGCCGGGTAGTGCCCGGAGCCGCCCCCGATGACGACGGCGACGGTGGGCTCGGCATCCTGGGTCGAGCGAATCACTCCCCCGGTCACCGATTGCACCTCTCCGGCGTGCGCGGCCACGAGTCCCGCGGCCATCTCGTCACGGAAGCGAGTCGGATCGTTCCACAGGCGCGTCATCGGGGCGCCCTCAGTGCCATTCGTCCGGGTGGAAGCCGGTGCGTCCGCCGCGCTCCAGCGCCGTGATCGCGGCCATCTGCTCGGCCGTGAGCGAGAAGTCGAAGATGCGCGCGTTCTCCCGCATCCGCTCGGGAGCGCTCGATTTGGGGATCACGATGGTGTCCCGCTGCACGTGCCAGCGCAGCACCACCTGCGCGGGCGTGCGCCCGACCTCTTCGGCGATGCGAGCGATCGGCGGCAGTCCGAACAGCGGCAGCTGACCGGCACCGAGCGGACTCCACGCCTCCACCGCGATGCCGTGGGCGTGACAGAACTCCGCCGCCGCCTGCTGCTGCAGGATCGGGTGCATCTCGATCTGGTTCACCGCGGGCACCACGTCGGCGCGCGCCAGCAGGCGTTCGAGGTGGTGCGGCAGGAAGTTCGACACCCCGATGCTGCGGGCGCGGCCGTCTGCCGCGAACTGCTCCAGCACGCGCCAGGTCTCGACGTACAGGTCGAACTGGGGCGCCGGCCAGTGGATCAGGTAGAGGTCGACGTAGTCCATACCCAGCGCGTCGAGACTCCCCTCGAACGCGGCGGGCGCGCGCTGCTCCCCCTGGGCGTCGTTGAAGAGCTTGGTGGTCACGAACAGCTCGTCGCGAGGGATGCCGGATGCGGCTATCGCGCGGCCGACCCCGACCTCGTTGCGGTAGATCGCGGCGGTGTCGATGTGCCGGTAACCGGCCTCAAGCGCCTCCGAGACGAGGCGTTCGGTGTCTTCCGGCGGCACCCGGAACACCCCGAAGCCCAACTGCGGGATCGACCGGCCGGAGTTCAGCGACACCGTCGGCACGGTGGCGGCCGGATCGTCGACGACGTGGGCAAGAACTCCCGCGCCGTCGTCGATCATCCACCCTTTGCTCGCCGCGTAGCCCAGCATCTGCTGGAACCGTTCTTCCCAGTCGGCGCCGACGTTCCCCGCGGCGAGGCGTCGGACGGCGTCGACCGCGACGGCGACGTGACCTTCCTGTGGCGCCTCGCCACCCGCGCCCGCTGCCGCCAGGGCGCGGCCCGCTTCGGCGGCGCCGCCCGCGAACGCGACCGAGAACGAGGTGAGATCATCCGGGTGGACCAGCACGATGCGCGGGTGCGTGCCATCGCCGGAGAGGACGACTCTCATGCCTGCCACCCCATCGCGCCCTCGGATTGCAGCAGGACGCGAATGTCCGACAGCGAGTGCTCGGCGTGTTCGGTGACCGCGGCGGCCGCCGCATCCTGGTCGCCGGTGGCGAGGGCATCGACCAGGCGCATGTGCTCGTCGCCCGCGTTCAGTTCGCGCCGATCGCGTTCGCCCGCGTCGTGCTGGATACGACCCACGATCGCGGTGATGTTGAACTGGCGGTACACATTCGCCAGAGAGGAGTTCTCGGCCAGGTCGATGACGCGATCGTGGAAGTCGCGGTTGGCCTCCGCCCACGCCGATTCGGAGCGCGCGGCGTCGGAGTCGGGGAGCGTCCGCTGCGCCGCTGCGCGCAGCGCGGCCATCTGCTCGGGCGGGACCTTGCCCGCGGCGCTGGTGACCACACCGAGTTCGATCGTGCGGCGCGCCTCGATCGCCTCGGCGACCATCCGCAGGCTGAGGGTGGCCACACGGAAGCCCCCGTCGTCATCCCGGTAGACCACACCCTGGTCGCGCAGCGTACCGAGCGCGTGATAGATCACGTTGCGCGGCACGCTCAGCTCGGCGGCGAGATCGTCGACGGCCAGCACGGTGTCCTTGGGCACGTCGCGCCCGACGATGTACTCCTGGATCAGCCGGGCCGCGTGGATGTCGGCCTCCGTCTCGATCCGCCCGAACTTGCCCCGGTAGTAGGCCAGCGGGTTCCCGTCGCGAAGGATGCCGGCGCGGGCGTCGGCGATGAAGACGGAATGGGTGCCGCCCTGGGTCTCTTCGGTCACGGAGCACTCGATCGAGGCGAGCGCGTCGGTGAGCATCGGCATGCCCTCGGGGCCGGGGCGCCAGCCGACGCCGTCGAACTTCGCCTCCCCCTTGCGCGCGAATCGCATCGCGATGTCGGGCCCCTCCTCGCCGAGGATGTTGACGGCGAATCGTCCGGTGCGGTGGATGACGTCGCCGGTGTGCGACGTACGGTTCAAACACACCAGCAGCATGGGCGGTTCGAGCGACAGCGATGAGAACGCGCTGGCGGTGGTCCCGACCGGCGTCCCGTCCTCGACGGCCGTGATCACGGTCACCCCGCTGGCGAAATGGCCCATGTAGTTGCGGAAGGCCTCCGTGGTGAGTTCCTCGACGTCGGTCACGACGACTCCTCTCTGCGCGTCTTCCCGCAGGCTAACATGAATCTGATCCTGACGATATAGATCTGATATTTCAGATCGATCACAAGAGCACCGCGAGGGGATTGACCGGCGAACCCGTCCCCCCGCGCAGGCGCAGCGGCGCGGCGACGAACACGAACTCGCGTGCATCCTGTTGCGCGAGTTCGCGAAGGTCGAGCATCTCGTAGATGAACACGCCGCCGCGCACGAGGAGCTCGACATGTCCGGCCATGTTCAGCGGGCCCGGCGCGGCCTCGAAGGGCATCGTGTCCGACCCCGTCGACACGACCCCCCGCTCGACGAGGAGGCGGCACACCTCCCCGTCCGGGCCAGGCAGCGGAAGGCGCACATACTCGTCGTTGTCGTGCGCGAGCGTGTCATACCCGGTGCGGAACAAGACGGTGTCGCCCGCTCTGACCTCGACGCCGCGCTCCCGGCAGCACGCGTCGAACTCCTCCCGGCCGAGCACGTAGTCGCGCGGCACGAGGTCGACCCCCAGGAATGCCGCGATATCCAGCAGTACTCCCCGCGAGACGATCGGGGCGAGGTTCTCCCTCGTGCGCAGTCTGACGCCGGTGCGCTCGTCCTGCACGCCCGGCTCGGTCACGCGTGTCCCGTCGAACAGCACGCCGTCGACGGCCACGTGCGACAGCGAGTCCATGTGGCTGCCGCTGTGGGTGGACATGAAGATGGTGTCGCTGGCCCCCGTCACGCCCGGATACTGTCCCTCCGGCTGCGGCGCCTCGGGGTCGTGGAACCCGTAGAGCCGCTGCTCAAAGTTGGGCACGGCCGACCATTTCGTGGCGAAACGGTCGATCAGCTGTCCGAGTTGCACCACCCTGGCACCGCCGATCCCGGCAAGGACCTGTCGCCGCAAGGTCTCCTGTTCGTTGTCCACTCCCGGCCCCCCTACGGCCGCACGTCCGAATTGATCGAGATGTAGTCGATCGCGAGCTCTTCTTGGCCCCAGTGCTCGGCGATCGCCATGTACGGTCCGTCGTCGAGGAGCTTCTGCAGCGTCTGTTGCAGTGTGTCGCGCAGTTCGGGGCGGTCCTTTTTGACCCCGAAGGCCAGGTACGCGTTCATCTTCACGTCCCCCGCGACCTCGAACTTCTCCGGCTCGTCCTTGGCCGCTTGCAGACCGGCCGCCGCACTCTCCCACACGACGTCGACCCGGTCGGCGTACAGCGGCACGCTCAGCAGGACGTTGGTGAACGCCTGCATCTGCGCGGGCGGGAGCCCCTCGGCCTCGCACGCGGCGTTCAGCTCCTCGACGAGGACCTCCTGCGTGGTGCCCTTCAGCACCCCGATACGCACTCCGCACTGGTCGGTGGGTTCGTTGCCGATGTTCTGCGGGTTCCCTGCCTGCACGAGGTAGAGGTAGCCACCGCCGAACCAGTCCACCATGTCGAGGATCTCGCGGCGTGACTCGAAGTCGCCGGTGCCGGTGGTGGAATCGAAACGCCCCGACTCGACCCCGGGAACCTCCGCGTCGAAGGAGTTCTTCTGCAGGTCGATCTCGACCCCGAGCGTCGCCCCCAGTGCCGTCAGCATGTCGGGGATCACACCGGCGATCTCACCGTTCTCGTCCACGAACACGCGCGGCGGGGCGGCGGCATCGGTCGAGAAGACCAGCGTGTTCTTCTCGAGGATGTCGGCAGGGAGCATGTCGCGCAGGTCTTGATCGAACGGCACCTCGACGCCGTAGATCTCGGTGCCCTGCGGGGTGTCGCCGCCGGCGCCGGTTCCGTCCGTACTCGCGCATCCTGCGACCGCGAGAAGCGCCGCGCCGGCGAGGGCCAGGGCGATCGGCTGCGCCCGGTGTTTCAGAGACATCATCGTCCGTCCTCTCTGTCCGACGAGTGCGTCCAGCCCGTCAGATAGCTATCTGGTTAGGAAGAACCTCAGGCTAGCGGAGGTCGGCCGCCGGGGGAAGGTCAGGCCTGACCGGCCGGGTGGATCACCACCTCGCTCAGCGCCACATGGCGCGGGCGGGTCACGATGAACTCGATCGACTCGGCGACATCGTCCGCCCCGAGGATGTCCTTGTCGGCGGTGATGCCCGCAAAGTAGTCCCGGGCCGCGGGCGGCTGCTTGGAGAAGATCTCGGTCGCCGTCAGTCCGGGCTCGATGACCGAGACCCGAACCCGCTGACCGGCGAACTCCTGCCGCAACGCCCCCGAGAACCCGATCACGGCCCACTTCGTCGCGTTGTAGACGTTGTGGTGCGCCTTTGAGGACCGCCCCGCCAGCGAACTGATGTTCACGATGTCACACACGCCGCGGGCGCTGTGTTCGGCAGTCTTCACCAGCAACGGCATCGCGAGCCGGCAGAGCATGATCAGGCCGGTGATGTTCGTGTCGATCATCGCCTGCCACTGCTCGATCGGCACCTCCAGCGACGGCCCCACCGTCATCACACCGGCGGCGTTGACCAGCACGTCCAGCCGCCCGAACTCGCGCTCCACCCCGTCGATGAGTTCACCCGAGCGCGACACGTCGGCGACATCGACCGGGAACGTCTCGGCGCGCCCGCCGGCCCCGCGGATCTCCGCCGCGACGGCGTCGATCCGGTCCGCAGACCGGGCGGCGAGCACGACCGTGTGCCCATCTCGGGCGAAGCGGAGGGCGCACGCGCGGCCGATCCCGCTGCCGGCACCGGTGATCAGCGCGACAGGTGCGCCCTCCGCCGGACTCATCCGTCCGCTCTCACGTCCGAGTTGAGCGAGATGTAGTCCATCGCCAGCTCACCCACGCCCCACTCGTCGAGGATGGCCTGATAGATCCCCTCGTCCATGAGGTACTGCAGCGTCTCCTGCATCGCATCACGCAGCTCGGGGCGGTCCTTACTCACCCCGAAGGCCAGGTATGCCGCGAAGATGGGGTCGCCGGCCACCTCGAACTTGTCGGGATCGTCGTTGCTCACCATGAATCCGGTGGACTCGTTCTCCCACACCACGTCGACACGGCCAGCATCCAGCGGCACCGGCAGCAGCACGTTGCTGAACGTCTGCAGGTCGATGGGTTCCTTGCCCTCGGCGACACAGCGGTCGGACAGTTCGGGGACGAGACTCTCCTGCGTCGTGCCCTTCAGCACGCCGATGCGCAGACCGCACTGATCGAGCGGGTCGTTGCTGACCCCGTGCGGGTTGCCCGCCTGCACCAGGTACAGGTACCCGGCCTTGTAGTAGTCGATCATGTCGAGGATCTCGCGGCGGGTGGGGAAGTCACCGGTGCCGGTCGTGAAGTCGAACCGTCCCGACTCGACGCCCGGCACCTCAGCGTCGAAGGTGTTCTTCTCGATCTCGGTGTCCAGGCCCAGCGTGGCCCCCACCGCGTGGATGAGATCGGGGATCACCCCGACGATGTCGCCGTTCTCATCGATCATCGTCCGCGGCGGTCCGGCCGCATCGGTTGTGAACACCAACGTGCCCTTGTCTACGACGTCCTGCGGCAACTGGTCGACCAGTTCCGCGACCTCCGGCACGTCCATGCCGTAGATCTGGAACACCTCCTGCCCGCCGCCGTCGCCGGACCCACCGGATCCGCCCGATCCGCCAGAGTCCCCGGAGCCGGCTCCGTCGCCGCTCGCGCACCCCGCAACCACCAACGCCAGGGAGGCGACGGCGGCCGCGAGCATCATCGCTCGCTTGCCTCTTGGTTGTGCCATGTGTGTTTCCTTTCCGATGCAGCGGGGCGTCATCGCCCCATCCAGCGCGGCGGACGCTTCTCGAGGAACGCCGCACGCCCCTCGTCGGCATCCGCCGAGGTGAGCAGGATGTCGGAGGCGCGGTCGGAGATCTCCCACGACTGCGCATCGTCCTTACCCCACGAGGTATCCGCGACCCAGCGCGAGAGCTCCACCGACAGCGGGGCGTTCGCGCCGATCTTCTCGGCGACCGACAGCACGCTCTCGCGCAACCGGTCCGCCGGGACGACCTTGTTGATCAGGCCCATCTCGCTCGCCGTCGCGGCATCGAACAGCTGCCCGGTGAGCAGGTGCTCCTTGGCCCTCGACAGACCGACGATGCGAGGGAAGCGGATCATGCCGCCGGCGCCGGCGGCCACGCCGATCGCCACTTCGGGAAAGCCGAAGCGCGCGTGGTCGGCCGCGTAGATGAAGTCGCACGCCAGCGCGATCTCGAGCCCGCCGCCGACGGCCATCCCGTTGACCGCCGCGATGAAGGGCTTCTTGCGTTCGAAGCGGACGAAGCCGCCCCATCCGCCGATCTCATCGACCTGCGAGCCGCCCGCCTTGAGATCGGCCCCCACACAGAACGCACGTTCGCCGGCGCCGGTGAACACGCCGACCCGCAGGCGCTCCGACGCCTCGATGTGCTGCGCCGCCTCGCGGATGGCCAGCGAGATGCCGGGATCGATCGCGTTCAGGCGTTCCTGGCGGTCGATGGTGAGGATGCCGACGACGCCGACCTCCTCGAACCTGAGCCCCGCCTGCTCCCACGCGGCGCTCACAGCCGGATCCCCAGTCGTTCGAGCGCTTCGGCGCGCAGCTGCGGCTTCACGATCTTGCCGATTCCGGTGCGCGGCAGCTCGGTGCGGATCTCGATCTCACTGGGCACTTTGAACGGCGCCAGGATCGGTGTGAGGTGCGCCAGCAGTGCTTCCTCGTCGACCGAGTCCTCCTCGCGCAGGATGACCACGGCCATCACGCGCTCACCGAGCACCTCGTCGGGGACCCCGAAGACGGCGGCTTCCAGCACCTGCTCGTGCGTGACCAGTGCGTTCTCGACCTCGAGGGCGGCCACGTTCTCTCCGGCGCGCTTGATGATGTCCTTCTTGCGCCCGTCGAAGTACAGGTAGCCGTGGTCGTCGAAGTGGCCCAGGTCGCCGGTGAACAGGTACCCGTCGTGGAGCGCTTCGGCCGTGGCGACATCGTCCTTGTAGTAGCCGAGCATGACGGTGTCACCGGGCTCGGCCTGCAGCACGACCTCGCCGCGTTCGCCCTGCGGCACCTCGACTCCGTCGTCGTCGAGGATCCGGACGATGCGACCCGGCGTCGGCAGCCCCACCGAGGGGGAACGTCGGGGCGCGAACAGCGGGGTGATCACGACGTCCGTCGACGCCTCGGTGAGGCCGTACCCGAGAATCAGCGTGATCCCGAATCGCTTCTCGAATTCAGCGGTACGGTCCGGCGGCAACGGTGTGCCGGCGAACGCCATCCGCATGTCGTTCTGCGCGTCGAGCTCGGTCGGCTCCAGGGCGAGCATCGCCCCGGGGAGGGCGAGGGTGCCGATCGTGGCACCATGACGCCGCACCTGTTCCCAGTAGTGGCGCACACTGAAGCGTTCCAGGATCACGGCGGTCGCCCCCGCGGTGATGCTGGACAGCACCGCGTTGCCCTGACAGTTGGCGTGGAAGAACGGCAGCGGCGAGAGGTTGCGGTCCCCCGGGCGCAGCCCGAGACTGCGCGCCAGCCGGTCGCCGACGTTCATGGCGTTGGCCTGCGTGAGCATGACGCACTTGGGCGCACTGGTGGACCCGGACGTGAACATCATCTGCTGCACGTCTCGCGGCGCGATGTCGTGCCGGGTGTAGTCCGAGCCAGCTTCGAGCAACTGCTCGAACGGCACCGTCCCTGCCTGGCGGGGAATGTCGGGGTTGTCCACCGCGACGATGTGCCGCAGCAGCGGCGATGCCCCCTGCTGATACAGCGGCACCCAGGTGGGGTCGGTGACGACCACCTCGATGTCGGCGCGCTCCAGGGTGAAGTCGGTCTCGCTCTGCGTGATGGTCGCGATGATCGGCACGGCAACCGCCCCGAGCTTGGCCAGCGCGAACCAGGACAGGACGAACTCCCACCGGTTGGTCAACCGCAGCGCGACCTTCTGGCCCTTCGTCACCCCCAGGGACTCGAACCCGGCCGCCAGCCGGTCGGTCTGCGCCTCGAGCTGCGCATAGGTGAACTCGGTGACCTCACCGGATTCCCGCTCGAACACCAGCGCCGGCGCATCGGGCGTCTGGGCGGCGTGCTCCGCGAGCAGGTCGCGGAGCACGCGCAGTCCGGTGACCTGCATCAGGCCGGCACCCCCTCCGGCAAACCCGCCACGGGGAGCTTCGCCTTGCGCTCCAGCGCGCGGTCGATCGCGGGGCCCAGGCGCTTGGCCTTCTCCTTCTCGCGCTTCTCGTGCCGGTCCTGGAACGCCGGCATGATCTCTTTGGCGAACAGCTCCATCGACTCGCAGATGTCCTCGTGCGAGTTGCGGCCGAGCTGGCTCTGCAGCAGCAGCAGGTCGATGCCGCCTTCCTCGTAGCGCTCCATGTACTCGCGCACCTGCTCGACGGAGCCGACCGCACCGCGCAGCGACTTCTTGTCGCCGTCGGCGGGGCGGGCCGACAGCGCGGTCATCGCCCGGGCGGCCAGCTCGCGGCTGAACCCGCGCTCGTCCCGCTCCCGCAGGAACTGGTTGTACAGGTCACGCTGGAAGTCATAGTCCCAGCCGTCGAGGCCGTAGGAGTTGGTGATACCGAAGCCCATGAACTGCGCGCCATCGAGGCCGCGGTCGATCGCCGTCTGCTCGTCGCGGGCGACCATGGTCGGTGCCACGGCGATGATGTTCGCGTTGACAGTGTCGCCCATCGGAACGCACTCGTCGGACTCGATGATGTCGTAGTAGGGCTTGACCCACTTCTCCCAGGCACGTTCGGGCTCCATCGTCAGGGTGAAGCTGAGCGCTCCGAGACCGTTGCGGCCGGCGAGGTAGAGCGTTTCGGGGCGCGGGCAGGCGACCCACAGCGGCGGATGGGGACGCTGGTAGGGCTTGGGCAGCACGTTGCGCGGCAGCAGATGGACGTGCTCGCCGTCGTAGCCGCGGAAGGGGTCCTCCTTCAGCATCCGCAGGATCGCCTCCAGGTCCTCCCGCCACACCTCGCGCTTGGTCTCGACGTTCGTGTCGAACGCGGCCAGCTCGATCGGACCGCCCTCTCCGGTGCCGAACTCGACGCGGCCGCCGGAGATGTTGTCGAGCGAGTTGAGCCGCTCCGCCACGCGGTAGGGACTGTTGGTGGGCAGCTGCACGATGCCGTGGCCGAACCGGATGTTCGTCGTGCGCTGCGACGCCGCCGAGAAGATCAGATCGGGCGAGCTCGCGTGCGAGTACTCGTCGAGGAAGTGGTGCTCGGCGCTCCAGGCCGAGTGGAAGCCGAGCTTGTCGGCGAGCTCGATCTGCTCGAGCTGCTCCTGGATGATCTTGTGGTCCGACTTGTCGTCCCACGGACGCGGGACCTCGGTCAGGAAGAAGAGTCCGAATTTCATGAGTTTCCTCTCTGCGGGTTGAAGGACAGGGACGGTTCTGCCGACGGCGGAACCGGAATGCGGAGGTCGGCCGCCGCCACTGGCGAGGCCCGAAGGTCGGTACCGCTGCGCTGGATCACCTCGAGTCCGAGCCGGGCGCGGCGGACGCGCTCACGACTCATCGCGAGCGCCGCGGACTCCAGGTGCCGCCCGGTGGGGTAGATGTCGGGTCCGTTGCGCAAACCGAACTTGATGTAGACCGGTGCCGCGATGCGGATCAACTCGGGGATCTGGGTGAGCCGCACGAAGCCGCCGAGATTGGACGGCACCTCGACGTAGATGTCCAGGGGAATGCTCACGGCCGCACGGATGGCGGCGATCTGAGAGAGATCGAGATCGGTGGGGAGGTTGAGGCTGCCCGCGCCCATCTCTTCCAGCGCCTGCGCCGTGGCGGGGTTGGCCGCCGGGAGCATGACGGAGACCTTCGCGGTCATGTCGGCGGGCACAGCGCCGTCGGCGCGCATGCGGTCGAACACACGCAGCCCGCCGATGTCGCTGAGCAGCACGCCGCGCACCCCGGCCGCCGCGGCGCGGGCGACGTCGGAGAGGCAGTCGCGCAGCTGATCGGCCCCGCGGACGGCCGCCGCCACGCTGGCGCCCACCTCGCTCATGCTGGCCGCCGACACCCCCCACCCCGCGGTCGGGCGCGCGAAGAGGGAGAGCTCGATCTGCGCCGCCTGCGCGGCGCGCGCCATCGCGGCCAGTTCCGCGTCGGTGAGCATGAGGACACCTGACCCCTGGGACACCCGGTGGAGGGGCACGTCGAGGTCCCGGGCCTCCGCGAGGACCGTGTCCAGTCCCTCCGGCCCCTCGGTGCTGGGGATCTCGATGCGGTACTGCCCGCCGTCGGGGAATCGACGCTCCGACGTGGGAAGGTCGTGCAGGTCGGCGACGGGCAGGCCCATGCCCCGCAGGGCTCGCTCGATGCCGTCGCTCACGCCTGTGCGCCCTCCTGCTCGGCGATCAGTTCGGCGAGAATGGGGACCCCCACCGTGATCGCGTGGACGCCGATGCCCGCAATCTGCATGCACACGTCCAGCAACTCGTAGGCGGTCACCCCGGCGGCCTTCGCGTTCGCGATGTCGCGCCGCAGCGCCCGCTCGTCCAAGTGGGTGACCAGCGCGTTGACCGCGAAGCTGATCAGCGCCACGTCCCTCGCGCTGAGCGGGCTGGTCCGGCTGCGCGGAATCGCGGCCATCTCGATCACGGCGGAGTAGAACTCCGGAACGGCGCGGATGACGGACTCGACGTCGTCACCGGGGGCCGCGTACACCTCTTCGAACCGTTCGACCAACTGGCGGACCCTCTCTCCGGTCGTCCCGGAGGCGCGCTGCAGCTCGTCGACTGTTCCCGGCGTGGCCCGTTCGAGCTCCTCGACCGCCAGGTGCACGGTGGCCACGCCCAGTGTGCTCACCAGTTCCATGACCGCAAGTAGCTCCTGCGGGGTCGCGCCGGCACGCAGTGCGTTGCGTCCGTGCACGCGGATGCCGATCGGATGCTGGTGGGTGACCGAGGCACACGTGGCGACATAGATCAGCTCGCGGGTGCGCAGATCCAGACCGCCGTGTTCGACGGCGTACGCCGACAGATCCGTGTAGGCGGCGAGGAACTCCGGGTCGAGTCCCAGGATGAGCTCCCAGTCCGGCGCCCAGTATCCGCGGCGCCGTTGGAACTCCGCCTTGATCTCCCGCTGTCGCGCGGTGAGTTCTGCCATCGGTGCGTCCTCACACTCGGTACTCTGATATTTCAGAATAGATCTTGTATTTCGGATTCCATCCTGTCGCCACGTCCGGAAGGTGTCAACCGGCGACGACCTCAGACGTCGAAGTGCCAGGTGAGATGGGGGTCGAAGCGCCGGGCCGGCACCTCGATGAACTCGGCGTAGCTGCCCCAGAGCCCGACCGTGTCGAAATACGTGAACTCACCATCCCCGTCGACGCCCTGACCACTCCCGCTCATGACTTCTTCGATCCCGCGCGCGGCGAACCACTCCCGCACCTCGGTCATCGACGGCACGAACCATCCCAGGTGGTGCAGTCCGGCACCCCGCTCCTCGAGGAAGGTGGTGAACACGCTGGGTCCGTCGATGGGCTGGATGACCTCCAACCGGGGTCCGTAGGCGGGGACGGCCGCGAGGGAACGGTACTCGGCCGGCTGCCCCTTGTAGAACCGGTTCGGCAGGTAGTCACCGGTGTAGTCCCAGCCCACCCAGTCCGAGATGCCGAAGAGCCGAGAGTACTCGGCCAGCGTCTTCTCCATGTCGGGTACGACATAGGCCACCTGGTCGGGCGGACGGTTGACGAAGCTCGTCGCGGACACGTCGGACCGATCTCCGAAACCTGCCATGGGAAACCTCCTCGTTCGGCGATGCGCACCCCTGCGCACTCGGTCAGCGTAGCACGCCATTCCGATATCACAGATTATTATCCGTGATATCGGACTGTTGCGAGCCCGCAATGCGCCGATTACTATCCGAAATAGCAGTCATAAGTTTGATATATCGGATTTGAGAGGGCATCATGCGCGGACTACGGGACAAGGTCGTCATCGTCACGGGAGGAGCGCGGGGGATCGGCGCCGCCACGGCGCAGCGCCTGTCCGAGGAGGGGGCGCGCCTCGTGCTCGTCGACATCGACGGGGACGAGGCGCAGGCCACGGCCGACGCCCTGCCTACGGAGGCCATCGGGGTGGCCGCGGATGTCTCACAGGAAACGGATGTCGCCGCCTACCACCGCGCCGCATTGGACCGATTCGGTCGCATCGACGGCGTCCATCTGAACGCGGGCATCGGCGGCGACTGGGGCGTCGGCCTCGCCGACACCACGATGGAGGACTACGACCGTGTGCTGGCGATCGACCTGCGCGGCGTGTACCTCGGCATGCGGCAGGCGCTGCGCGATTTCCGCGACGCCGGGCACGGTGGCGCGATCGTGACGACCGCCTCGACGGCGGGCATCGTCGGCGGCGAGTGGGTGAGCCCCTACGTCGGCGCCAAGCACGGGGTCGTCGGCCTCACCAAGTCCGGGGCCGTCAACGGCGGGCCGCTCGGCGTGCGCGTGAACTGCGTCGCCCCCGGACTGGTCGTGACCCGCCTCACCGACATCAACGAGTCGGTCATCGAAGACGCCGCCCGCGCCCGGGCCGCGCAGGTCGCGACCGTCCCGATGGGCCGCGCGGGCAGCCCGGAAGAGGTCGCCAGCGTCGTCGCGTTCCTCCTCAGCGACGACTCCTCGTACGTCAGCGGCGTCGTCATCCCCGTGGAAGGGGCCAGCCTCGTCGACCACCCCCGCGCCCGCGCCATCGCGAATCTGCAGCGCTCGGGCGCGTAACCGGCGCGGCCGTTCAGTCGTGGGGGAAGTAGCCGAGCTGGCCGGACAGATCCGCCGCGGCGGCCACGACCAGTTCGGCGTACTCCTCGCGCAACCCGTCGCTCATCCGCGACAGCGGCACGCTGATGCTCATGGCGGCGACGACGTCGCCCGCGCTCCCCCGGATCGGTGCGGCGACGCAGGAGACGTCGGGCGTCGACTCGGAATTGTCGATGGCGTAGCCGCGCTTGCGCGTCGCGGCCAGCTCGCGGCGCAGCGCCGGCACCGTTCCGATCGAGGTCGGGGTGAACGTCTCCAACTCGACGCCGTCGAAGAGCGCCTCGAACTTGCCCTCGGGCAACTCGGCGAGCATCGCCTTGCCGATCCCGGTGACATGCGCGGGCAGCATCCGTCCCACGGTCGAGACCAGGCGCAGCTGACGGGAGGACTCGGCCTTGGCCGTGTACAGCACGTTGCGTCCGTCCAGGACGGCCACCTGCACGGTCTCGTCGACGGTGTCGCGCAGCGCCGCGGCCGCGTCGCTGGTGAGGCGATCAGAGTCGACGCTGTCGGCGAACCGGGATCCGAGCATGAAGAGCTTGGCGCCGAGAACGATACCGCCGTCCGCCGCCTGCTCGATCACCCGGTGTGCACGAAGGGTGCTGATCAGCTCGTAGGTCGCACTGCGCGGGATACCCAACTGCATGGAGACCTCCGCGATCTTCAGGCCCGGAGTGGCCGCGACAAGGTCCAGAATGCGCAGGCCTCGCGCCAGTGCGGGGACTTCTCTCATGAGGGACCACTATACGGATCGGACCCCCGAAACCATCGAAGATTCCGATATGTCGTTGCGAATCCGGTCATTCGAATCCGCCGGTCACGTCCAGAAAAGCGCCGGTGACACCGACCGCGTCGTCACTGACCAGATAGGCGACGGCCGCGGCGATCTCGGCGGGTTCGATGAACCGCTTCAGGCGGGTGCGGGACATGATCCGCTCCAGCGCCTCCTCGCGGGTGATGCCCTCCTCCTGGGCGTGCAAGGCGATGCTGCCCTCGAACCGCTCGCCCTTGATGATCCCGGGCAGCACGGCGTTGGCGCGGATTCCCCACGGCGCGAGTTCGTTGGCGAGGGACTTGGTCAGACCGAGCAGCGCCCACTTGGACAGTCCGTACGGGGCGCGCCCGACGGCCCCGGTACGCGCCGCACCGGAGGCGATCTGGACGATGCACCCCTCGCCCCGCTCCCGCATGCCCGGGATCACCTGTTGCGCGGCCAGCACGTGCGACACGGTGTTGACGTCGAGGGTCTGGCGGAAGTCGCCGATCGGGATGTCCCACACGGCGCCGGTCGCACCGCGGATGCCGACATTGTTGACGAGTGTGTGCACGGCGCCCACGGCGGCGAACGCGCCGCGCACCGCCTGCTCGTCGGCGAAGTCGCACGGCAGGAATCGCCTCCCCTCGGCCACGCTGCGCGCCCCCGCGTCGAGGTCGACGTCCATGGCGACCACATCGAAACCGTCGTGCTGCAATCGGCGCGCGATCTCGAGCCCGATGCCGCCCGCGCCCGCCGTGACCACCGCTGTCCTGGACATACCCGTCTCCTCCTTGTCAACGGCGGCGACGGCTTGACATCCGCCGCCCCTCTCCGGCTACTCTGTCCAACATACAAGAGTGAGTTCCGATATCTCAGAGAATCGTGGGATCGGTCTCGCGCCAACGCCTTCAGGACAAGGAAGACCCATGGCAACCACGTCATTCCCCACCGAGCGCACCGTCGTCGTGACCGGAGCGGGCAGCGAGCGCGGCATCGGCCGTGCGGTCGCCTTGCGCCTGGCCCGCTCCGGGTGGTCCGTCGCCGCGCTCGACATCGACGAGGCCGCCGCGCAACGCACCGCGCGCGAAGTCGGCGAGCGGTTCGGCGTGCCCGCGCTCGGCGTCGCCGCCGATATCGCGGACGAGCACAGCGTCGACGACGCCGCCGCGCGGGTCGAAGCCGAACTCGCGCCCGTCGTGGGGATCGCGAACGTCGCCGGCGTCAGCTCACCGGTTCCCTTCCTGGAACTGACCACGCAGGAGTGGGACCGCGTCTTCGACGTCAACATCCGCGGGCAGTTCTTCGTGACCCGCCGCTTCATGCAGGGCATGGTCGACCGCGGCATCGGCCGGGTCGTGTCGGTCTCGTCAGCCTCGGCGCAGCGCGGTGGCGGGGTCTACAGCAAGGTGCCCTACTCGGCGGCCAAGGCCGCGCTCCTGGGTATGACCCGCGCCCTGGCCCGCGAAGTGGGCAAGAACGGGGTGACCGTCAACGCCGTCTCGCCCGGCCCGATCGACACAGACATCATGGGCGGCGCGCTCAGCGAGGAGCGCAAGGCCGACATGGTCGCCGACCTCGTCGTCGACCGCGTCGGCACCGTCGACGACGTGGCCGCGGTGATCGAGTTCCTGCTCGGGCCAGACAGCGGTTACATCACCGGGGCGACCTACAACGTCAACGGCGGTCTCATCATCGACTGAGGGTGCCCGCAGCAACGGAGGACGACAAGCCGAAAGGGTCGACGTGACGGTGACGAAGGAGCGGCGCAGCCCGCTGGATGCCCCGCGGGAGATGTACCGGATGCTGCGCGAGGGAGGCATCCGCACCGATCGATGGGAGACGGCGCCGACGATCGGCGACATCCGCCGGCTCGCCCGCCGCCGGCTGCCCCAGTTGGCGTTCGACTTCATCGACGGCGGTGCCGGCGCCGAGATCACGCTGCGGGCCAACGTCGCCGACCTCGCGCAGGTGACCCTGCGGCCGCGGTCGCTCGTGGACATCAGCGATGTGGACACCTCGGTGGAGCTGTTCGGGCAGCGTCTGCCGATGCCGCTGGTGATGTCGCCGTGCGGGCTCATGCGCATCGCCGGCGGCGAGGGCGAACTGGCCGCCGTCCGCGCGGCCGGACAGGCCGGGGTGACCTACACGATCAGCACCGCCTCCAGCTGGTCGATCGAGGAGATCGCCGCCCAGGCGAGCGGTCCGCTGTGGTTCCAGCTCTACCTGTGGCGTTCCCGCGAGGTGGTGCGCACCCTGGTCGATCGCGCCCGCGCCGCCGGCTGCGCCGCCCTCGTGGTCACCCTCGACGTGCCCGTCAACGGCAAGCGCCCCCGCGATCACCGCAACGGCATGTCGATTCCGCCGAAGGTGACGCCGCGCAACGCGCTGCAGGTGGCCCGCCGCCCCCGCTGGTTCCTCGATCTGCTCCGCGGCCCCGCCATCGGCTTCCGCAACCTGGAGGGTATCGCCACCGGGTCGAGCGCGATGTCCCACCAGGAGTTCGTCAACACCCAGCTGGTCAATCCGCGCGCGTCCTGGGAGGACGTGTCGTGGTTGCGTCGCGAGTGGGACGGACCGCTCATCCTCAAGGGCGTCATGTCGACCGCGGATGCCGCCCAGGCTAGCGCCGTCGGCGCCGATGCGGTCGTCGTCAGCAACCACGGCGGGCGCCAACTGGACTCGCTCGCCAGTTCCGCGCGGACGCTCCCCCGCATCCTCGATGCCGTCGGAGACGCGATGCCAGTCCTCGTCGACGGGGGCGTGCGCAGCGGCACCGACGTCGTGAAACTGCGGGCCATGGGCGCCGCCGCGGTCGGCGTCGGCCGCCCCTGGGCCTGGGGGCTCGGCGCCGGCGGCGAGCGCGGCGTCGCCCGGGCGTTGGAGATCTTCCGCGACGAGGTCACCGAAACGCTCTGCCTGCTCGGCACCCCGCACGCGGAGACGCTGACGACGGACGACGTGCATGTGCCCGCGGCCTGGTCCGGGACGACGACGTGAGCGCGCCCGCCACGACCCCGGTCATCGTGGTCACCGACCAGAGCTTCGGCGGCACACCGCACGCCGCGGCGATCGCGGTGCGCAACGGCGCCGCGTTGCGCTCGCATCAGGTGCGCGCAGAGGCGGAGACGGTCGCGGCCGTGCGCGGAGCCGACGTCGTGCTCGTGCAGTACGCGCCGGTGACGGCGGCGGTGCTGGACGCGATCAATCCCGGCGGGTGCGTCATCCGCTACGGCATCGGTTACGACAACATCGATGTGACCGCCGCGCACGCGCGCGGCATCCGGGTCGCCACGGTGCCCGACTACGGCGTCGACACCGTCGCCGACCACGCCGTCGCGCTGATCTACGCGGCCGGCCGGCGGATCGTGCAGTACGACCGGCTGCTGCGCGCTTCCCGAGGGGCCGTCGGCCCCGATGCCGCGGGCGTGTTCGACGAGTTCGCCGCCACCACCGTGGGACTGGTGGGCACGGGGCGGATCGGGCGCGCCATCGCGCACCGCCTCGCGGCATCCGGTGTGCGCCTGATCGCGTACGACCCCTACGCCGATCCGGCTGTCACACCGGCAGAGCTGCTGCCGTTGGACGACGTGCTCGCGGCGGTGGACATCCTCAGTCTGCACGCCCCCGCCACAGCCGAGACCCACCATCTCATCCGGGCCGAGACGCTGGCCCGGATGAAACCGGACGCGGTGCTCGTCAACACCGCCCGCGGTTCCCTGGTCGACACCGAGGCGCTCGCCGACGCGCTCGTGGACGGGCGCCTCGGCGGCGCCGCCCTCGATGTCGTCGACCCCGAGCCGCTGCCGCCGGACTCCCGGCTGTGGGACGCACCCAACCTGCTGATGACGCCGCACGTCGCGTTCTACTCCCGGCAGTCGCTGGAGCGACTGGAGCGGCTCGCCGCCGAAGAGGCGGAACGGGCGTTGCGGTCCGAGCCGCTGCGCAGCGAGATCACGGCGCCGTGACTGCCGTAAGCGGCACCCAGACGGCCACCCACCTGCGGAGGCTCCGCCACACCTGATCGGAAGGACACCTGCACATGGTCACCAACGAACCCACCGACGACTGGAAGGCGAACGTGGGAAAGGTCTCCCTGACCGCGCGGCAGACCGAGATCCGCGAGGCCTTCATCGCGCGGCGCGGCTACTGGGCCGACGACTGGCAGCTCATCCTGGAACTGGACCCCGAGTTCTTGGCGCGGTACACCGAGGTGTCGGCGTACGCCGGCGAGCACGCCACAGCGGTCGCCGACGGCGGACTCGACCGCAAAAGCCGTGAACTGATCTACGTCGCCCTGTGCGCGCAGCTCACGCATCCCCATCCGCCGGGCATCCTCGGTCACGGACGCAACGCGATCGCCGCCGGGGCGACACCACAGGAGGTGCTCGCCGTCATGGAGCTCGTCTCCACGCTGGGGGTGGCCGGACTCCACCTCGCCGTCCGCGAGCTCGAAGCCGACGCGCCGGGCACCGTCGCGGGCCTCGCGGCGCAGGACGGGACGACGGATGCCGAGGTGGCCACCCTGTCGGAGCAGTTCCGGAGCGTCTACGGCGCGTGGGACGACGAAGTCGAAGACGTCCTGCGGGCCGCGGCCGGCTTCTACCGCACCGTCATCGATCTGTCCGAGATCCCCCGGCACTCCGGGGTGCTCGATCCGAAGCTGGTCGCCCTGATCACCTTCGCCACCGACGCGTTCGTGACCCACCGCGACGAGGCCGCCCTGCGCCGCGACATTCGCGCCGCGAAGGCCGCGGGGGTCAGTCCGCGAGAGCTGCTCGACGTCGTCATCCAGACCTGCGGCGCGGGCATCCACGCCGTGACGGTCGGCGCGCCACTGCTGGCGCAACTGATGGCCGAGCCGGCACCGGATCCGGCGTGACCCGGCATCGTTGCACGCTCGTGACTCGGCTTTCGGTTGACACCGCCCAGGGCGTCCGCTAGACAGAAATCTGACATCACATACTGATATACGAAATATCAGACAACCCGAACGAAGGAGTTCCCGTGTTCCAGAACTCGCGCACACGGATCGGCGCGGCACTCGCCACGCTCGCCGTCGCCGCGCTGGTCGCCACCGGCTGCGCCGGCGACGGCGGCGGTAGCGGAGGAGGGGGCGGCGACGCCAGTCCCATCAAAGTCGGTCAGATCACCACGATCTCGGGCGGCTACCCGTTCGGCGACACCGTGCCGGGCACCCAGTCGTACGTCAACTGGCTCAACGACAACGGCGGCGTGAACGGCCACCCGGTCGAGTTCGTCTCCGGCGACGACAAGGGCGACGCGGCGGAGGCTGCGCAGCTGGCCCGCAAGATGGTGCAGCAGGACGGCGTCGTCGGCATGGTCGGCAACACCAGCCTCGTCGACTGCCAGGCCAACCGTGCCATGTACGAGGGCAACAACGTCGCCGTCATCGGCGGCGGCGCCGTCACCGACTGCTTCCAGCAACCGAACTGGGCACCGGTGAACTCGGGGCCGTTCGTCGGCGTCTGGACGGTGTGGACCTATGTCTACGAACAGTTCCAGCCCGACAAAGCGTGCTTCGTCGGCCAGAACGACCCCACCTCGGTGCCCTACTTCGAGCAGCTCGCGGCGGACTTCAGGGCCGAGTACGGGATGAACATCGTGTTGACGCACACCAATGACGCATCCCAGGACCCCACCCCCGCGGTGACCAACGCGAAGTCCGAGGGCTGTGATGTGGTCATCATGACCACGGTGGCGCCGAACTTCGCCGCGTTCGTGAACACCGCCAAGTCGGTCGGCCTCGACGCCACTTTCATCTGCGGCGGCTCGTGCTACGACGCCGGTCTTCCGGAGACCCTCGGCGCCAACGGTGAGCCCGGGGCGCTCGGACCGAACAGCAAGGGTGTCTATGTGGCCGCCGAGCTGGCACCGATCGACGACCCGAACGAGAACATCCAGGCCATGCTCGACCAGTTCGAGGCCGACGGGGTGGACGCGAACTTCTGGAGTCAGATCGGCTGGCTGAGCGCCAAGGTGTTCTTCGAGGGGCTCGCCCAGAACCCCGACGCCGACGTCACCACCGCGGAGGGCGTGCTCGACCAGTTGCGCGGAATGGAGTTCATCGACACGGGCTTCGCCGCCACGCCCCTGGGCTTCGGCGACGGCGAGACGCACGCACCGAACCTCGGCGGCCGCGTGCTGGTGGTGCAGGACGGCGGGTTCTCCGACGCCCCCGGCCAGGACGGCGGCTGGACGGTCATCGAGCCGCTGCCGGCGCCGGAAGGCTGATCGTGCGCCGCTCGGGTGAGTTCCCGCGACCTGCAGAGCCCACCCGGGCGGCACCGGCGCACCACGGAGGTGACCATCGATGATCGATCAGATCCTGGCGGGGCTGGTCTCGGGAGGAGTCTTCGCCCTCCTGGGCGTGTGCCTCGTCGTGATGTACCAGATCGTCGGCGTGCTGAGCTTCGCCCAAGCCGGCATCGGCGGGCTCGGCGCCTGCGCCGCCCTGCTGCTGCAAAACCAATTCGGCTGGTCGACGGTGCCCGCCATCCTCGGCGGCATCGCGGCCGGCATGCTGATCGGTGCCCTCATCGGCTGGATCATGGCGCGGTTCTTCATCGACGCCAGCATCGAGACCCGCTCCACCGTCACCATCGGACTGCTGGTGACGATCATGGCGATCGGCAACCGTATCCTCGATGGGAAGACCTACCGCTTCCCCGACATGTTCAGCGGCGCCACGATCCGTGTCGGCGGCATCGGCCTCCCCGTCGCGAGCGTCGTCGAGACGGTTCTGGCGATCGCCCTCGCGCTGGGAATCGGGCTGTTCCTGACCCGCACGCGCGCCGGGTCGCAGTTGCGGGCGATGTCGCAGCGGCCGACCACCGCGCAGCTGCTGGGCATTCCGGTGGGGCGGCTGACCGTCGCGGTCTGGTCGTTCGCGTCGGGTATCGCCACCCTCGCGCTGCTGTTCGTGCTGCCCACCAGCACGACCTCGTTCCCGACGCTGGCCTACATGATCCTCGGGGCTCTCGCCGCCGCGCTGCTGGGGCTGCTGCGCCACCTGCTGCTCGTCGCGATCGGCGGGCTGCTCATCGGGGTCGTGCAGTCGCTCATCATCCCGACGCCGTTCGGCAACTACACCGACGCCGTCCCCTTCCTGATCATCATGGTGATCATGGTCTACTGGAGAAGAAAAGATGTCTGGTCTGAAGCGCGGTAGCACGCCGCAGCTGATCACGATGGGCATCGTTCTGCTCATCCTGTTCGCCGTGGTCTCGGCCGCGACCGGCTACTGGCAGTACATCGCCACGATCGGCGCCGCCCAGGCGATCGTCGGGCTCAGCGTCGGCGTCGTCTACGGCACCGCCGGGATGCTGTCGCTCGCACAGCTCTCGCTCGCGGTGATCGGCTCCTGGACCGTCGCCTACGTCGCCGCCGACCTCGGCATCGTGCCGACGCCGTGGGCGATCGTGCTCGGTGCCGTGGTCGCCGTGCCGATCGGTCTGCTGGTGGCGCTGCCGGCGATGCGCCTGCGGGGGGTGAATCTCGCGGTGGTGACCCTCGGGTTCGTGATCGTGATCTACACCGTCGCGCGGGGCCAACAGGTCCCCGGAAGTCAGAACACGCTGTACGTGGCACGTGAGGGATGGATCGCCAGTGACTACGCGCTGTTCATCGTGGCGTGGGGGAGCTTCGTCGCGCTCGCCGCCGGAGTCATCGTGCTCCGCCGCAGCCGCTGGGGGCTGTCGTGGCTGGCGCTGGCCCGCAGCGAACGCGCCGCCGCCTCCCTGGGGGTCAGCATCGTGCGGGCGAAGCTGGCGGCGTTCGGGGTGAGCGCGTTCCTGGCCGGGTGGGCCGGCGGCATCCTGGTGACCGTGTACGGCAGCCCCGACGAGGGGACCTTCTCCCCCATCCAGGCGCTGCTGTTCTTCGTGCTCGCGGTGCTGTTCGGTGCCGGGTACTGGGAGGGGGCGCTCGCCCTCGGCATCTTCAACACTCTGATCGCCGCCCTGTTCCGCGAGTGGGGGCTGCCGCCCGACATCGGCTCCATCATCTTCGGCCTCGGGGCGGTGCAGATCCTCAGCACCGGGACCAAACGCGGGTTCAGTGGCGATATCCGCAACCTCATCGGCAAGATCCGGCGACGCCGCTCCCACCGAGGCCCCGACGCCGCGGTGGAGCTGATCGACGCGCCGCGACCGATCGCGACACCGGCGCCGGTGCTTCCCGGCGACGGCCTCGTCGCCCGCGACGTGACCGTGAAGTACGGCGCCGTCGTCGCGCTGCGCGATGTGTCGCTGCGGGTGCCGCACCGCACGATCGTGGGCCTGGTGGGCCCCAACGGTGCCGGCAAGTCGACGATGATCGACGCGATCACCGGATACACCGCGCCCTCGACAGGAACCGTCACGATCGACGGCATGGACGTGGCCGGGATGCCGGTGCACCGGCGCGCCCGCATCGTCCGCCGCACCTTCCAGACCGAACGCACGATGGACGATCTCACCGCGCGCGACTACCTGCGTCTGGCCGCCGACGGCCGCGTCGATCCCGCCCGCCTCGCCGACATCATCGACTACATCGGGCTGCGCACCCCCGACACCAGCCTGCGCCACCTCGACGTCCGCGCCCGCCGGCTGCTGATGATCGGCGGCGCCCTGATCAGCGCCCCGTCGGTCGCGCTCCTGGATGAGCCGGCCGCGGGCCTGGATGCCGATGAGTCCGCCGACCTCGCCGCGCGACTGCGGGAGATCCCGGAACGATTCGGCTGCGGTGTCCTGCTCATCGAGCACGACATGGACCTGGTCCGGGAGGTGTGCACCGAGGTGACCGTGCTCGACTTCGGCAAGGTGCTCGCCGCCGGGCCGACGGCGGAGGTGCTCGACGACCCCGCCGTCGCGAAGGCGTACCTGGGCGAAGATGTCGAAGAGGTCGACGTCACCACCGACACGGTGCGCACCGCGCTGCAGGATTCGGCCGCCACCGCGACCTTTCCCACCGCCGCACCGAAGAAGGGGGGCCGGCGATGAGCGACGGGCTGCGACTGGACGACGTCACGGTGTACCGCGGCGAACTGCCCATCGTGCGCGGCGTGACCCTCGCCGTCCCGCCGGGCGAGGTCACCGTGCTGCTGGGCGCGAACGGCGCCGGCAAGACCACGCTGCTCGACGCGATCGCGGGGGTCATCCCCGCGAAGTCGGGTGCGATCGAGTTGGACGGGCGCAACATCGGCGGGATGCGGCGGGACAAACGGTCCCGCGACGGTCTGGCCTACGTGGAGCAGGGCCGCACGATCTTCGGCGAACTGACCGTCGACGAGAACCTCGCCGTCGCCGCGCGGGGAAACCCGATTCAGCGCGCCTACGACCTTTTCCCCGAGCTGGTGCAGCGCCGCGCGATCGCCGCGCAGATGCTGTCGGGCGGCGAACAGCAGATGCTGGTGCTCGCCCGCGCACTGCTCTCGCAGCCGTCCGTGCTGATGATCGACGAGATGTCGCAGGGGCTGGCCCCCGTCATCGTGCGGCGGCTGCTGCCGTTCGTGGAGCAGGCCGCCGCCAGCGGCATCGCCGTGCTCCTGGTGGAGCAGTTCGCCGCCCTCGCCCTGTCGATCGGCACCTCCGCCGCCGTGCTCAGCGTCGGGCAGATCGTGCTGGAGGGCAGCTGCGCGCAACTGCGCGACCGCATGGACGACGTGCGCCGCGCGTACCTGTCGGGCGCGTCCAGCACACCGGAGACCGTCACCCCCGCAGCCGAGCCCGGTCGAGGATCCTCCTGATGCTCGCCGTGCCGGGCCTCGACGAGGTCACCGTGATCGAGCTGGGGCAACTGATCGACGGTCAGCCGACGAAGAACCCGCCGCTGCCGGACTTCGAGCAGCGGCTCTACGAGACCCACGATCCGGCTCGGGAGATCATCCCGGGCCAGGTCGCCGGGGTCACCAGCGCCACCGAGACGATCTTCCTGTCCACGCACTCGGGCACCCACATGGATTCGCTGAGCCACGTCGCGCTGAACGGCCGCCTGTTCGACGGCACCCGCGTCGACGAGCCGGGCGTGCAGGAGGTGACCCGCGGTGTGCGGCTGCGCACCCGGGAGAACTTCTCGCCGATCGTCTCACGCGGCATCCTGCTCGACTTCCCCGGCCTGCTGGGGGTGCCGATCGTGCCGCAGGAGTATGTCATGACCCCCGACGAGGTGCGGCGCGCCCTCGCCGCGGACGGGCTGGAGATCCGCCCCGGCGACACGGTGCTGTTCCGCAGCGGGTGGGACACCAAGACCGCCGACAACACCGAGTACAACCGGATGCCGATCCCCGGGCCCGACGGCGCCACCGCACGCCTGCTGGTCGAGGCGGGGGTGGTCGCCACCGGCGCCGACACCATGACGTACGAGCGCGCGCCGGGGACCCCGCGGCAGATCGGACACGTCACACTCATCCCGAAGGCCGGCGTGTTCATCTTCGAGATGATGGACCTCCGCGCTCTGGCCGCCACCGGCATCCGCGAGTTCCTCTTCGTCGCCGCGCCGCTGCGCATCGCCGGCGCCACCGGCTCCCCCATCAATCCGCTCGCCCTCGTGGGCGGGACGGCTGCCGACTAGGAAGTGAAGGTGCTGCCATGACAACGATCCTCGACTTCGCCACCACCGGGCGTGTCATCCAGCTGGGACAACTGATCGACGGTCAGCCGACGAAGAACCCGCCGGTTCCCGACTTCGAGCAGCGCCTGTATGCCACGCACGATCCCGCCGCCGAGGAGATGCCCGGTGCCTACCCGGGGGTGACCGGCGCCAGCGACACGATCTTCATGTCGACCCACTCCGGCACGCACATGGACTCCCTCGCACACATCGCGCACAACGGTCGTCTGTTCGACGGCACCCGCATCGACGAGCCCGGCGTGCAGGAGGTGACCCGCGGTGTGCGGCTGCGCACCCGCGAGAACTTCTCGCCGATCGTGTCGCGCGGCATCCTGCTCGACTTTCCCACCGTGCTGGAGGTGGAGCGGGTCCCGCAGGACTACGTGATCACCCCGACCGAACTGGATCGGGCCCTCAGCGCCCTGGACCTGCAGATCCGGCCCGGCGACACCGTGCTGATCCGCACCGGGTGGGACACGATCGCGCACGACAACGACGAATACAACCGGATGCCGATCCCCGGGCCCGACGGCGACACCGCCCGGCGGTTGGTGGATGCCCGCATCGTGGCGACCGGTGCCGACACCATGCCGTACGAGAACGCGCCGGGCGCCACCCCGCTGGAGGTTCACGTCGAGCTGCTGCCCAAGGCCGGGATCTTCATCTTCGAGATGATGGATCTGCGCGAGCTGGCCGCCAGCGGCGCGCGCGAGTTCCTTTTCATCGCGGCGCCATTGCGGATCGCCGGCGCCACCGGTTCCCCCATCAACCCGCTCGCCGTTCTCGCGGCGTGACCGCGCCTGCCCAGATGAGGGGATGAAGAGATGACGGACACGACCATGACTCCGGCCGGCAGCCTCGTCGGCTCGTACGCCCACGTCGGCATCATCGTGGAAGACCTCGATGCCGCCATGGCGGAGATGACGGCGACCCAGGGCATCCGCTGGCTGCCGGTGCAGGAACGGCCCAACGACGACACCACGCTACGGCTGACGTTCTCCGCCTCGGAGCCCTACATCGAGCTGATCGAGGGGAGCCCCGGCACGTCGCGTGACACGTCGAACGGCCCGCACGTGGACCACCTCGCGTATTGGACGGCCGATTTCGCCGCCGACAAGCAGCGACTCCTCGATGCCGGGCTCACCCTCGATGTGGAAGGGTCGAGCCCGTTCGGCGGGTGGTGGGCGTACCTGTCCAGCCGCGTCACCGGGTACCGGATCGAACTGTGCGACATCGCCGCGTTCGAGGGCTGGCACCGGCAGTGGGGCCTGCCCGTCCCCGAGCGGTCGTAGCGCGATGAGGAACCGACACCGGACCCTCACCGCATCCGCGTTCACGGTCGCTGTGGGCGTCCTCGTCCTGTCCGGCTGCGCTGCCTCCAGCGACAGAGACGGCAGCGAGGGCGGCGGCCAGGCCGTCACCTTCGCGCAGATCACGACCGTCTCGGGCGGGTTCCCGTTCGGCGACACCGTGAAAGGAACGCAGTCGTACATCAACCTGCTCAACGACAACGGCGGACTGAACGGCTATCGCGTGGAGTTCGTCTCCGGCGACGACAAGGGCGACGCGGCCGAAGCTGCGCAGCTGGCCCGGAAGTTCATCCAGCAGGATGGCGTTGTCGGGATGGTGGGCAACACCAGCATCGTCGACTGCCAGGCGAACCGGGCGATCTACGAGGCCAACGACATCGCCGTCATGGGCGGTGGCGCGCAGACCGACTGCTACCAGCAGCCGAACTGGATGCCGATCACCGGCGGCCCCTTCGTGGGCGCGTGGATCATGTGGACCTACGCGGTGGAACAGCTGCAGGCGGAGGCGGTGTGCATCATCGGCCAGAACGATCCCACCAGCGTCCCCTACTTCGAGCAGCTGCGCGAAGCATTCGAGGCGCAGTACCGCATGCAATTCGCGTTGGCGACCTACACCAACGACACCACACAGGATCCGACGCCGGCGATGACCAATGCCAAGAGCGCCGGTTGCGATGTCATCGTCACCTCGACCGTGGCACCGAACTTCGCGGCGATGGTCGCCTCTGCCGAGTCGGTGGGGCTGGATGCCACGTTCATCGACGGCGGGTCGGCCTATGACACGACTCTGCCCGGCACCCTCGGGTCGACGGGCGAGCCCGGTGCGCTGGGGCCGGACAGCGCCGGGGTGTTCGTCGGGTCTCAGATGACGCCGCTGGACGACCCGAGCGCGGAGGTCCGAGAGATGGTCGACCAGCTGGACAAAGACGGTGTGGACGCGAACTTCTGGAGCCAGATCGGCTGGGTGAGCGCCAAGCTGTACTTCGATGCGCTGGCGCGACGCCCCGACGCCGACCTGACCTCACCGAGCGAGGTGTTGACCGCGCTGCGGGAGATGGATCCGGTCGAATCCGACTTCACGGGTGTGCCGATCGTGTTCGGGGACGGCGACACGCACTCACCGAACCTGTCCTACAAGCTGCTCACGATCACCGACGGTCAGTTCGTCAACGCCCCCGGCCTCGACGACGGCTGGATCGTGATCGACCCGCTCCCCGAACCGGAGGGCTGAGCCGCACCGTACCCAACGCTCAGAACGGGGACCGGACCCCGTTATTTTGCAATACGGAAAGAACCTGCCTTTCTTCCGCTCATTTTGGCGCCCATTCGGCGAGTCTTCCAGGAATCCTGGCACAAAGACACACCTTCGACCGCCGATGAGAGCCGTGGATGAACGAACCTTCGCAGGGGCACCCGCCGGGTGCGCCCCCGGTCACGACTCGTCGGTCCGCCTATTTCGTGTCCGACAGCACGGGAGTGACGGCCGAGACTCTCGGGAACGCGCTGCTCGCGAACTTTCCCGGCATCGAGTTTCAGCGACACGTGATTCCGTTCGTGGACACCGAGGCCGGCGCGCAGAACGTTGTGCGCGACGTCGATGCGGCTGCGGCGGCAGGCACCGTACCGATCGTCTTCACGACCGTGAAGTCCGCGGCGGTGCGCACTGTTCTGGGGCAGTCTCGCGCCGTGATCATCGACCTCCTTCGCGGGCATCTGACCGAACTGGAAACCGCTCTGGGCACGACGGCGTCGGAACAGCTCGGGCAGTTCCACGCGGTGGGTGATGTCGAGCGGTACTTCGCCCGCATGCGAGCGGTGGAGTACGCGATCGAACACGACGACGGTCAGAGTCGGCGCGCCCTCGACATCGCCGACGTGATCATCATCGCGCCGTCACGATGCGGCAAGACGCCCACCACGATGTACCTCGCTCTGCAATACGGACTGCTGGTCGCGAACTACCCGCTCACCGACGACGACTTCCCGACCGACGGGCTGCCCGCCACCGTATCCCGATACGCCAACCGCTGCTTCGGGCTCACGACGACACCGCTGCGCCTCAGCCAGGTGCGATTCGAGCGCAGACCGAACTCGCGGTACGCGAGCCTCGATCAATGCGCGCGGGAGCTGCGCCGCTCAGAGGATCTCTACCGGCGCAACCGTGTTCCGTTCCTGAACTCATCGACGAAAAGCGTCGAGGAGATGTCCGCCGTGATCATGCAGTCGATGAAATTGCGCGCATGACGACGCCCTCCCCAACGAAAGAGGTACCCGTGACCAACATCCTGTGGTTCGACGAGATCGGCATGAGTGACGTCGGACGCGTCGGCGGAAAGAACGCCTCGCTGGGCGAGATGGTGTCGCACCTCTCTGACCTGGGCGTCCGTGTCCCCCGCGGGTTCGCAACCACGGCGGAGGCGTTTCAGGAGTTCCTCGCCGCCGACGGCCTCTACGACCGAATCAAGCAATCGGTCGAGGCGCTCGACGTGAATGATGTCACCCAGCTCACGCGGGTCGGCGACGATGTGCGGCGCTGGATCGAGGAGCAGCCGTTTCCGGCGGGCTTGGAAGCCGACATCCGCGCGGCGTTCGCTCGGATCGTGGCCGAGGACCCGGATCCCGAATCGGTCACGTGGGCCGTGCGATCGAGCGCGACCGCCGAGGATCTGCCGGATGCCTCCTTCGCGGGTCAACAGGAGACGTTCCTCAATATCGGTGGCATCGAGAACATCATGGCTGCCGTCCGCAGCGTCTTCGCGAGCCTGTACAACGACCGCGCCATCGCCTACCGCGTCCACAACGGCTTCGACCATCACGACGTCTCGCTCTCGGCGGGTGTGCAACGCATGGTGCGATCGGACGTCGGCGCATCCGGTGTTCTGTTCACCGTCGATACCGAGTCGGGCTTCGACGACGCGATCTTCATCACCAGTTCCTACGGACTGGGCGAGGCCGTCGTCCAGGGGGCGGTGAACCCCGACGAGTTCTACGTCTACAAGCCGGCGCTGCGGGAGGGACGCCCCGCTATCCTCAAGCGCTCGGTCGGCGAGAAGGCCGTCGCGATGCGCTACGACAGCGGCGTGCACGTCGGCGGGAGCACGGTCTTCACGAACGTGGATGAGGCGGACCGTGCCACGTTCTCGATCACAAACGCGGAGATCGAAGAGCTTGGTCGCCATGCGCTGGTCATCGAGAACCACTACGGCCGGCCCATGGACATCGAGTGGGCCAAGGATGGCGTCGACGGCAAGCTCTACATCGTGCAGGCCCGGCCAGAGACGGTGGTGTCTCGCGCCGACGGCAACGTCATGCGCCGCTTCGTGCTGTCCGAGCGCGGCCCCGTCGTCACGACCGGTCGCGCGATCGGGCAGCGCATCGGCGCCGGGCCCGTCCGTGTGCTGCGCAGCATCGATCAGATGGACCAGTTCCGCGTTGGCGACGTGCTGGTCGCCGATATGACGGACCCCGACTGGGAGCCGATCATGAAGCGGGCGGCGGCGATCGTGACCAACCGTGGTGGGCGCACCTGTCACGCCGCGATCATCGCGCGCGAGCTCGGAATCCCGGCGGTCGTCGGAACGGGGAACGCGACGGATGTCCTTTCGGACGGTGGCGAGGTCACGGTGTCGTGCGCGGAGGGCGACGAGGGCTTCGTGTACTCGGGGGCGTTGTCGTTCACGGAGGAAGAGACGGCGCTTGACCGGATGCCGGAGGCGCCGGTCAAGATCATGATGAACGTCGGCACACCGGATCAGGCGTTCTCGTTCAGCAAGCTTCCGCATCGCGGCGTCGGTCTCGCGCGACTCGAGTTCATCATCAACCGGCAGATCGGCATCCACCCGCGCGCGCTTCTCGAGTTCGAGAGCCTCCCCGAGGATCTCCATGGCGAAATCGCACGAAAGATAGCCGCCTACGATTCCCCTCGGGACTACTTCGTCCAGCGGGTCGCCGAGGGGGTGTCGATGATCGCGGCCGCGTTCGCTCCCGAACCCGTGATCGTGCGCCTGTCCGACTTCAAGTCGAACGAGTACGCGAACCTCGTCGGGGGCGACAGGTACGAACCCCACGAGGAGAACCCCATGCTCGGGTACCGAGGGGCGTCCAGGTACATTTCCGAGGACTTCCGCGCCTGCTTCGACATGGAGTGCGAGGCGATCAGGTGGGTCCGAGATCGGATGGGTCTGACCAATGTCGCCGTCATGGTGCCGTTCGTTCGCACGGTTGCGGAAGCGGAGTCCGTCATCGAGCTGCTCGCGGAGAACGGGCTCCGGAGGGGAGAGAACGGGCTCCGCGTCATCATGATGTGTGAGCTGCCCAGCAACGCTCTGCTCGCCGACGAGTTCCTGGAGCACTTCGACGGCTTCTCGATCGGCTCGAACGACATGACCCAGCTGACACTGGGTCTGGATCGCGACTCATCGCTCGTCGCGGCGACCTTCGACGAGCGAGACCCGGCGGTGCAACGGATGCTGTCGATGGCCATCGACGCCTGCAAGCGTCATGGCAAGTACGTCGGAATCTGCGGCCAAGGCCCGTCGGACCATCCCGAGCTCGCCGACTGGCTGGTCGGTCAAGGCGTCGAGTCCATGTCACTCAACCCCGACACGGTCGTAGAGACCTGGATCCGGCTGTCCCAACTCGCGGTGCCGGCCTGAGCCGGATCCGTGTTCCACCGCGCCGGGAACCTCTAAGAGGCGCGTGACGGTTGCGGGGCCACGCATGTGTTGTTGGCCGTGCGATGGCGACACCACCTGACACCCCGACCGGTCCGGTCGGCCGCCGCTCACAAAGCGGCGAGCACAGCGAAGCTCAGCGCGCCGAACAGCACGATGAGCAGGATGTCGGGCATCCGGATCAGACGGTGGATGAAGACGACTGACACGGCGAGCCCGATCGAGGCGAGCACCGTCAGCCACCCGGGGACGCCCGCCTCCCCCGCGATCCGCACGTTCGAGTGCAGCATCGCGACCGCCGTCGACGCCAGCAGCCCACAGATCACGGGGAGGATGTAGGTGGAGATGTTGCGGATCAGCAGCGAGTTGCGGGCACGATCGTACCCGGCGAGCACGCCCACGGCGATCGCGCTGCACGAGCCGACCGCGACGAGGAACGCCGCCCCGGCCAGCAGCCATCCGGCCGTCCCCCCGGCGACGAACGCCACCGCCGCGGCGATCTTCACCAGGATCGGCCCCGGCAGCGCGTTCGCGACCGGCACGATCTGCCCGTAGAAGACGCCCTGGTCCACGAGCCCGGACGCCACGAAAAACCCGTCGGCGACCCCGACGTACGCTTCGCCGCCACCGAAAGACGTCACCGTCGACGCGAGCGTCAGAGCGAGAAACCCCAGCGTCGCACCCACCGGCGGAACCGCGACCGCCACCACCAGACCCACCGCCGTGACCGCGGCGAACAGCCCCGCCCCGTGCAGCGCCCGACGAGTCTGGCCGTCTCGGCCGGCATCGCCCGCGTGCTCGTCGGCCGTGTGCCGCCGCAGATACTGCCAAAGCGTGAACACGCTGATCGCGATCAGGGCGATCAGCACCAGCCCCAGGGCCGACAGCTCCGGCAGGTGCCACGTCGCCTCACGATCGAACAGTGCATGCCCGAGATCGATCGTCTCACCCGCGCCGCACAGCACGAACGCGACCACCGCGATCACGATCGGCACGGCCCTCGGATGCCCGCCGGGGGCGACCACCTTCATCACGTAGTGGCCGAGCAGATAGATGATGAACGCGGTGATACCGAGCGAGGCGAACTCGATCATGCGGATCGCACCCGGACCCAGCTGACCGAACAACGCGATCAGCGCGACGGTGCCGAGCGTCCCGGGCACAGCGACTGCGAGCGCACCGACCACCGCGAGCACCGATCCGCGCAGACGAGCCCCCGACAGCGCCGCGAGCTTGACCGGCAACGCACCCGGGGTGATGTTCGCAATGACGGTGTCCTGCAGGAACTCGTCGGCGCTCAATCCGTCCCGCCGGACGAGTTCCTTCTCCATCACCGGGATGAGAGCGCTCCCACCGCCGAACCCGATGACGCCGACCTTCAGCATCGACAGGACGTGGCCGACCGGCCCTCGGCCGCTGGGGCTCACTCGCCCACCTCATGGACACGGTCAACGAGCTTCAAACCCCGCTCGGCCCACTCGATCTCCCCCCTCGCGCGGTCCACCAGCCCCTCGTAGGCGAAGCGCTTGTATGCACTCACTCGCTCCCGCTCCGGCTCCGGCGTCACCTCCAACCGACGTTCGAGCATGGGATTGGAGTGGGCCTCGATGTGATCGAGCTCCCCCTGCCACTGCGCCAACTCACCCCGCCACTGCTCGATGTGCCGGTGCAGGAAGGCGCGGGCGTCCTCCGCCGACGCCGACTCGAGGTAGGCAGCGCGAAGGTGGGCGGGGTCTCGCGTGCGCTGATACTCCAACGGGGCGCCCATCCACTCCAGGAACGCGCGGTGCCCGGCTTCGGTGACGTGGTAGAGCCTCCGGCGGCCGCGCTCGCCGCGGGTCTGCTCCTCGGCCTCGACCAGCCCCTCGATCTCCATCTTGCGCAGTTCGGGATAGATCTGCGAGTCGGGGGCGTGCCACACATGCCCCACCGACTGGGCGAACTGCTTCTGCAGTTCGTAGCCCGACATCGGGCCCACCCGCAGAATCGCCAGCAGCGCATTGCGAAGACTCATGGTCACTTCCTTCCGGTGACCGTTCGATCATGCCGGAACCGACGCGTCGGGGCCCCGAGCCACGCCCGGAGCCCCGACGATGGTTCAGGCCGATCAGTCGTTCTTGTACCCGGTGCGCCAGCCGCCCTGGTAGGTCTGACGGGCGACGGTGGAGTACGGAACCGGGCTGACCACGACGCGGACCTCGGTCTGCTCGTGCGGCTCGACGGAGGCCTTCTTGGTGCCGCCGTTCGGCTCGCCCCAGACGACCTTCAGTTCGGTGCCCTCCGGCACGCTCGGGTCGACGACAGCCAACGACAGACCGCGGCGCTCGTTCGAGCTGTAACCGGTGAACATCGAGTAGCCCACGACGGCGCCGGCGGCGTCCACCACGGCGTCGTAGTTGGCCGAACCGTAGTTGGCCAGCGGCAGGTCGAAGAACTTGTAGTTCGGGCCGTCGACGTTCAGCAGCGACGTCCACACCTTGCCGAGGTCCTCGGCATCCCAGGCGAGGGTGACCTTCTTGCGCTGCGCGCCCGGGTCCATCTTCTCGAGGGCGTCGCGACCGATGAAGTCGTGGTCGAACTTCACGAACGTGCCGTAGCCGAGCTCCCACGGGGTCATGTAGTAGTCCTCGATGTTGTCGGACACGTACGATCCCGCCAGGGTGCCGGTCGCCTCGTAGCTGTCGGCCGGGAGCCACTCGCGGTAGCGACGCTCCAGGTCACCGCCGGTGTAGATGGCCGGCAGCGGCGACGGGATCCAGCCCGACTCCAGCGTGTTCGAGGGGTACGCCCGCGAACCGACCGGCAGCAGGCCGAACTCGGCGCCCGCCTCGACGATGGCGTCGCGGATGGCGTGGTGGTCGGCGTAGGGGCCCCAGATCTCCAGACCGGGAGCACCGGCCATACCGTGACGGAGCGTGCGCACGTCACGGCCGGCGATCTTCATCGTCGACATGTTGAAGAAGCCGAGCTTCTCCAGCGGACCGCCGTTGAGCTTCTCGATGACGGCCCACGCGTTCGGGCCCTGGATCTGGAAACGGTAGTACTTGCGCGACACGGCGTCACCGTAGGGACGCGAGTTCGAGCGGCGGTCGACGGTGAGCTCCAGGTTGGAGTACCCGCCGGTCTCGCCGTGGAACATCAGCCAGTTCGACGCGGGCGCGCGGCCCACGTAGACGTACTCATCCTCCGCCTCGCGGAAGAGGATGCCGTCGCCGATGACGTGGCCCGACGAGGTGGTGGGCACGTACTGCTTGGCCTTGTCGACCGGGAAGTTCGCCACCGAGTTGATCGCGGTGTCGCTGATGAGCTTGATCGCGTCAGAGCCCTTCAGGAACACGTTATCCATGTGGTGCGACTGGTCGTAGAGCACGGCCGTGTCACGCCACGCCTTCTGCTCCTTGATCCAGTTGTGGAAGTCCGCCGGCACGACCGGATAGATGTACGAGCCGATCTGCGAGTTGCGCAGAAGCTCGACGGGGTTGGTCGCATCGAGCAGCTGCTGAAGGTTGTCTGCCATGAGGTGAACCTCTCTGTTCCTTTCGGTGGGTGGTTGTTAGAAGACGATGGTGTGGTTGCCGTGCCGGATGACGCGGTCTTCGGCGTGCCATTGCACGGCGCGGCTGAGGACGGCACGTTCGACGTACGCGCCTCGGGCTTGCAGGTCGGCGGCGGTCATCGAGTGGTCGACACGGGCGACGTCCTGTTTGATGATCGGCCCCTCGTCGAGATCCTTCGTGACATAGTGACTGGTCGCACCGATCAGTTTCACGCCGCGTTCGGCGGCCTTGCGGTACGGCGCCGCACCGATGAACGCCGGCAGGAACGAGTGGTGGATGTTGATCACCGGGACCCCGACCTTGTCGAGGAAGTCCTCACTGATGATCTGCATGTAGCGAGCCAGCACGACGAAGTCCACGTTCCCGGCGAGCAGTTCCAGGATCTTCGCTTCGGCGGCGGTCTTATCCGGTCCCTGCGAGTGGACGTGGAAGAACGGCACCCCGAACGTGCGGACGTCCTCGGCGACGTTGGTGTGGTTGCTGATCACCATCGGAATCGTGACCGGCAACTCACCGCGCCGGTGCCGCCACAACAGCTCCAGCAGACAGTGGTCGCTCGTTGACGCGAGGATCGCCATCCGCTTGGGTGCGGACTGGTCGCTGAGCTGCCACTGCATCCCGTACGGCGCGAGCGTCTTCTCCAGATCGGACTCGATCTCGGGCATCACCGCGGTCAGATCGTCCCGGTGGAAGACGACCCGCTGGAAGAAGTCGCCGCCCTCGGGGTTCGACGAATACTGGTCCAGCGACACGATGTTCCCCTGATGACGGGACACCAGATCGGTGATCGCCGCGACCACCCCCTGCTGATCCGGACCGTGCACGATCAGACAGGCGTGATCGACCAGCGCTTCATTGCGAACAGACATCGAATTCCTCTCAGGAGCGCGTGGCGACGAACTTGCCGGCCCACTCGGCGGTGGCGAGCAGCCCACCGAACGTGTACATGTGCAGCTTCACGTCGCCGCTGGCCTCGTCCGCTGACAACAACCCGGACAGATCGGTCACGAACCGGTCGGGGCCGGCCGTGCCCATGAGGTTCGTCAGACTGAACCCGTACTTCTTCACGATCATCGCGTTGGCGCCCACGCCGAACCGGCGCGCGAACGAGATCAGCCGCTTGATCCCCGCCGGACCGGGCGTGCCGATGCGGATCTGCGTCTGGATGCCGCGGGCACGCACCCCGTCGATCCATGCCATGACCGGGTCGGTGTCGAACGCGAACTGCGTCAGAATCACCGCATCCAGCCCCTGATCCTTCAGCGACGCCGACTTGCGCTCCAGGTGATCCCACAGCACGTCGTTCGAGATGTCGGGGTGTCCCTCGGGGTACCCCGCGATCGACACCTCTTTCACCCCGTACTTCTGCAGCAGACCCGACTCGATGACGCTGAACGAGTCGGGGTAGGGGCCCTCCGGCTCAGCCGGGTCGCCGCCCACGGCGAACACGCTGTCGGTCGCGCCGACCTCCTGCAGCGCAGCCAGGAACTCCTCCAGCTGCGCCTGCGAGCCGAGGCGGCGCGCGGAGATGTGCGGCACCGGAACGAACCCGGCATCCTTCACCGCCTTCGAGGCGGACACCCGCATCTCGAGGTCCTCGTTGCCGAGGAACGTCACATTGATCTTCGTCCCCGGCGGGATCGCGTGCGCGGCCTCCAACAAGCCGGGCACGTCCTTCCCCGTCATCTCCAGGGAGTAGTCATCGATCAGCGCGAGAGCGGCAGCATTGGTTGACACGTCTAGGTCCTTCCGACTGGGGAACGCAGCACTGCGTTCGTGGTCCACGATACCTATGGGCATAGGTAAAGACAAGAGGTAAGGCGGAAATCGCATGCCCCCGGTGCCATGCCAGCACGATCCGGCCGGTCACCGCAAGGGATTTCTCCGCACCGGGTCCGGTCCCGCCTCGCGCACGGGCACCCGGTGATCGAGGACGAAGACGGGGCGCCCGGCGATCAGCCCGACGACGCCGGTGACACACAGCAGCACGACCGTCAGCAGGATGGATGCCGTCCATCCCGCCGTCACGGTGTGCAACCAGCCGAAGACGATCGGACCGCCGGCCGCGATCGCGTAACCGACGCCCTGCGACATGCCCGACAGGGCGGAGGCGTCCTCCGCGGTGCGGGCACGCTGGGAGATGAGCGTGAGCGACATGGCCAGCATCGCCCCCGAGCCCAGGCCCAGCAGCACCGCCCACCAGGCGACGCCCGTCGGGACGAGGAGCATGCCGACGAGGGCCGCGATGGCCACCGCCGGCAGGCCCATCGCCACGAATCGTTCGTCCCGGCGGCCACGCAGCGCGAGCGGGAGGGTGATGGCGCCGATGACCGAGCCGGCCTGGTACAGCATCACGTCGACCCCCGCCGCGACCGGCGAATGCCCGGCCGCGACGGCGATCGCGGCGAGCCAGGTGACGATCATGTAGAAGGTGGCCGCCTGCAATCCCATGTATCCCGCCACCGCCCACGCGGTGCGGTCGCCCCAGATGCCGGTCCGGGGGTGCTTCACCCGGCCGGGGCGCGACGGCTTCGGTGAGCGCAGCGCCGGCCACACCCACACCACGATGCCCGGCAGCAGCAGCACACCACCGCTGATCAGCAAGGCGGCGCGCCAGTCCCCGGCGGACGATCCGCCCACCGCCAGCGAGATCGGCACGACGACCCCCGAGGCGATCGCGCCGAACCCGCCCAGCAGGGCCGAGTACACCGCGGTCATCGCCGCCACCCGCCCCGGGAAGTCGCGCTTGACGACGGCGGGCATGAGCACGTTGACGACCGCGAGCGCCGCGCCGATCAACACCGTCCCAAGCCACAGCGTCGCCTGCGGCCCCGAGATCGAGCGCACACCGGTGCCCAGCGCGAGCAGCAACAGCGACCACAGCATCAGCCGGTCGACGCCGAACCGCCGCCCCAGCGTGTGGGTGAGCGGCGACAGCACCGCCCAGGTCACCAGCGGCACGGCGGCGAGCACCCCGAGCGCCGAGATCGACAGGCCGGTGTCGGCGCCGATCTGGTCCAGCACCGGCCCGAGCGCGGTGACCGTGGGGCGCATGTTCATCGCCGCCAGGCACACGGCGACCACGAGCATCACGGCCTCGCGCCGCGACCGCCCGACACCTTCGCCCATAGGTACTGAACCTAGCCCCTCCCTCCCCCGAAGGCGAGCACTGGACGCTACCGTGCCCGCGTGAGAGCGAACCGCACGACATCCACCGCATCGGCGGCCAACGCCTCCCCGCCGGTGTAGGGGCGGCGCCAGATGGCGAGCATGTCAGCGGCCTCGGGGGTCAGGATGCTGCGGCTGAACGCCTCGACGCCCCACCGCCCCTCGTAGCCGTCGGCGAGCGCCTGGGCGATCAGCGTCGGCACGTCGACGGCGCCGGTCGCCAGCATCCCGCGTCCGGACTGACCGAGCTCGAGAAAGCCCAGCCGCGGCAACGCCGTGCGGATCGCCGCCGACAGGTCCGCCTCCTCGACCGCCATGTGAAACGTGTCGAGATGGATCTTCAGCCGCGGTGAGCCGCTGAGCTCGGCGAGCGCCATGGCCTGCTCGGCCGTGTTCACCACCGACGTCTCGTAGCGGTTCAGCACCTCGAACGTCATCATCACACCACACTCGTGCGCCTCGTCGGCGATCTCGCCCATCGTCTTCGCGGCGCGTTCGATCCGACGGGTCGACGTGGCCGCGCCCGGCGACCCGAACAACCCGTACGGCACCCCGTTCATCTGGTCGCCGCCGAGGGCCACGGTGGCCGCCAGCGTGGCCCTCAGCGCCACCGCGCCGGCCGCCGCCTCGCCGGGATCGTCCGAAGAGATGTCCGCCCCCGGGGCTTGACCGGCGATCGTGATAGGCGCCAGGCCGTGGCTCCGGAACACCGCGGCGATCGCGGCCAGATCGGTGCCGGAAGGATCGATCGGCGGGAGCACGGCTCGCCGGAAGCCGAGTCGCGCCAACACCGCCAGCGCGGGGTCGAGCCGTTCCGGCGCGGCATCCGGCACCAGCACGTTGACGTGACAGGCCAGGTCGAGATCGAGTGCCGTGCCCATCGGCTCAGAACACCGGCAGGTCGAGACGCTGCTTGAACGCCGAGTACCCGTCGTCGACGTGCACGACCGTGCCGTTGATGACGTTGGCCTCGTCGGATGCGAGGAACGCGACGACGTCGGCGATCTCGTGCGGCTGGGTCATGGCGTTGCGCAGCTGTTCGGAGGCGAAGACCGCGCGCAGGTCCTCGCTGAACTGGTTGATGATCGGTGTCGCCACCCGACCCGGCGTGATGGCGACCGCGCGGATACCGTACTCAGCGAACTCGTACGCCGCCGACCGGGTGAACGAGATGACGGCGGCCTTGGCGGCACTGTAGGTGAACGACAGCTCGGCGGCCTGTTCGCCGTAGACCGACGACGTGCTGATGATGACCCCCGGCGTCCCCTGCGCCTTGAACTGCCGCCCGGCCGCGAGGATGCCGTAGTAGACGCCGTCCTGATCGATGCGGATCATCGGGTCGTAGTCGACAGCGGGGTCGTGGTCCATGAGCGGCTTGCCCCCGGCAATGCCTGCGTTGTTGAAGATGACATCGAGTTTGCCGAAGGCATCCACCGCGGACTTCACGGCCGCTTCCACCTCGGTGAACACCGACACATCGACGCCGACCGCCGCCGTTGCCCCGGGCACGCGCTGGTTGATCTCGGCCGAGACCGCCTCCGCCCGGGCGACGTCGCGGTCGGCGATGGACACCCGCGCCCCCTCGGCCACGAACTTCTCCACCGTCGCCAGTCCGATACCGCTGGCACCGCCCGTGATGAGGGCGACCTTTCCCTGCAAACGCATTTCTTCCTCTTTCCTTCTGCGATGTCGCTCGGAGCGGGTGGGAGGAGCGTGCGCCCCTCCCACCGGCGGATGATCAGCCGAGCTTGTCCGACGGCGTGATGTCAGCCGCGTTCGACGAGTCGACGAGAGTGGTGTCGACCGTTTCGAAGTTGCTCGACGGCAGCGCGCCGCTGTCGCGGTAGGCGACCATGGCCTCGAGAACGTCGTCCAGGATCGACGGCCAAGGCTGCTCGATCGTGGCGATCATGGGTCCGTCGGCCTGGATCGCCGCGATCGACTCACTGACGGCGTCCACGCCGGTGACGACGGCGTCGGAGCCGGCCTCCTGAATGGCCTGGGTCGCGCCGAGGGCGGCGTCGTCCCATCCGACCCAGACGGCGTCCAGCTCACCGGGGTGAGCGCTCAGGTAGTCGGCCACCAGCGCGAGCGCCTCGGTCCGTCCGCTGGCCGGCGAGGTGACCTGCTGGATGTCGCCGCCGGCGATCGTCGCACCGGCGGCGGCGAGCTTCTCTTCGGCGATACCCGAGCGCATGCGGATGCCGGGGTGCGGGTCATGCCCGACGACCATGACGGTCTTGCCTTCCAGACCCCCCAGCTGCGCCTCGATCGCACCGACGGTCTGATCGACGATGCCCTCCTGGTTCGAGGTGATGTTCAGCACGAACCCGTCGGTGGCTTCGGTGCCGGCGTCGATCGCGAAGATCGGAACCTCGGCGTCGCGGGCGGCGGTGATGATGGACCCGATCGAGGCGTAGTCGGTGTAGCCGTCGAGCACGGCATCCACCCCCTGCCCGATCGCGCTCTCCACGGCGGGGTTCATCTTCTGGAAGTCGAAGTCTCCCTGGATCATGGTGAGGTCCCAGCCGAGCTCGTCGGCCTTGGCCTCGACGGCCTTCACCCACCACGCCCCCACCGGGGTCTGGTTGCCGGAGGTGAACGCGACCACCCGGAACGGATCATCTCCGCCGGCGTCGGCGGATCCTCCGCCACCGGTGTCGCCTCCCGACGAGCATCCGGCCAGAGCCAGCGCCGCTGCGGCGGCAACCGCCGTGAGGGGTTTGAACGACGTACGCATGTCTACTCCTTTGTTGGTGATGCGTGGTTTCTCTTGAGGAACGCGCCGGACGGTCCCGGCGCGCGGGTCACTACCGTTCTTTGCTGCGCAACGAGGACAGTGTCACCGCGGCCACGATGATGAGGCCGGTGAGCACCTGCTGGACGTAGGCGTTGACGCCGAGGATGTTCAGACCGTTGGAGAGCACACCGATGATGGCGACACCGATCATGGTGCCGCCGAGGTTCGCGGCCCCCGAGCGCACCACGGTCATGCCGAGGAAGACGGCCGCGACGGCGAACATCATGTTGTTTCCGTCCTGCACCGCGCTCGCGCTGCCCAGGCGTGCCGCCAGCAGGATGCCGCCGATCGCCGAGACCAGACCCGCCGCAACGAACGCGATCATCCGGACGCGGCGCACGTTCACGCCCGACAGCCGCGACACCTCGTGGTTGCCGCCGACGGCGTACCAGCGCCGACCGATCGTGGTGTAGCGCAGCACGAACCAGGTGATCACCGCGATGACGATCGCGAAGTACACCGGCAGCGGAATGCCCAGCAATCGGCCCTGACCGAGATCGTTGAACGCCGGCGGCAGGTTGAACAGGGTGGTCCCCTCAGTGACGAGATAGGCGAGCCCGATGACCGAGGTCATCGACGCGAGGGTCGCGACGAACGCGGACACCTTCAGATACGCCACGAGGTAGCCGTTGAACAGCCCGATGAGGGTGCCGACCACCAGGCCTGCGAGGATCGCCACCGGAATCGGCACCGCGCCGAGCATGAGACTGGCGGTGACGGCACCGGCGAGGCTGGAGTTCGCCCCCACCGAGAGGTCGAAGTCGCCGACGACCATCACGCAGGTCTGCGCCGCCGCGATGATCGCCAGGATGGAGACCTGGTACAGGATGTTGCGGATGTTCACGAAGGTGAGGAACACCTCGGGCCGCATCAGGAAGAAGAACAGGATCAGCGCGATCAGGGCGACCACGGTGCCGCCGTGCAGCAGCATCGTTCCGTACGAGCGCACGCGGTCGGTGCGGGTGGGGGTGTCAGTCATGGGTCGACTCCGACTTTCCGTAGCAGTAGGCGAGGAGAACTTCTTCGTCCGCGGTCGCGGCTGCGACCTCCCCGGCGACGCAGCCTTCGTGCATGATGATGATCCGGTCGCTCATACCGATGAGCTCGGGCAGCTCCGAACTGACGGCGATGATCGCCGTCCCCTGGGCAGCCAGCCGCCGGATCAGGCGGTAGATTTCGGCTTTTGTGCCGACATCGATGCCGCGCGTCGGTTCGTCCATCAGCAGCACCCGCGGCTGTCGCGCGAGCATCTTCGCCAGGACGACCTTCTGCTGGTTGCCGCCGGAGAGCTCCCCGACGTCCTGGCGGGGACTGCGGGCCTTGATCCGCAGCTCTTCCATGCCGCGTTCGGCGAGCGCGGTGACCTTTCCGGCGGCGACCACGCCCCCGGAACTGACCGCGCCCAGGTTGGCGATGGCGATGTTGTCCTGGATGGAGGCAGTCAGCATGACGCCCTGGCTGCGGCGCTCCTCGGGCACCAGCGCCACCCCCGCCTCCAGGGTGACCTCGACTCCCGGGGAGTGCGGCAGCGTCTGGTCGCCGACGGCAATCGTGCCGTGCACGTGCTTCTGCGCGCCCGACAGGATGCGCAGAAGTTCGCTGCGTCCAGCGCCGGCGAGGCCCCCGATCCCGAGGACCTCCCCCGCGCGAACCTGGAGCGACACGTCGCTCACCTTTCGACCCCACAGCCCGTCGACGCTCATCGCGACCTCGGCGGTCGCCGTTCCCCGCTCGGGGAACAGTTCGGCCGCGGCCCGACCCACCATCGTGGAGATCACCTCGTCGACGTGGGAGTCGGCGACGTCCTTGGTCACGATGGTCTTGCCGTTGCGCATGATCGTGAGCCGGTCGCACAACTCGAACACTTCTTCGAGCCGGTGCGAGACGTAGACGATCGCCACGCCCCGGTCCCGCAGCGAGCGCAGCACCGCGAACAGGTCGACGATCTCGGTGTCCGTCAGCGATGCCGTCGGCTCGTCGAGGATGAGCACCCGGGCATCGGTGGCCAGCGCCCGCGCGAATGCGACCATGGTCTGCTGGACCGGCGACAGGTCGGCGCCGAGCCTGTTCAGCGGGATCTGCTTGTTCAGCACGTCGAGCTGCTCCTGTGCGCGACGGTGCAACGCCCCCCACTGCACGATGCCGTTCCGACTCGGGGTCTGCTCCCCCAACAGGATGTTCTCGGCGACGCTGATGGTAGGGATGATCGACAGCTCCTGATAGAGCGCGACAACACCGGCCCGGTTGGCCACGCGCACGTTCTCGAACTCGACGTCCTCGTCGCGCACCCGGATGGTGCCCGAGTCGGGCTGATGAATGCCGGTGAGCACCTTGATCAGCGTGGACTTGCCGGCGCCGTTCTCCCCGAGCAAGGCGTGGATCTCCCCCGCGCGCACATCGAGGCGAGCATCCTCCAGCGCGTGGACCCCCTCGAATCGCTTGACGATGCCGATCGCCTCCAGGGCGAGCGGCTGGTCGGGGCGTACGTCCTCATCCATGGTGCACCGCCCGATCTGGCAGGTCGTTGCAGCGGATGATCACCTTCGGATGCGCCCCGCTGACGTGCACGTCGAACGCCTCCGCTGCATCACCCAGGGCGAAGACCGACTGCGTGAACTCGTCGAGGTCGAGGTGGGGCAGCAGCTGCAGGGCCCGCGGGAACGCGTAGGGCGAGACGAACACCCCGGTGATCGTGAGCTCTTTCAGATACAGGTAGTCCGACAGGTTCAGCGGCATCTCGTAGTCGGCCGGGTACATCGCGCCGTAGACGACGGTCGCACCCTGGGCGGCGATCTCGAGCAGCCCGCCCACGGCCCGCGGGGATCCGGACGCATCGATCACGACGTCGTACCCTCGGCCGCCGGTGATCTCGGCGGTGCGGGCAGCCTGATCCTCGGCGACCGGGTCGATGACGTGCTCGGCGCCGTGGCGCAGGGCCATCTCGCGCCGGGCCGCGATCGGCTCGATCATCGTGAGGCTGGTCGCGCCGTACCGTTTCATCACCTGCAGCGCGAGGTGACCGATCGGCCCGCCGCCGCAGATCACGACGCGATCGCCGACGTTCATCCTCGTCTTGTCGGCGATGCGAACGGCGACCGAGGTCGGCTCCAGCAGGCATCCCTGCAACAGCGACACCTGCGGCGGGAGCCGGTACACCTGCGACTCGTGCCAGGTGACGGTTTCGGCCATGCCCGGGCGGTTGTAGTCCTGAAGCCGCTGGCAGAACTGTTGCGCCCCCTCCTGGCACGGACGGCAGGAGCCGCAGAAGCGGACGAAGTTGCCCGCGACGCGGTCCCCGACCGACAGCCCGTTGCGGTGCGCGTCGTCGCCGAGCGCCTCCACGACGCCGGACAGCTCATGGCCGAGGCCGATCGGCACGTCCATACCGAAGAACCCCTCGGCCAGGTGAGGGTCGGATCCGCAGATCGCGGCGTACGCGACCCGGATGCGGACGTCTTCGGGCCCGAGGTCGGGCGTGGGCAGGTCGACGACGCCGATCCGGCCGCGAGCGTCGGGGTCGGTTGCCCGCAGGCTCCCGATCTTGGTGACGGCTACTGTTCTCATGGTCTCTCCGTGGAGTCCGTCGCTGCACTCAGCCGGCCGCGAGCGCCCGTCGCACGGCGGCGACGGTGGCGTCGTGGCCGTAGCCGTGCTTGTCGCGGAGTTGTTCGTCTTCGCCGAACCCGGCGTAGACCTGGGGGATGCCGAGACGCTCGAACGCGCGGAGGCTGATGCGCCGGTCGGCGAGGACGTCGGCGACGCGCGTGGCCAGACCGCCGTACGCCAGGTGGTCTTCGAGCACGACGAACCGGCCGGTCTCCGCCGCGCAACGGGCGACGAGGTCGTCGTCGATCGGCTTGATCGTGAACATGTCGATCACCCGCACCGACCGCCCCTCGGCGGCGAGCTCATCGGCGACGTCGATCGCCTGCGCGACCGTGGTGCCGTGCGTGAGGATCGTCACCTCGTCGCCGTCGCGGGCGACGATGCCTCTGCCGATCCGGACGTCGTGCTGGCCGGGCTCGTAGAGCACCCGGTCCTTCTTGCCGACGGCCAGACGGATGTAGATCGGCCCGGCCATTGTCATCGACTGGCGGATGACCTCGCCGACCATGAGCGGGTCGCCGACCGAGGTGACGGTCATGTTCGTGAGCGCACCCATGAGCGTCAGATCCTCGACGGCGTAGTGCGTCGAGCCACCGTTGCCGACGAGCCCCCCGTGCGTGCCGATGATCTTCACCGGCAGGTTCGGGTAGCACACGTCGGTGCGAACCTGCTCCAGCGCCCGCATGCTGAGGAAGGGCAGCATCCCCGATACGACCGGGATGTTCCCGTCGTAGGCGAGGCCGGCGGCAATACCGACGCACGCCTGCTCGGCCAGCCCGACATCGAGGAACCGCCTCGGGTACTTCTCGCGGAACTCCACCAGCGTCGCGCCGATGTCGGGGGTGAGCACCCATAGGTTCTCGTAGTCCTCGCCGAGTTCGGCGAGCGTGGATCCGATGACCGATCGTGCGGAGAGCATCTCTCCGAACGTGAAGGTGACAGGCATCAGGCATTCTCCTTTCCGCGCGTGCTTTCGAGCGCTTCCAGCGCCCGTTCCAGATCGGCGGCGCCGAGCGAGCCGGCGTGCCACGCCAGGTTCCGTTCCATGAAGTCGACGCCCTTGCCCTTGATGGTGTCGGCGATGATGACCGTGGGCCGGTCGCTCCCGGGGTCGGGGAGGGCGTCGATCGCGGCGACCAGCTCGCCCATGTCGTGGCCGTCCACCTCGATGACGTTCCAGCCGAACGCGCGCCACTTGTCGGGGTAGGGCTCGAACACGACACGCTCCTCGGCGAAGCTCGTCATGAGCTGCCGGTTGCGATCGATGACGGCGACGAGGTTGCCGAGACCGTTGCTGCGGGCGGCCATCACCGCCTCCCACACCGATCCCTCACCGGTCTCGCCGTCGCCGACCAGACAGAACACGCGGTGGTCCTCGCCGCGGTAGCGCGCGCCGAGCGCCATGCCCACCGCGAGCGGCAGACCGTGTCCGAGCGACCCGGTGGAGCATTCGACGCCGGGGAGTTGCACTTTGCACGGGTGCATCCCGTAGGCGCTGTCGAGCTGGCCGTAGGTCTCGACGATGCCTTCGTAGGAGAAGAACCCGCGGATCGCCATCGCGATGTACATGCACACGGCCGCGTGTCCCTTGCTGAGCACGAAGCGGTCGCGCTCCGGGTTGGCGAGGTCGCCGGGGTCCACCCGCATCCCGTAGCTGTACAGCGCGGTGAAGATGTCTGCCGCCGACAGATCCCCGCCGATGTGCACGGCGCCCTCGTACGTCCCGCACAGCTGGAGCAGCTTCGTACGCAGTTCGAACGCCAGTTCTTCCAGTTCGGCGACGCTCGGTCGCTCGCCGATGTCGAGGGTATGGGTACCCATCGCATGCCTCCTCGTTGAATGACACGGATCCTTCCGGCGACGCGGCATCGCGTCGTCAGAACCTGCTTCCCGACCGCCGAATGAGTCTCCCGGCGCCGCGGTGGGTGCGACGCTAGCACGAACCTATTTACAAGTAAACAGGGCGATATATAAACTTCTTGACGTGCGTCGACATCGGTGCGACGTTGAAGGGCAACAACACGGAGAGGTGGGATTGTCGGATGAGTGAGATGGCGACGGCCGCGGGAGTGCGGACAGGGTTGTTCATCGGTGGGGTGGAGCGGTTCACGGACGAGGTGTTGCGTGTGGCTGATCCGGCCAAACCGGGGGTGGTGGTTGGTGAGGCGGCGGCGGCGTCGGTGGCGGATGTGGCCGATGCGGTGGCGGCGGCGAAGGTCGCCTACCCGGGGTGGGCCGGGTTGAGCGCGACGGAACGGGCCGCGGTGATGGCGGAGGCGATCGCGGGGATCGCGGATGATCGGGATGAGGACGCGGCGGTGTTGTCGCAGGAGAACGGGAAGGTGCGGATGGAGGCGTGGGTGGATGCCCTCGTGTTCGAGATCCGCTGGAATCTCGCGCTCATGCTCGCCGATCAGGTCGATGCGGGGAAGGTGTTGGATACGGCTCCGGGCATTCCGGTGTCGACGGAGGTCGCGTTTCAGTCGTTGGGTGTGGTGACGATCATTGTGCCGTTCAATTGGCCGATCGCGATTTTGGGGGCGGCGTTGCCGCACGCGTTGCTCGCGGGGAACACGGTGATTGTGAAGCCGCCGCCGTCGGCGCCGTTGGCGACGACGCGGGTGGTGCAGCGGGTCGCGGAGAAGCTCCCTGCGGGGGTGTTGAACGTGGTGACCGGGGCGGACGCGAACATGTCGGGTCTGATCCAGAACACCGATGTCGCGAAGGTGTGTTTCACGGGGAGTGTGGCTGGCGGGAAACGGATGATGGAGATGGCCTCTCACACCCTCACCCGGGTCACGTTGGAGTTGGGGGGGAATGACGCGGCGGTGTTCTTGGAGGACGCGGTCATCGATGACACCCACCTGGACCGGTTGTACGCGGCGGTGTTCGACACGACGGGGCAGATCTGTATGAACGCGAAACGGGTGTTCGTGCACCGGTCTCGGATGGACGAGCTGGTCGCGGGGTTGGATGCCCGGTTGTCGAAGGTCGTGTTGGGGTACGGGCTCGACGAGGGCACCACGATGGGCCCGTTGCATCAGGGCGCGCAGAAAGCGTTCGTTGATGACCTCATCCAGGAAGCGAAGACCTCCGGCGCGGAAGTACGCGAGTACGGTCGGTTACCGCGCGGTGATATGAAACACGGGAACTTCGTGCGCCCGGCGTTGGTGATCGACCCGGACCCGTCGTTGCGGGTCGTGGAACTGGAGCAGTTCGGTCCGGTGATCCCGATCATCCCGTTCGATACCGAGGACGAGGTCGTCCGCGCCGCGAACGACACCTGGGCGGGACTATGTGGGTCGGTATGGACCGCGGACCCCGCCGCCGCGCACCGGGTCGGATCGCAACTGGAATGCGGGTACGTGTGGGTCAATGACCACGGCGCGACCCGTCTCGACCTGCGCGCCCCGTTCGGCGGCATGAAACAATCCGGCATCGGCC
>NZ_JBKEAY010000216.1:0-10433 GCF_047972865.1 Microbacterium sp.
GAACTCGCACCGCTCGTGGGTGAACTCCTGAAGCGCACGAAGCAGATGGGGTATTCGATGGATGCCGCGTACACCAGCGGCTACGACTGCAGCTACACGAGCGGTACCAAGACGCTGTCGAGCCACGCCTATGGTCGGGCGATCGACATCAACGGGCACGTCAACCTGCACAGCAAGACGTTCAAGAGTACTCTTCCGCCTGCGGTAGTGAAGATGTGGCTCAACGCCGGGTTCTCCTGGGGTGGTCACCACAAGAAGTACGACACGATGCACTTCGAGTACGTGGGCTCCAAGCGCGCCATTTCGGGGTATTACGACAAGCTGATGAAGACGGCCGTCTCCACGGCGCCGCCGGTGAAGGAGAGCGGGTCGTTCCCGCAGCTCCACAAGGGCAGCCACAACAAGGCCGCCGTCAAGACGCTGCAGTACCTCTTGCGCGGCCACGGCTACTCCCTCGCCACCGACGGTTCGTTCGGTCACTCGACTCACGAGGCGGTGTTGTCGTTCCAGTCGAAGTGCTCGCTGCACGCGGACGGCGTGGTCGGGCACAAGACGTGGCCCGAACTGCTGCCGAAGCTGCGTCACGGTTCGAAGGGTGAGGCCGTCAAGGCGCTCCAGCTCGAGCTGCGCGCGGCCGGGCACCACGTGCTGGTGACCGGGTACTTCGGTTTGAGCACGAAGCTGGCGGTCTTCTCCCACCAGCGCTCGCACGGCCTGCACGGCGATGGCGTCGTCGACAGCCACACGTGGGGGTCGCTCGTCGACTGATCGACGCGCCGCCCACTCGGGGGACGCAAGGCCCGGGTCGTCATGACCCGGGCCTTCGCGTTCGTGTGTGGTCCCGGCACCCGGGACGCCCCCTGCGCCCTGTCCCGTCCCGCTCTCTACGCTGACGACAGGACATTTCTCAACGGACGAGAGGCGTATGCACATGGCGGCACCCTTCCGCGTGGCACTGACCCGCGACTTCCGCGCCGACGACGGCAGTATCGGGTGGGGAGACATCGGCATCGACAAACTCGAGGCAGAACCGGGCGTGGAGTGGGAGTATCTCCCCGTTGACGAGACGCCGCTCTCGCCGGGCACCCTGGCCGGTTTCGACGGCAGGCGGCGCTGGACCGCATCCTCGCTGCCGCCCGCGCCCAGGGCAAGGCCGTCGGCTTCCTCGCCGACGACGCCGACCACGCCGCCGTGCTGTTCCAGCGCGGATTCTCGGTGCTGGCGTGGGGCAGCGACCTCGCAGTGTACCGCACGGCGCTCAACGACGGGATCGCGCAGATCCGTGACCGGCTGAGCTGACCGGGGCGCCGGCGTTCTCGATGAGTAAGACGCCGACGCCCAGAGCGGCCCTCGCCTGCTCTGGGGGTGTGACGATGGAAGCGGCGCGGAACCGCGCGATCCGACGCGGGTTCTCGTGACGGTTGCCGCGCCGCAGGGGCACAGCCCCGCCGTGGGGTGGGGCGTGGAGAGAAAGGACCCACCATGTCTCAACGGTTCACCGGACGTAGCATCGTCATCACCGGCGGCGCATCGGGACTCGGGCGCGCCACCGCGACGCGGCTGGCGGCCGAGGGCGCGCGGTTGACGCTCGTCGACCTGTCTGAGGAGGGTCTGGCCGCCGCGGTGGCCGAGATCCGCGGTGCGACGGCGGATGCCGAGATCACCACGGTGACCGCCGACGTCTCCCAGGAGACCGACGTGCAGCGCTACGTGGATGCCGCGGTCTCCGCCTACGGGCGCATCGACGGCTTCTTCAACAACGCCGGCATCGAGGGTCGCCAGAACCTCACCGAGAACTTCACCGAGGCCGAGTTCGCGCGCGTGATCTCCATCAACCTCAATGGTGTCTTCCTCGGGATGGAGAAGGTGCTGCGGGTCATGCACGAGCAGGGCAGCGGGGCCATCGTAAACACGGCGAGCGTCGGCGGCATCCGCGGTGTCGGCAACCAGTCCGGCTACGCGGCGGCCAAACACGGTGTCGTCGGTCTGACGCGCAACTCCGCCGTGGAGTACGGCGCGATGGGCATCCGCATCAACGCCATCGCCCCCGGGGCGATCTGGACGCCGATGGTCGAGAACTCGATGAAGCAGATCGATGCCGACAACCCGCGCGGCGCCGCCGAGCAGTTCATCCAGGCCAACCCGACCAAGCGGTACGGCGAGCCGCACGAGATCGCCGCGGTCGTCGCCTTCCTGCTGTCGGAAGACGCGAGCTACGTCAACGCCGCGATCATCCCGATCGACGGCGGCCAGTCCGCGAAGTACTGACGTCCGCCGCCGCGTTCGCAGATTCGGACTGTGCACGTGGATGCGGATGCCGTCGAGCATCCGCATCCGGCGACATTCTCCGAATCCGTGGACGCGGGGCGGTCGAACGCGGGGACCGTCACCGCGCGGCGCCCGTGCGGCGCGCCAGGAACGCGTCCTGCGCGGCGGGGTTGAGCGGCAGTACGACCGCGGCGCTCCGCTCCGACGACACCGCGGTCGCCGCGAGGGTAGGGGTCGAGGTGGCCGGCGACCTGCATCAGCTCTCGCGCGCGGCGCACCTCGGCGCGCAACCGATGCTGCTGCAGCACCACGACCCGCCGGCCCGAAGCGGATGCCGCCGCGACCACGGCATCGATCTCGGCCAGCCGCCCCGCGAGCGGCTTCTCGACGATCACGTCCTTGCCGGCAGCCACCGCCCGCAGCACCGCCTCGGCGTGGGGGTGCACACCGCCACCGCGTCGGCATCGCCCTGGTACACCACGTCGGCCTCGGCGTACACCGGCCATCCGATGCGGTCACCCACCTCACGTCACAGGCCCGGTCCGCGGGCACGTCGAACAGACCCGCGACCGAGACCCTCAGCTCGACGAGCGCGGGCGCGCCGGGCATCGCGCCGCGGACGCCGACGGGCGGGTACTCCACCCACGACACGATGGCGCGGGCCTCGTCGGCGGTGGCCACGAGCGGGATCATCAGACCGGTCGCCCCGACGTCGAGCGCGAGGCCGATGTACTCACGTCGAGCCGCGGGCGCGGACGGTCCGAGACGAGGGCGCCTGTGAGTATAACTTTTCCTTATTTCAATGATAAGAAGACATAAGTAGATCAGGGTATTGCGCGGGATTATGCTCGGGATCGTTTCCAGACGAAGGAGTCGGAAGTGACGGGTATCAGAACGACGGTCGCTGAGGTCATCGGCCGAACGATCGCTCATCTCGGAGTCGCGCACGTGTTCGGGGTGGTCGGTAGCGGGAACTTCCACGCGACGAACGCTCTCCTCGCCAACTCGGATGCCGGGTTCACGGCGTCTCGGCACGAGAGCGGTGCGACAAGCATGGCCGACGCCTATACGCGCGCCACCGGCGAACTCTCCGTGGTGTCGTTGCACCAGGGGTGCGGTCTGAGCAACGGCCTGACTGCGCTGGGCGAAGCGGCGAAGGCGCATACCCCGTTGCTCATCATCGCCGGTGACACCCCTGGGTTTGCCAAGACGTCGAACTTCTGGATCGATCAGGACGCGGCCGTGACGGCGATGGGCGCCGTCGCTGAGCGGATTCATCGACCCGAGACCACAGTCGAGGACGTCTTCCGTGCGTATGTTCGGGCGGTGATGGACCGCTGCCCGGTCGTGCTCTCGATGCCCATCGATCTCCAGGAGGAACAACTCGACTGGGATGTGACGGACATCCCGGCGCTCCCCGTCCGACTCCGGCCGGCACTGTCCGCGCAGGCGATCACCGCGACGGTGGATGCGATTCAGGCGGCACATCGACCAGTCCTTCTCGCCGGCCGTGGGGCCAGACATGCGGGTGAAGCGCTGCGGGCTCTGGGGGAGGCGTCCGGCGCTCTGCTCGTTACTTCGGCGGGCGCACGCGGCCTGTTCGCAGATGACCGTTGGTCGTTGGACGTCTCCGGCGGATTCGCGACGGTCGGCACCGCCGAGATCATTCGTGAGGCCGACCTCATCGTTGTCTTCGGCGCGGCTCTCAACAAGTGGACCACCCGGGGTGGTGGCCTGTTCGAGAACAAGATCGTGGTCCAGATCGATGACCGACCCGAGGCGATCGGTCTGCATCGACGGGTCGACATCGGGGTCGTCGCGGACGCGGAACTCGCTGCCACCGCGGTCCGCGCAGAGCTTCTTTCTCGAGGTGGGAGGAGCGACGAGGGGTACCGCACGTTCGACGCCGCCCAGCGGATGGCGGCCTCGGTCTCCTGGTCGGCGCAAGCATATGAAGAGCGGACCGACGAAGGCTGTATCGACCCCCGCACCCTGGCGAACTGGCTGGACGAGCACCTTCCCGAGGAGCGTGTCGTGATCGTCGACGGTGGCAATTTCTTGGAGTACGGCGGGATGCATCTTCGCGTTCCCGACGAGAGGGGGTTCTGCATCCCGCTCTCCTTCCAATCGATCGGGCTCTCGGTGGCCAGCGGAATCGGCGCGGGGATCGCCCAGCCAGGCCGGCTCCCCGTCGTCGGCGTCGGCGACGGGGGATTCCTCATGTCTCACGTCGAGTTGGAGACCGCCGTGCGCCTCGGTCAGCCGATGGTCGTTGTCGTGTACAACGACGCGGCTTACAGCGCGGAGGTTCAGCTTTTCGGTGAGGACGCTGACCTGAGGACAGTTACGTTCCCCCCGACCGATGTTGCAGCGATCGCACGCGGCTACGGGTGCGATGCGGTGACCGTGCGTTCTGAAGCCGACTTCGCTGCCATCTCGACGTGGTTGTCGGAGCAGCCGCGTCGACCACTCGTCGTCGACGCGAAGATCGCGAGCTTTCCATCCGTGATCCTGAGCCACATGCACGAGATCGGCGAATAGCCACCCACCGAGGTGGTTCGACGACGAACCACCTCTCGTACTGACAGGAGAAGCACGTGAAGAACCGACTTTGCCGCAGGCGCGGGGCCACCGCGGCGGCAATCACCCTGACGTTGCTGGCTGCCGTTGGCTGTTCAGCTTCGGGTTCAGGAGGATCCGATCCGGGAACCGCTGGCGACAACGGTGATGGAGCGCTCACCCCGATCGTGGTCGGTGCACTTCCCATCGCGAACTTCGCCTACTTGTACCTGGGCGTTGAGCAGGGCTTCTTTGAGGAGGAGGGGTTGGAACCGACGATCGAAGCGGTGGGTACCGGGAGCGAGTTGGTAGCCGGCGCCGTCGCCGGTAGCTATGACGTCATCGGGTCGGGCTACGTGCCGGCGTTCACCGCCGCCAGCCAGGGTATTCCGCTTCGTATCATCGGGGCCGCCGACGCAGGCGGAAGCACGCTGGAGGACGACTGGACGCCGATCTCAGTAGGCGCTGATAGCAACATCACCTCGCCGGAGCAACTCGCCGAGAGCGTGATCGCGGCGAACGCGTTGAAGGGTGTGGTGGAGGTGACGACCCGTGCGGCTTTCGACAAGCTGGGGATCGATACTTCCAACCTCGAGCTGGTGGAGGTTCCCTTCCCGGACATGCCCGGGGTCCTGCAGCAGGGCACGGTTGACGCGGCATACACCGTGGAGCCCTTTGCGCAACAGGTCAAGGCCAACGGAGGGAAACCGATCTTCTCGCCGTACGCGACGCTCGGCAAGGACTTCCCGAACGGCGGCTGGCAGGCCATGCAGCAGGTTATCGACCAGGACTCCGAGATGGTCGACGCGTTCATTCGCGCGCTGAAGAAGTCGGTCGATTACGCGGCCGCCAACCCCGACGCAGTGCGCGAGGTCATTCCGACTTTCACTCGTGTTCCCGCCGAGGTTGCCGACGTGATGAACCTGCCCGTGTTCGTCTCCGAACTCAACAGGCCCGCACTGCAGGAACTCCTCGGGTACACCGAGAAGTATGGCGTCATCGAAGAGATGCCGAACCTCGATGACCTCATCTACGAGCCCGCGAGCTAGCGGGCCAGTGTGACGCAACAGGCTGTCGGGATCACGCCCGATCTCCCAGCCCGGACGCGATCGGGCAGCACGGTTCTTCAGCGGTTGTTCCACGGACTCGGCTCCCTCGGTGGAGTCGTGGTCGTGGTCCTGCTGCTGGAGGTACTCACCCTCCTGGGCGTGCTGCCCGGCCGATTCCTCCCTCCCCCGTCTGAAGTGCTCGGAAGACTCGCACTGGAAGTCCAGATGGCGACGTTCTGGACGGCGACCTGGCAAACAGTGCTGGGGTGGGCGCTCGGACTTCTGATCGCGATGGCGATTGCGATCCCGGTCGGCATCACCTTGGCGTCGAGTAACCTGATCTACTTTGCTACACGGCCGATCGTTGAGTTCCTTCGCCCCGTACCCTCTGTAGCTCTCATCCCCCTTGTCTTCCTGGTCTTCTCGCCGACCATGGAGGGGAAGGTCTTCCTGGCCGCGTATGCGGCGACCTGGCCACTTCTCGTTCAGACCCAGTACGGCATCCGGAGTGTTCAGTCGACACAGCGGGACACTGCGCGCTCATTCCAGATCGCGCCCTGGCGCGTCATCATGAGGGTAGTGATGCCCAGTGCGTTGCCCTACATCGCGACCGGGCTCCGAATCTCCTCCACGGTCTCACTCATCCTCGTTGTCAGCGGGGAGATCATCCTTGGCGCGCCCGGTATCGGACAGCAGATCAATCTCGCGCGAGAGGGCGGCGATTTCGCCGCCATGTACGCTTTTGTCGTCGTGGCTGGTCTCGTGGGTCTCGCCCTCAATGCCATCTTTGCGCGTGTGGAACGTCGTCTCCTGCACTGGCATCCTTCGCAGAGGAACCAGACAATATGACGCGCCGGAAGCCGATCTATCTCGCTGCTGAGATCCTCACCCCGGTCATGGTGATCGTCGCGGTGGGAATCTGGACGAATGTGGGCGGGACCTTCTATTTTCCGCCTTTGCAGAGCGTGCTGGAAGCGTTCCGGGAGAACTGGCTGTTCAGCCGGTTCGGCACCGATGTCGTCCCGAGCCTGCTCAGACTGATCGTCGGGTATGCGCTCGCAGTCGCGGTCGGCGTCGGCGTCGGTATCGCGCTCGGGCGGGTCAGCTGGCTTCGACGCCAAGCATCGCCCATCGTGGAGTTCCTCCGCGCGATACCCCCGCCGGCGCTGCTCCCGTTCACGATCGTGATGCTCGGCGTTGATTCGGCTGCGAAGATCGTGCTCATCGCCTTCGTGTGCGTGTGGCCGATTCTGCTGAACACGATGGATGGAATCGCAGGAGTCGAGGCGACCATGCGCGACACGGGTCGCTCCTACGGTGTCAGCCGTTGGCGCAGGCTGTTGCGCGTGGATCTGCCAGCCGCCTCGCCTCAGATCTTCGCGGGTATGAGCACCAGTTTGCCGCTCGCCCTGATCCTCATGGTGATCAGCGAGATGGTCGGAGCAACCAACGGAATCGGGTATTTCATCATCCAGGCGCAGCGGACGTTCGCGATCGCCGACATGTGGTCGGGAATCATCCTGCTGGGCGTACTCGGGTACCTGTTGAACCTCATCTTCGTAGTGATCGAGCGTCGGGTACTCGCATGGCATTACGGAATTCGCGAGCGCGCATCGTGAAACAACGGAAACGGAGAAGAAATGCTGTTGTTTGACGGCGTGAGCAAGCGATATGGCGATTCGCAGACGGGGACACTCACCGTGCGCGAACTCACCTTTGAGATCGGCGCGGGCGAGATCGTGACGGTTGTCGGCCCGTCAGGATGCGGGAAGACGACGATCCTCAAATTGATGGCCGGTCTGCTCGAGCCCACCGGCGGCCGGATCGAGATCAACGGTAGGCCGCTTCAAGGGCCGCCGAAGGAGATCGCGCTCGTCTTCCAGGACTACAGCGCCTCGCTCTATCCGTGGATGCGGGTCGCGGAGAACGTCCGATTTCCTTTGGTCGGCACGGGGCGGACGAAGGAACAGATCGCGCGTCAGGTCGACGACGCACTCACTTCGGTCGGCCTGGGTGAGTTCGCGGACCGCTACCCGTGGCAGCTGTCCGGTGGCATGCAGCAGCGAGTGGCCATCGCCCGCGGCATTGCATACCAACCCGAGATCCTTCTCATGGACGAACCGTTCGGCGCCCTCGACGCTCAGACACGCGCCGACCTGGAAGACCTCGTCATCGGAGTGCGTGATCGGTTCGGGATGACGGTCGTCTTCGTGACCCATGACATCGATGAGTCGGTGTATTTGGCTGACCGTGTGCTCGTCATGGGTCCGCGGCCGACATTCGTCGAGCAGACCCTCACCGTCGACCTCCCCTTCCCTCGTGACCAGATCGTCACCAAGGAGCTTCCGGAGTTCGCCCACTTGAGGGGGATCGCGTACCGTAGTATCCGCGCCTCCAGCGAGCTCATGGCTGGTCGAGGCGCGCACCCGCCTGCAGCCTGAGTGAGACATCGAGGTGCGCGTGGATCTCAACCTCCTGCGGGTTTTCGTGGCGATCTACGAAACCCGCAATCTGACGCGGACCGCAGAGAGTCTCCATGTCACGCAGCCGGCGGTGAGCCAGGCGCTGCAACGCCTGAGACGGGGCATCGGCGACGAGTTGTTCGTCCGTTCGGGCCGGGAGATGACACCCACGTTGCACTCGACTCAGATCTATCCGGACGTGCGGGCCGCGCTAGCTCGGATCGCAAACGCCGTCTCGGCGATCAGGGACTTCGATGCTTCGACGACAGCGCTTGAGTTCCGATTCGCACTGTCGGAACTGGGTGAGACGACGTACCTCCCGCCGATCACTGCGGCTATCCGCTCTGCCGCGCCACACGCCCGCATCCGCGTGATTCCGCTCGTCGACGGTCAGTCGGCTGACCTGCTCGAGTCGGGGAGTACCGACATCCTTATCAGCTCCACGCCAGCGCTGGCAGGTCGCGAGTCGACCGTTCTCAAGTCCGAGAGCTATGTCGTGATGATGAACGCCCGTCATCCCCTCGCGGAGTCGGGTGCGCTGACGCTGGAGACGTACTCGGCGGCCTCGCATGCGAGCGTGTCGGGAGATACTGCTCGCCCGAGTCTGGACGTGGCGCTCAATTCCCTGTCCCGTCCGCCCCGCGTGGTTCTCGTCCACACGCGGTTCGCCGCACTGCCGCACGTGCTGCAGTCCACTGACCTTCTTGCCACCGTGCCGGCGTCGGTTGCGGCCGCCTGGGTCGAATCGTGGCCGCTGGTGGTTAGACCCTTGCCGCTTGATCTGCCGCCGGTGCCGGTGCGGCTCTACTTGCGAAACGCGGGCGATGACGATGCGCACCTCCGTTGGCTGCGGGACGCGACCCTGGAAGCGATCCACGGGGTGAGCGACCCAAATATCGCGGTGGTCCCCTCACGGTGGAGCCTCGGATGACACACTTGGGGAAGGGGAGGGATGATGCCGATCATTGATGCTCAGGTCCACCTCAACATGGTGGGCATTGAGGCGGGTCTGGTGGCGATGGATGCCTGCGGCATCGACGCAATGGTCATTGACGAGTTCCGCGGATTCGACCCGCGGGGACGTCCGCTCCCGGCGGTGCCGCTCCCGGGAGGATCGGTGCGGCACGTGCAGCCCCTCGCCGAATTGGCCGTCACGTTGCATCCGGAGCGGTTCGCCTACATCACCCGCGCCCAGCCCGACGACCCCGATCTTGAGCGGGTGGTGGCCGACGTCGCCGGGCGACCGGCGTGCCTCGGATTGCGCATCCTGCCGTTCGTACCGCACCCGCCCAGCGCCGGTGAGCAGCCCGAGAACGAGGCGGCCGTCGAGGCCTTGGCGCGGACACTGGTCGGCGGACAGTACGATGACTATTTCGCCTTCGCGGAGGCCGCGCGGGTGCCGGTGTTCGTCCAGGTCAACGGCATCGGCATCGCCGGTCGGCTCGACGCCATCCGGCTCATCGCCGCCGCGCACCCTGCCCTTCCCGTCGTGCTCGACCACATGGGCGTCGCAATGCCGGGGAGCCGCACGCACCGCCCCGACCGGTTCGCCCAGTTCGAGGAGGTGTGCGCGCTCGCCGAACTACCCAACGTGCACCTGAAGTGGGGGCATGCGACGCGGCTGGCCGAGCAGCCGTATCCGTTCCCCGACGTGCGCGAGGTACTGCACCGCGTCGTGGCGGCGTTCGGGTCGGCGCGGGTGATGTGGGCCAGTGACTGGACGCTCGACCTGGAATGGAGCTCGTGGGCGGAGTCGATGGGCTACATCCGAGAGGATGAGGGCCTCACCGCCCGCGAGCGCGACGACATCCTTGGCGGAACGGTCGAGCGCGTCCTCGGCTGGTCGCCGTGACCACGCCCGACCGTTCGGCGCCTACTGCGTGTAGAACAACTCGCACGGCAGGATCGCCCCCGTCTGATCGCGCTGAATCCGCTTACATCGGCCTGACGGAAGAACATCCGGTAGGTCATCCTGCCGCCGCGCACCGGGTCGGATCGCAACTGGAATGCGGGTACGTGTGGGTCAATGACCACGGCGCGACCCGTCTCGACCTGCGCGCCCCGTTCGGCGGCATGAAACAATCCGGCATCGGCC
>NZ_JBKEAY010000260.1:0-3706 GCF_047972865.1 Microbacterium sp.
TTCATCCAGCAGTTCGCGCAGGTGACCAACCCGCCGCTGGACTCGATCCGCGAAGAGGTCGTCACCTCGCTGGGCCTGAGCGTGGGCCCTGAGCGCAACCTGTTGTCGGCCGGGCCCGACCACACCCGCACGGTCACGATCGACTTCCCGGTCATCGACAACGACGAACTGGCCAAGTTGCAGCACATCGACAAGGCGCTTCCCGGGCGGCGCTCGGTCATCGTGCGTGCGCTCTACCACTTCGACGCCGGCCCGGACTCGATGCGCGAGCGCATCGAGGAGATCTGCGCCGAAGTGGATGCCGCGATCGCCGGCGGCGCCGAGTTCATCATCGTCAGCGACCGCGACTCGAACAAGGACCTCGTTCCGATCCCGTCGCTGCTGGCGGTCTCGGCCATCCATCACCACCTGATCCGCAACGAGAACCGCATGAAGGTGGGACTCGTGGTGGAGGCCGGCGACGTCCGCGAGGTGCACCACGTGGCGACCCTGCTCGGCTACGGCGCCTCGGCCGTCAACCCGTACCTGGCGATGGAGACCGTCGAGTACCTGGTCCGGGCCGGCTTCATCACCGGCGTGGCCCCCGAGAAGGCCGTCAAGAACCTGATCTACGCGCTCGGCAAGGGCGTGCTGAAGATCATGTCGAAGATGGGTATCTCCACGGTCTCGTCCTACGCGGGCGCGCAGGTGTTCGAGGCCGTCGGGCTGTCGCAGGAGTTCATCGACGAGTACTTCACCGGCACCGAGACCAAACTGGGCGGCATCGGCATCCGCGAGGTCGCCGTCGAGAACGAGCAGCGACACGCGTACGCCTATCCCGAGGACGCGGCCGCGCGTGCGCACGAGCGGCTGTGGACCGGCGGCGAGTACCAGTGGCGGCGTGACGGGGCGCCGCACCTGTTCAACCCGCAGACGGTGTTCCGTCTGCAGCACTCCACCCGCACCCGCCGCTACGACATCTTCCGCGAGTACACCCGCCTCGTCGACGACCAGGCCGCGGAGCTGAAGACGCTGCGCGGACTGTTCCGGCTGCGCACGGGGGAGCGGCCCGCGGTCCCGATCGACGACGTGGAACCGGTGTCGTCGATCGTCAAGCGCTTCTCGACGGGAGCGATGAGCTACGGCTCCATCTCCCGCGAGGCACATGAGACGCTCGCCATCGCGATGAACCGGCTGGGCGCGAAGTCGAACACCGGTGAGGGCGGCGAGGACTTGGGGCGTCTGCTCGACCCGGAGCGGCGCAGCGCCATCAAGCAGGTGGCATCGGGCCGTTTCGGTGTGACGAGCATGTACCTGACGCACGCCGACGACATCCAGATCAAACTCGCCCAGGGCGCCAAGCCCGGCGAGGGCGGTCAGCTGCCACCGGGCAAGGTGTACCCGTGGATCGCGCGCACACGCGGGGGGACGCCCGGAGTCGGCCTCATCTCGCCGCCGCCGCACCACGATATCTATTCGATCGAGGACCTCAAGCAGCTCATCTTCGACCTGAAGCGGGCCAACCCGGGCGCGCGGGTGCACGTGAAGCTCGTCAGTCAGTCCGGGATCGGCGCGGTCGCCGCCGGGACGGCCAAGGCCCTCGCCGACGTCATCCTGGTCTCCGGGCACGACGGCGGGACCGGTGCCAGTCCGCTGAACTCGCTCAAACACGCCGGCACGCCATGGGAGCTGGGACTGGCCGAGACCCAGCAGACCCTGATGCTCAACGACATGCGCGACCGCGTCGTGGTGCAGGCCGACGGCCAGCTCAAGACCGGGCGCGACGTCATCGTCGCGGCACTGCTCGGTGCCGAGGAGTTCGGTTTCGCCACGACCGCGCTCGTGGTCGAGGGCTGCATCATGATGCGGGTGTGTCACCTGGACACGTGCCCGGTCGGCGTGGCCACTCAGAACCCGGTGCTGCGCAGCCGGTTCAGCGGCAAGCCGGAGTTCGTCGTGAACTTCATGGAGTTCATCGCACAGGAGGTGCGGGAGTACCTGGCCGAACTCGGGTTCCGTTCGCTCGACGAGGCGATCGGTCACCATGAGTTGCTGGACGTGAACGCGGCGATCGACCACTGGAAGACCCACGGTCTCGATCTCGCCCCGATCCTGCGGGGCCCCGCGTTCGCCGACGACGTGCCGCGCCACAACACCCGCGCACAGAACCACGAGCTCGACGAGCACTTCGACGTGTCGCTGATCCAGCAGGCGCAGGACGTGATCGCGCGCGGCGGTCACATCTCGTTCGACCTTCCGATCCGCAACACCGCGCGCGCCGTCGGAACCATGCTCGGTCACCACGTCACGCGCGCCCACGGGGTCAACGGCCTGCCCGCCGGCTCGATCGAGGTCAACCTCACCGGCTCCGCCGGGCAGTCCTTCGGCGCCTTCCTGCCGGCCGGCATCACGCTGCGCCTTGAGGGCGATTCCAACGACTACGTCGGCAAGGGACTGTCCGGGGGCCAGATCGTGGTTCGCCCGGCGCGCGACGCGGAGTTCGACGCGTCGCAGAACGTCATCGCCGGGAACGTCATCGGCTATGGCGCCACGCAGGGCACGATGTTCCTGCGCGGTGTCGTCGGTGAACGGTTCCTGGTGCGCAATTCCGGTGCCACCGCCGTCGTCGAAGGTGTCGGCGACCACGCCCTCGAGTACATGACCGGTGGACTCGCCGTCATCCTCGGCGACACCGGTCGCAACCTGGGTGCGGGGATGTCGGGCGGCACGGCCTACGTGTACCGGTTGGACACCGACCTCGTCAATCGTGAAGCGCTCGCCACCGGTGAACTCGAGCTGCAGGAGATGGGCGCGGCGGATGTCGAGATCCTCCGCGACCTGCTGGAGCAGCACCGCGAGCAGACCGGGTCGGCGCGTGCCGCCGAACTGCTGGCGGATTTCGACGCCGAGGTCGCCGCGTTCGTCCGGGTCGTACCGCGGGACTACGCCGCGGTGCTGCAGACCCGGCAACAAGCCCTCGAAGAGGGACTCGACCCCGACGGGGACGTGGTGTGGACTCGCATTCTGGAGGTGACCGGTGGCTGACCCGAAGGGCTTCCTCAAGACGACCGAGCGCGAACTGCCTGCGCGCCGACCGGTGCCGGTGCGCATCATGGACTGGCGCGAGGTGTACGAGCCGGGCGACACCAATGTGCTGCGCCGTCAGGCGGGACGCTGCATGGACTGCGGTGTGCCGTTCTGTCACCAGGGCTGTCCGCTCGGCAACCTCATCCCGGAGTGGAACGACCTGATCTGGCGGGGCGAGGGCCGCGCCGCGATCGAGCGGCTGCACGCGACCAACAACTTCCCCGAGTTCACCGGGCGGCTGTGCCCGGCCCCGTGCGAGAGCTCCTGCGTGCTGGGCATCAACCAGCCCGCCGTGACGATCAAGCAGATCGAGGTCTCGACGGTCGACGACGCGTTCGCGAACGGCTGGATCGAACCGGAACCGCCCGCGCGGCTGACCGGGAAGACCGTCGCGGTCGTCGGATCGGGCCCCGCGGGCCTGGCTGCCGCCCAGCAGCTGACCCGCGCCGGCCACACCGTGGCGGTGTTCGAACGCGACGACCGCATCGGCGGTCTGCTGCGATACGGCATTCCCGACTTCAAGATGGAGAAGCGCCACCTCGAGACGCGGCTGCGTCAGATGCAGGACGAGGGGACGCGGTTCCGCGCCGGCGTCGAGATCGGGTCCGACATCACCTGGTCCGACCTGCGGGCCCGGTAT
>NZ_JBKEAY010000021.1:0-7193 GCF_047972865.1 Microbacterium sp.
ATGTCGTCGCCGGATTCGGACCCGGCCGCGCCCCAGCATCCGAATCCACGAACACTCACCGAATCTGCGGTCGGCGGCGTATCCCGTAGAATCGGATGCCGGTCATCCGACCCGCACGCACACGAACGGAAACTCCACACCCATGGCATCCACCGCAGACATCAAGAACGGCGTCGTCCTGTCGATCGACGGGCAGCTCTGGAGCGTTGTGGAGTTCCAGCACGTCAAGCCGGGCAAGGGCGGCGCGTTCGTGCGTACCAAGCTGAAGAACGTCGTGACGGGCAAGGTCGTCGACAGGACATTCAACGCGGGCGCGAAGGTCGACATCCAGAACGTCGACCGGCGCGACTTCACCTACCTCTACAACGACGGCGACAGCTTCGTGTTCATGGACATGAGCGACTACGACCAGATCAACGTGCCCGCCGCAACCGTGGGAGATGCCGCGAACTTCATGCTGGAGAACCAGCAGGTCACGATCGCCCTGCACGACGGCACGCCGCTGTACCTCGACCTGCCGGCATCGGTCGTGCTGGAGATCACCTACACCGAGCCGGGCCTGCAGGGCGACCGCTCCTCGGCGGGAACCAAGGCGGCGACGGTGGAGACGGGCTACGAGATCCAGGTGCCGCTGTTCCTGGAGACGGGCACCAAGGTGAAGGTCGACACTCGCAGCGGTGACTACCTCGGCCGCGTGAACTGACGCGCTCGACCCGTTCATGAGCGCACGTTCGAAGGCGCGCAAGCGCGCGCTCGACATTCTCTACCAATCCGACGTCCGTGGCGACGATCTCGCGGTGACGCTGGCCGTCGAGGCCAAGCGCGCGGCGAACGAGCCCGCCCGCGAGGCGTCGTGGCTCTACGCCCGCGAGATCGTCGACGGCGTGATCGACAACCGCGACGAGATCGACGAGCAGATCACGACGTTCTCGAAGGACTGGACGCTCGCCCGCATGCCGGCGGTCGACCGGGCGGTGCTCCGCATCGGGGTGTGGGAGGTCCTGTTCAACGACCAGGTGCCCGCCGCCGTCGCGATCGACGAGGCCGTGGAGCTCGCCAAGGAGTTCTCCACCGACGGCTCCGGGTCGTTCGTGCACGGCGTGCTCGCCCGCATCGCCCGCGCCTCCTGACCCGCGCCGCCTCGCCCATGCCGCGTCGGCCGCCGAGCCCGATCGCCGAGACTACAGCGGCGCTATCGAGACAGTGCGGATTCGGCGCGGTCTCGATAGCACAGGTGCTGTTTCGCGGTGGGGTGCCCGGGCGGGAGGGCGGGAGGGCGGGTGTCGGGTAGGGTGGATGCCGGTACCCACAGCAACCTTTAACACCGTCCCGTGAGGCGGAGAAGGGAGCGGCGGATGAGTGATTCCGGGCAGGGACGGACTGTCCTGCACGAAGACGACATCGCGCGCGCACTGACTCGGATCTCGCACGAGATCCTCGAGTCGAACAAGGGCCCCGACGACCTGGTCGTCCTCGGCATCCCCACCCGCGGCGTCGCACTCGCGACCCGCATCGCGGCCCTCTTGGAGCGGTTTTCCGGGCAGGCGATCCCGACCGGAGCGCTCGATGTCACGATGTACCGCGACGACCTGCACCACCACCCGACCCGCACGCCGCAGCCCACCGACATCCCCGCCGGTGGTATCGACGGCAAGACCGTTGTGCTCGTCGACGACGTGCTGTTCAGCGGGCGCTCCATCCGCGCCGCCCTCGACGCTCTCAACGACATCGGACGCCCCGCCGCTGTGCGGCTGGCGATCCTCGTCGATCGCGGCCACCGCGAGCTGCCCATCCGCCCCGACTTCGTCGGCAAGAACCTGCCGAGCGCCCGCGACGAACGCGTCAACGTCCGCCTGGCCGAGACCGACGGCGCCGACGAGGTCACGATCGCATGAGGCACCTACTCGACACCCGCACGCTGACCCGCGACGACGCCCTTCTCATCCTCGACGTCGCAGAGGACATGGCCGACACGCAGGTCCGCGAGGTCAAGAAGCTGCCGACCCTGCGCGGTAAGACCGTCGTGAACCTCTTCTTCGAGGACTCCACCCGCACCCGCATCTCGTTCGAGGCAGCCGCCAAACGCCTCTCGGCCGACGTCATCAACTTTGCCGCGAAGGGCTCGTCGGTCAGCAAGGGCGAGTCGCTGCAGGACACCGCGCAGACGCTGCAGGCGATGGGCGCGGATGCCGTCGTCATCCGCCACGGTGCCTCCGGCGCCCCGCACACCCTGGCCACCAGCGGCTGGATCACCGCAGGCGTCCTCAACGCCGGCGACGGCACTCACGAGCACCCCACCCAGGCCCTGCTGGACGCCTTCACGATCCGCAAGAGGTTCCACGGCGGCGACAGCCGCGGGCGCGATCTCGCCGGCCTGCAGGTGGCGATCGTCGGCGACATCCTGCATTCCCGCGTCGCCCGATCAAACGTGTGGCTGCTCACGACCCTGGGGGTCGGCGTCACGCTCGTCGCCCCGCCGACGCTCGTCCCGCAGGACGTCTCGGCGTGGCCCGTGACGGTGCGCTACGACCTCGACGAGGCGATCGCGGCCGCACCCGACGCGCTGATGATGCTGCGCATCCAGGCCGAACGCATGAGCGCCGCCTACTTCCCGAGCGAACGCGAGTACGCCCGCCGGTGGGGGCTGACGACCGCGCGCCTCGCAGCGCTACGCGGCGATACCATCGTGATGCACCCCGGCCCCATGAACCGCGGCCTGGAGATCTCCGCCGATGCCGCCGATTCCGCGCGATCCACGGTGTTGGAACAGGTCGCCAACGGGATCTCGGTGCGGATGGCGTCACTCTACCTACTGCTGGCCGGAGAACGCGACGAACCGACCATGGAACAGGATGTTGCCCGATGACCGCCGAATCCTTCCTCCTCCGCTCCGCCCGCATCCACGGAGGCGACCCGGCCGACATCCTGATCGATGCGGGCCGCATCGTCGAGGTCGGGCAGGGGCTCAGCCACGCCGGCGCCGCCGAGATCGACGCCGACGGTCTGATCGCCCTGCCGGGGCTCGTCGACCTGCACGTGCATTTCCGGGAACCGGGCTATGAGGCGTCCGAGACGATTCTGACCGGCTCACGCGCCGCTGCCGCCGGCGGGTTCACGACCGTGTTCACGATGCCGAACACGTCACCGGTGGCCGACACCGCCGGGGTCGTCGAGCAGGAACTCGCGCTCGGCGAGACCGCCGGGTACGCGCACGTCCAGCCGATCGGCGCAGTGACGGTGGGGCAGAAGGGGGAGCGCCTCGCCGAACTGGGAGCGATGGCGGACTCACGGGCGAAGGTGCGGGTGTTCAGCGACGACGGCTTCTGCGTGTGGGATCCGCTCATCATGCGCCGTGCGCTGGAGTACGTCAAGGCGTTCGGCGGGGTCATCGCGCAGCACGCGCAGGACCCTCGGTTGACCGAGGGTGCGCAGATGAACGAGGGGACCGTATCGGCCGAGCTCGGGCTGGCCGGCTGGCCCGCCGTCGCCGAGGAGTCCATCATCGCCCGCGACGTGCTGCTGGCCGAACACGTCGGCTCCCGCCTGCACGTGTGCCACCTGTCCACCGCCGGCTCGGTCGACATCATCCGCTGGGCGAAAGCACGCGGTGTCAACGTGACAGCCGAGGTCACGCCGCACCACCTGCTGCTGACCGAAGAACTCGTCCGCGGTTACAACCCGCGCTACAAGGTCAACCCGCCATTGCGACGCAACGAGGACGTGCAGGCGGTGCGCGAGGGACTGGCCGACGGGACGATCGATATCGTCGCGACCGACCACGCCCCTCACCCCGGTGAGTCGAAGAACTGCGCGTGGCAGGATGCCTCCCACGGCATGGTCGGCTTGGAATCCGCGTTGCGCGTGGTCCATCTGGCGATGGTCGACACCGGACTTCTCACCTGGGATGACGTCGCGCGGGCCATGTCAACGACGCCGGCCCGCATCGGCGGGGTGGCCGATGCCGGCGCACCGATCACCGCCGGTGCGCCGGCCTCGCTCACGCTGTACGATCCGTCACCCGCGCGGACGTTCACGACCGCCGATCTGCACGGCCGCAGCAGCACCTCGCCGTATCTCGATCGCGTCCTGCCCTGGCAGGTGCGGTGGACGTTCTTCCGCGGCGCGGCGACCGTGCAGGATGGCGCCGTCGTCGAGGAGGTGGCGAGATGACCCGGGAACTCGCGCTGGCGATCATGATCGCCGCGGCGGTGGTGCTGCTGGCCGCCGGTGCGTGGGGCTGGTGGCGGCGCACCCGCCGGGATGCGGGCATCCGCGCCCCGTTCGGCGAGACGCCCGACGGCGCCGAGACTGTCGCGGCGTTCGACGGCCTGTACGTCGCGACCACTCGGCACGACGAGCCCCTGGAACGGCTCGCGATCCGCGGCCTCGGCTTCCGCTCCCGCGTGGGGATGACGGTGACCGATGCCGGCGTCGCGCTGGATCTCACCGGCCAGCCGCGCGTCTTCTTCGCCCTCGATCGCCTTGCCGCCGCCGACCGCGCCACCGTGGCGATAGACCGCGTCGTCGAGAAGGACGGCCTGGTGCGCCTGGTCTGGCGCACCGACGACGGCTCCCTCGTCGACACGTACCTGCGCGCGCAGAACGCCTCGTCGCGCACGCTGGCCGACACCATCACCCGCACACTCCCGACCCCGATGGGAACCGACGCATGACCTCAGTACTCGACCGGGCCGCAGAGCCCGCCGTGCTCGTGCTCGAAGACGGCACCCGCCACACCGGTCGCGCATACGGCGCGCGCGGCACGACCCTCGGCGAAGTCGTCTTCAGCACCGGGATGACCGGCTACCAGGAGACTCTCACCGACCCGTCGTACGCCGGGCAGATCGTGCTGCAGACCGCGCCGCACATCGGCAACACCGGTATGAACGCCGAAGACCCCGAGTCGCGTCGCATCTGGGTCGCCGGGTACATCGTGCGCGATCCCGCGCGCGTCGTGTCGAACTGGCGCGCCGACGAGTCCCTCGACGACGCACTCGTGCGCGATGGGATCGTCGGCATCAGCGGCATCGACACCCGCGCCGTCACCCGCCACATCCGCTCGGATGGATCGATGCGCGGCGGCGTGTTCTCGGGAGAAGCGGCCGGGCTGGATGCTGCCGAGCAGCTGCGTCAGGTGCGAGAGGCGCCGCAGATGGCGGGGCAGAACCTGTCGTCCTCCGTCTCGGTCGACACCGTCGAGGTCACACCGGCGACCGGGGAGCGGATCGGCAACCTCGCCGTGCTCGACCTCGGCGTCAAGCAGTCCACGATCGACAACCTCGCCGCGCGGGGCTTCGATGTGCACGTTCTGCCGCAGACGGCGACGTTCGCCGATATCGAGGCGATCGACCCGGTCGCGGCGTTCTATTCCAACGGCCCGGGCGACCCGGCGGCCAGCGACGCGCACGTCGCGCTGCTGCGGCGGGTGCTCGACGCCGGGCTGCCGTTCTTCGGCATCTGCTTCGGCAATCAGCTACTCGGGCGGGCGCTCGGGTTCGGCACCTACAAACTGCCGTTCGGTCACCGCGGCATCAACCAACCGGTGCGCGACAAGGCGACCGGAAAGGTCGAGATCACCGCCCAGAACCACGGGTTCGCCGTCGACGCGCCCTTGGCGGGCGTCGTGGACAGCCCGAACGGGTACGGCCGCGTAGAGGTCTCGCACATCGGACTCAACGACAACGTGGTGGAGGGCCTGCGCGCCCTCGACATCCCCGCGTTCAGCGTGCAATACCACCCGGAGGCGGCCGCTGGGCCGCACGACGCCAACTACCTCTTCGACCGATTCCGCGACCTGGTCGTCGCCACCCTCAACCACCCGGAAGGGGCGAGCAAGTAATGCCCAAGCGCGACGACATCACCAGCGTCCTCGTCATCGGGTCCGGCCCGATCGTGATCGGTCAGGCGTGCGAGTTCGACTACTCGGGAACGCAGGCCTGCCGCGTGCTGCGGGAGGAGGGCGTGCGCGTCATCCTGGTCAACTCCAACCCGGCGACCATCATGACCGACCCCGACTTCGCCGATGCGACGTACATCGAACCGATCACCCCCGCGGTGATCGAGACGATCATTCAGAAGGAGAAGCCGGATGCGATCCTGCCGACCCTGGGGGGACAGACGGCACTGAACGCCGCGATGGCTCTGCACGAACAGGGCATTCTGGACAGGTACGGCGTGGAGCTGATCGGCGCGAAGGTCGACGCGATCCGTAAGGGCGAGGACCGGCAGATCTTCAAGGAGCTCGTGATCGAGGCGGGCGCGGACGTCGCGGCATCCCGCATCTGTCACACGATGGACGAAGTGCTCGCCGGTGCCGCCGAACTCGGTTACCCGGTCGTGGTGCGGCCGTCGTTCACGATGGGGGGCCTGGGGTCCGGCTTCGCGTACGACGAGGCGGACCTCCGCCGCATCGCCGGCGCCGGTCTGCGCGACTCGCCGACCACCGAGGTACTGCTGGAGGAGTCGATCCTGGGGTGGAAGGAGTACGAGCTCGAGCTGATGCGCGACACCGCCGACAACACGGTCGTGGTCTGCTCCATCGAGAACGTCGAACCCGTGGGCGTGCACACCGGCGACTCCATCACGGTCGCCCCGGCGCTGACCCTCACCGACCGCGAGTACCAGAAGCTGCGCGACATCGGCATCGACATCATCCGCGCCGTCGGGGTGGACACCGGCGGCTGCAACATCCAGTTCGCCGTCAACCCCGACAACGGCCGCATCATCGTCATCGAGATGAACCCGCGGGTGTCGCGGTCGTCGGCGCTGGCGTCGAAGGCGACCGGGTTCCCGATCGCCAAGCTCGCCGCGAAACTCGCCATCGGCTACCGCCTGGACGAAGTGCCCAACGACATCACGCAGGCGACACCGGCGAGCTTCGAGCCCACGCTGGACTACGTCGTCGTGAAGGTGCCGCGGTTCAACTTCGAGAAGTTCCCCGCCGCCGACACCACGCTGACGACGACCATGAAGTCGGTCGGCGAGGCGATGGCGATCGGCCGCAACTACGCCACGGCGCTGCAGAAGGCGCTGCGCTCACTGGAGAAGCGCGGGTCCAGCTTCCACTGGGGTGACGAGCCCCGGTCGCAGGCCGAGCTGCTCGACATCGCGCAGACCCCCACCGACGGCCGCATCGTCGTGGTGCAGCAGGCACTGCGCAAGGGCGCCACGATCGACCAGGCCTTCGCGGCGAC
>NZ_JBKEAY010000065.1:0-3136 GCF_047972865.1 Microbacterium sp.
TGATTGCCGACTCCGGGTTGGAGTGGACCATCGTCCGGTTCCTCGCCCCCAAAGACGGTCCCGCGAAAGGGAACCTCCGCGTCGGCACCCCGGGGAAAGACAAGCTCGGCGCCGCGGTGACTCGTGCGGACATCGCCGCGTACACCGTCGCCCAACTCGACAACCCCGCCACCATCGGTGCGGCACCGCAGATCAGCAATTGAGACTCACCTGAACGGGGCGAACCCTACGACCCCGACACCCTGATCCGCATTGCATGAGGACGATTGTGACACGGCGCCGATACGGCACGGCGCACCACGTAGGGTCAGACACAGGTCGAGGTCTCCGCACAAGAGCGGCTGCTTCGTCGCTACGGATCCTCGGGGCCTCGACCCACCTCACAGCGTCATGCCACCCGAGCTACCCTCACCAGAAACCGCGGAGCCCCAAAACCTGACGCGGATGACGGATCAGCCTCGGCGGGTCCGCGGCCTCGTGCTTGCGGCGCGCAGGATGGCACGGCTGAGAGCAGGCTGAGGCTGTTCGAGGCGGGTCGCGACCGCGATCGCGAGAGTGACGGCCGGGTCGGTGAGCGGGAGCGCGCGGATGCCCGGGGGCTGGTCCCGGGTCGCGTTGGCGGGCACCACCGCCGCCCAGCTGCCGGTGTGTGCCAGCGCGACGAGTTCTTCGACGGAATCGGTTTGGACCCGGGGGTGTAGTTCCACGCCGTGCTCTGCGAGTCGTGAATCCAAGACCTGCCGTCCGCGCATACCCTCGCGCAGGAGGCAGACGGGCATGGTCGCCAGTGTCCGCGCCGGCACGGTCGTGGAGTCGGCCGGGAACAGGTTCTCGTGTGCAACGACCACGAGCGGCTCCTCGGAGACGGGCGTGATCGTCACGCCGTCGCCACCGTTCACCGACGGGTGGACGAGTCCCGCATCCAGCTCGAACCGGCGGATCTGCTCGATGATCTCCTCGGAGGTGAGGCCGGTGTCGCAGCGAACGGTGAGCAGCGGGTGACCCGCAGCGAGATCGGTGACCAGGTCTGCGGCTTCGGCAATTGCGGACGGGATCACACCGATCCGGGCCTCCCCGCTCAACTCCTGCGGCTTCGCGTGGACCTCGTCGATGAGCGCGCGGTGATCGTCGACCATCTTCCGCGCCCACACGAGTACCCGTTCACCCTCGGGGGTGAGCCCTTCGAACGTGCGCCCTCGGTTGACGAGGGCCGCCCCCAGCTCGGTTTCGAGTTTGCGGATCGACTCGGACAGAGCCGACTGCGTGATGTGCACGGACGATGCTGCACGGCCGAAATGCCGTTCGCGCGCGAGAGCGACGAAGTACTCCAGCTGGGTCAGCAGCATGCTCTCTCCCGGGTGGCGGTGCGGGGCTGTCCACCTTCAAGTGTGCCGGAGCGGAGGGCGCGCCGGCCGGGAATGCCGCGCGCCCTCCATCCGTGCCCGCTGGTCTACTTCTTTCCCGCGTACGAGTGGGCGCCGGTTCCGGCGTATCCCCCACCCTTCGTAATCAGATACTCAGGCCGGATGTCGCGCCCCGCGAAGAAGTCCTCGAGGATCTCACGCGTTCCGGCTGCGTATCGCGCCTGCGAGGGAAGCGAGGTGCCGGAGGTGTGCGGGGTCATCCCGTGGTGCGGCATCGTGCGCCAGGGGTGGTCGGCGGGGGCGGGCTGCGGGAACCACACGTCACCGGCATACCCGGCCAGCTGTCCGCTCTGCAAGGCGCGGACGATCGCGTCACGGTCAGCGATCGCTCCGCGCGCAGGATTGACGATGTACGCGCCGCGACGCATCGTTGCGAGCAGTTCGTCGTTCAACAGTCCACGGGTGTCGTCGGTCAGTGGGGCGTGGACGGCGAGCACGTCGATCTCTTTCACGAGCGAGCGGATGTCGTCGTGGAAGGTCAGCCCGTACTTCTCCTCGACATCCGAGGGCAGGCGGAACCTGTCGGTGTAGTGCAGCCGCACACCGAACGGGGCGAGCCGTTCGATCACAGCCCGCCCTATGCGGCCGGCCGCGAAGACTCCGACATCCATACCCTCCAGGTCGTACGAGCGTTTCGCGGCATCCGCAATGTTCCATCCGCCGTCGAGGACGATCCTGTGCTGGGGCAGGTAGTCGCGGACGAGAGCGAGCACCTGCATGACGGTGTGTTCGGCGACACCGATGCTGTTGCTGTAGGTCACCTCGGCGACGGTGATCCCCTTCTGGTTCGCCGCTGCGAGGTCGACGTGGTCACTGCCGATGCCGGCGGTGATTGCGATCTGCAGCTTCTCGGCCTTCGCCAAGCGTTCCGGGGTGAGATACGCGGGCCAGAACGGCTGCGAGATGACTACATCCGCATCGGGGAGCTCGCGCTCGAACACCGAGTCCGGGCCCTCCTTATCGCTTGTCACCACGAGGGTGTGCCCGGCATTTTCCAGGAACGTGCGCAGGCCGAGTTCGCCGGAGACGCTGCCGAGCATCTCGCCAGGCACGAAGTCGACCGCTTCGGGTGTGGGCAGCGTCTGCCCGTTCGGATAGTGCTCGATCACCGGGATGGAGTCGCGGGCATAGTCCGGAGGGAACCCGTCGATGGGATCCGGATAGAGGACCAGCAGTACCTTCGCCATGTGTTTCTCCTCGCTGTCGCGCGCGATGTGCGCCACCCTTCAGCCTGCGCGGGGTCCTGTCGGCCGCGCCAACGTGCAGCGCCCTTCGTGTGATCGGCGCCGCCGATCGAAGGTGCACGAGTCAGGGCGCGAGGGCGCATCGGATGATCCGAAGCTGTCGATGTGCTGATCGCCGGCAACTACGCAGGCACGGCCGTCGCGTTGATGCCGCGCAGGGTTCGCACGATCCGGTCGACGTCGGCATCCACAAAGATCACGTCGGGGCCGGTCGGCGCGTGATCGGTGTAGGGCGCCTCGAACAGACGCCCAGGGTCCATCACGCCGTTGCGGGTGAGTTCGTCGACGATGAGTCCCACGAACCGCACCTGCGCGAGAGTGAACCGGGTCTCGTCGAGGTAGTTCGCGAAGGCTTCCGTGGCGGCGGAGCGGTCGAGCCCCACGAGTCCGCGGATGAACAGGCCGAGCCCTCCTCCGCGCTCGTTCGCTCGCACGATGTCGACAGGCCCGGCGCCGGCATCCCTGAGC
>NZ_JBKEAY010000098.1:0-14738 GCF_047972865.1 Microbacterium sp.
CGCCGAGGGCGGCCCCGCATGACCCGCGAGACTACAGCCGCGTGGTCGATACCCCGCGTAATCCGCACTGTCTCGATACCGCCCCTGTAGTCTCGCGGGTCATGCGGTCGCGGGTCATGCGGTCGCGGGGGGCGGGCGGGAGGGCGGGTGAGGGGACAGGGGCGGCGGGGCGGATCGGTTCAGCTAATCATGCGGGCGGGCGTCTGGATCAGTCGGCGGGGCGCGGTTAGCGTCGCAAGCACTGGAAATACCGCGCCGGACGGGTCGGCCACGAGACCGCATCCGCAGCGCCCCGCCGACCGATAGGAAGTCCCGTGTTCATCGTCGACTCGCAGATCCACCTCGGGAAGGAAGAGACGCCCGATCGTCCCTGGGTGCCCGGCGCCCGCGAGCGGATCCGTCTCAATGGCCACCGGGAGGAGGCGTTCCTCGCGGAGGAAGCCAACTCGCTCATGGACGAGGCCGGCGTCGACCGGGCCCTCATCCTGCCGCCGTCATGGGAGGGCGACCGCATCGACTACGCCCTCGAAGCGGCCGAGCAGTACCCGGGCCGGTTCGGCATCATGGCGCGCATCCCGCAGAACGACCCCGAAGAGGGCGAGCGGCTGCTACACGAGTACAAGGACACTCCGCACATCCTGGGGACCCGCCTCACCTTCCACCGCCCGCAGGACCGCAACTGGATGATCGACGGCACCAACGACTGGTACTGGCCGATCGCGGAAAAGCTCGGCATCCCGACCATGGTGCACGCCCCCATCTGGAAGGCGGAGCTCGGTCAGATCGCCGAGAAGCACCCCGACCTGAAGCTCATCATCGACCACATGGGCATCATGGCCCGCTGCGTCGACGACGCGATCGGCTACTGGGTGCAGGAGACCGCCGACCTGCACCGTTACCCGAACATCTCGGTGAAGGTCTCGGCCATCCCCGGCTACTCGACGGCGCCGTTCCCGAACCTCAACATCGAGAAGTACGTGCGCGAAGTCGTCGACAAGATGGGCCCCGAGCGCGCGCACTGGGGCACCGACATCACGCGCCTCCTCGGTCATGGGCTGACGTGGACAGACACCATCGAGCAGTTCACCAAGCACTACACCTTCACGGAGGAAGAGCTCGAGTGGATCATGGGCAAGGGCATCTGCAAGGTGCTTGACTGGGAGATCCCCGAGACCGAGACGGTCGGCGCGAACGCGTCCCACACCGCGGAGAACTGAACCGATGACCGAGGCGTACGACGGCGGTGAGCTGCTGATCGACGCGCTCAGCGACCTCGGCGTGGACGTCGTCTTCTGCTCGTCGGGGTCCGAATGGGCCCCGGCGTGGGAGGCGTTCGCCCGGCGTCAGGATGCCGGTGAGCCCGCCCCCCGCTACATCGACCTCACCCACGAGACGCTGGCGGGAGGGATGGCCACCGGCTACGGCCTGGTCACCCGGCGCACCCAGGCGGTGCTGTTGCACGCGGCCCCGGGGCTGCTGCAGGGGGCGATGGCGGTCCACGGCGCGCTGCTGGCCGGGGTACCGCTGGTCGTGGCATCCTCCGAGTCGACCACGTACGGTGACGGTCCGGGTCAGGATCCCGGCGGTCAGTGGTACCGCAACCTCTCCATCGTCGGCGGCACCCACCCGGTGGCGCAGCCGTGGACGAAGTGGTCCCAGCAGGTCGGTTCGGTGGACGTGCTCTACGAACTGGTCAAGCACACCGGCGAACTCGCCGCCCGCCCGCCGGCCGGCCCCACCTACCTGAACGTGCCGCTGGAGATCCTGCTGGAGCAGACCGAGCCGCCCGTCCGCAAGGAGGTCGTCGCGCGAGGCCGTCGCCTCAGCGCCCCCGACGACGTCGCCGCGGTCGCGAAGCTGCTCGCCGAAGCCGAGCGCCCCCTCGTCATCACCGAGACGGCCGGCCGCGAGGCCGGCGGCTTCGACGCCCTCGTCGACCTGTGCGAGAGCCTCGGCATCGGCGTGATCGAACCGAGTTCCGCGGTGTGCGCGAACTTCCCGAAGGACAACCCGCTACATCTGGGCGGCGAGATCGATCCGTACGTCGACGAGGCCGACCTCATTCTGCTGGTGAACTGCCGCGCGCCGTACTACCCGCCCAGCCGCACACCCGCGAAGGCGAAGACCATCGTCATCGATGAGGTGCCGCAGCGCCCCCACGTCGTCTACCAGGTGCTCAACGCCGACCACTACCTGGAGGGTGCGCTGCCCGAGACGCTGGCTCAACTGCGCGACGCGACGCTGAAGACCGCCGACCAGCCCACGATCGCCGCGCGCGCCGCGTACGCGGCCAGCGGTCACGGACGGTGGGCCGCCGCGACGGATGCCGCCGAAGCGAAGGCCGTCGAGGCCCCCGGCATCCCTCCGGTCCTCCTGGCCACGCGGCTGCGCGAGATCGTGCGGGCCGAAGGCGCCACCGTCGTCGACGAGACCATCACCCACAGTCGCGTCGTCCAGCGTCACATCGGCTGGGACCGACCCGACTCCTACTTCTACGTGCAGGGCGGACTCGGTCAGGGGATCGCGGTCGCCCTGGGCGTGAAGCTCGCGGTCGAGGACGGCCTAGTCGTCTTCACCGTCGGCGACGGCGCGTTCCTGTACAACCCGATCGAGCAGTCGCTGATGGCGTCGAAAGACCTCGGGCTGCCGGTGCTGATCGTCATCTTCAACAACAAGAAGTACCTGTCGATGAAGATGAACCATCTGCGGTTCTACCCGGAGGGCGCCGCCGTGCGCACCGACTACCACCTCGGCGTCGACCTGTCGACCCAGCCGGAGCTGAGCGCGTTCGCCGCCCCGTTCGACATGTACCACGCGGCCGTCGACGACCCCGCCCAGCTCGATCGGGTGCTCGCCGAGGCCACCGCGGCCGTGACAGCCGGCACCACCGCGGTCGTCAACGTCAGCGTCTCGCGCTGACTCGGCCACCATCTGTAAGGAGTTCTCATGCCTGTATCCGTCCCATCCGCCGCGTTCGAGGCCTTCATCCGCGACGTGTTCGCCGCCGCGGGGATGTCCGCGGACGATGCCGCCGCGGCCGCGCCGTCGTTCGTGTGGGCGAGCCTGCGCGGCGTCGACTCGCACGGCGTCTCGCGCGTGCCCCGCTACGTCGAGATGTTCGCCTCCGGAGTGGCCAACCCGACCCCGAACATCACGGTGAACGACTCCGCTCCGGCGGTCGCCGTCGTCGACGCCGACTTCGCGCCCGGCCCCGTCGCGCTGACGCGGGCCGTCGACATCGCCGTCGCGAAGGCGGCCACCGAGGGTGCCGCGGTCGTGTCGGTGCGCAACACCGTCCACACCGGCGCGATCGGCTACTACGCGTCGCTGATCGCGCAGCGGGGCCTGGTCGGTGTCGGCATCGCCGCGGGGTCGCCGATGATGTCGTACACCGGCGCCGTCGGTGCGTCGGTGGCGACCAGCCCGCTGGCGATCGCCGTGCCGGGCACTGGGGCACACGCGCCGGTCGTGCTCGACATGGCCAGCTCGCTCATCGCGATGGGCAAGATCGCCCAGTACAAGCGCTCCGGCACGCCGCTGCCGGAGGGCGCCGCGACGACGGCGGACGGCACCCCCACCATCGATCCCGAGGTCGCGAAGGTTCCGACGCCGCTGGGCGGTGCGAAGGGATCGGGCCTGTCGCTCATGTTCGAGATGCTCACGAGCGTGCTCGTGGCGGCGCCGATTCTCACGCCGTACCACGCCGGGCAGAAGAAGCACCGGCAGAACGCGACGTTGATCGTGCTGGATCCGACCGTGTTCGGCGGTGCCGAGGAGTTCGCTGCGGGGGTGGATGCCACGGTCGATACGATCCACGCGCTCCCGAAGGCCGAGGGGGTGGAACGGGTGCTGGTCCCCGGCGAACGCAGCGCGGAGACCGCCGCGGCACGGTCGGCATCCGGCATCCCCGTCGGCGACAAGTTGTGGACCGAACTCACCGAGGTCGCCGGTTCCTTCGGCATCCCCCTCCCCACCCCTTCCTGACCCGCCCCGTCCTGCCGCGCACCTGCCCCGCCCGCCCGCCCGCGAGACTACAGCCGTGCTATCGAGACCCCGCGTAAACCGCGCTGTCTCGATAGCGCCCGTGTAGTCTCGCGGGCCGGGCGCGGGCCGGGCGCGGGCTGGGGTCAGCGACCGCCCATCTGGTCCTCGGGGGTGAGGTGCTCGACCGTCCGGCCGGTGTCGGCGAAGGTACGAGTGATGTAGGCGCCGGGGTAGATCCACAGGATCCGCATCGGCACATCGCCGGTGTTGTGGTAGCGGTGGAACACGTCGCGCGGAACGTATGCGGTGTCGTCTTTCACGAGGTCGCGGCGGATGACGCCCTCGTCCGGGTCGTGCACCTCCACGAAACCCTCGCCCTCGAGGATCAGCACCTGCTCACCGCAGTTGTGCGAGTGCAGCGGCGCCCCCGCCCCGACCGGGTACACGCTGATGCCGGTGGTGACCTCGTTGTCGCCGCCGGCGGTGTGCTTGGTGATCAGCGGCCACGTCTGCACGGCTCCGCCGCGGTCGAGCACCTCGATGTCGCGGAAGATGCGGATCGTCGTCATGGGGTCCTCCGGGTTGGTCGCCGCGCGCCCGCGACCGCGGGCACGGTCTCACGTTAGGGCGCGCCACGTTTCGGGGGGTGCACGATAACGTTGCCCGTTCTCCCCTCGTCGGCGCCGGGTCGCCCCCCTATCGTCGCCGTCAGACTCGTATCGCTCGAACGCTGGAGGAGACCATGCGACTGGACGTCACCCCCTATGAAGACATGACCGACCGCCAGCGCGAGCTCGCCGATCGCATCATCGCCAAGCGCGGCAAGATCGGCGGGCCCTTCAAAGTCTGGCTGCACAGCCCGGAGCTGTGCGAGCGCACCGAGTCCCTGGGCGCGTTCGTACGGTTCGACTGCAGCATGCCCGCGCGCATCCGCGAGTACTCGCTGCTGGTGGCGGCGCGCTACTTCGACGCCCAGTTCTCCTGGAACGCGCACTACGAGAAGGCCATCCAGACCGGGGTCCCGGCCGCAGCGATCGACGCGCTGGCCACCTGGGGTGAGCCGGACTTCGGCGACGATGCCGAGTTGCAGGCGTTCCACGACTTCGCCGTCGAACTGCTCACGACACACTTCGTTTCGGATGCCACCTTCGCCCGGCTGCGAGAGCTGTTCACCGACCAGCAGCTGGTCGACGCCATCGGCCTGCTCGGTAACTACACGATGCTCTCGATGTGCCTGAACACCTTCCAGGTCGATCTGCAGCCGGATCGCACGCCGCCGTTCCCCGATGTGCGCGGGCACGCGAAAGTGGATGCCGCGAAGGCCCCGAAATGACGCTCGTGACCGAACGCCCCGCCGCAGTCGCGGAGGAGTTCTGGTGCTGTGAAAGCCAGGACTGCGACTATTGTCAGGGCCCCGAAACCGACTGACTCCGGCGGACGCGGCGTGCACGCAAAGCTGAAACACGGCGGCATCCCGACCCGGCTACTGTTTCAGGCAACTCAAACACGCGAGGAGGCGTAGGCATGGCCACACCGACGACGACGGGCCGCAACCCGGACGACGAGGGCGTTCTCCTCGTGGAGGGGACCGACCGGCCCGGACTGGTGCACGCCATCACGGGTGTGCTCACCCGTCACGGCGCGAACATCGTGTCGCTCGATCAGCACAACGACGGGATCGAAGGGGGCAGCTTCTTCCAGCGCGCCGTCTTCCGCATCGACGGCTTCGTCGCCGAGCGCCCCGCCATCGAAGCCGACCTCGAGTCGACGCTCGGCACCGGTCTCGGTCTCACGTGGCGCCTGGCCGATCGCACACCCAAGCGCGTCGCGATCCTGGCCTCCACGAGCGACCACTGCCTCCTCGACCTGCTGTGGCGGCAACGCCGCGGGGAGATCGCGATGACGGTCCCCATGGTGATCTCCAACCACACCGCGGTCGCCGACGATGTGCGCTCGTTCGGCATCCCGTTCCTGCACGTGCCCTCGCAGGGTCCGGACAAGTCGGCCGCCGAGGCGCGCATCATCGAGCTGCTCCGCGGCAACGTCGACCTGGTCGTGCTCGCGCGCTACATGCAGATCCTTTCGTCCGGATTCCTCGCCGAGATCGGTGTGCCGGTGATCAACATCCACCACAGCTTCCTGCCCGCCTTCATCGGCGCCGCGCCCTACCGCAAGGCGAAAGAGCGCGGCGTGAAGCTCATCGGGGCGACCGCCCACTACGTGACCGAAGACCTCGACGAGGGGCCGATCATCGAGCAGGACGTCGCCCGCGCCGGCCACGCCGACGATGCCGCAGAGCTGCAGCGTCGCGGCGCCAACGTCGAACGCGGCGTGCTCGCCCGCGCCGTCATGTGGCACTGCCAGGACCGGGTCATCCGCCACGGGCGCGAGACCATCGTCTTCCAGCCCTGACACCGTCCCCACCCGAAAGGCCCGACATGACCGACACCGCCGCACTGCTCGACGATTTCTCGCTGGAGATGACCGGGAAGGATGTCGATGACCTCCGCGCCGCCGCTCCGGCCACTCCTGCCGGCACCCGCATCAACGTCACCTTCCTCGGCAACGAGGATCTGCCGATGAGACTGAACGCCTCCCGCGCCGTGCTCGAAGAGGGCTTCGTCCCGGTGCCGCACATCTCGGCGCGCAGGCTGCGCGGGCAGGACGAGTTGGAACAGTTCCTGGCCGCGCTGCAGGAGGCCGGGGCATCCGAGAACGTGTTCACCGTCGGCGGCGACCCGGCGACCCCGGAGGGGCCCTACCCCGACTCGGCCACCGTCATCCGGACGGGCATCCTGCCGCAATACGGGGTGAAGCACGTGAGCATCGCCGGGTACCCGGAGGGCCACCCGGACATCCCCGACGAGGCGCTGTGGGATGCCCTGCGCGCCAAGAACGCGTCGCTGGCCGAGCAAGGGCTGTCCGGGACGATCCTCACCCAGTTCGCGTTCGACGAGGCGCCCGTGCTGTCGTGGATCGAGAAGGTGCGCGACGAAGGAATCGACCTGCCCATCCGGGTGGGCGTGCCCGGCCCCGCCGGCGTGAAGCGGCTGATCGGGTTCGCGCGTCGTTTCGGCATCGGTGCGAACGCGATGATCGTCAAGAAGTACGGGTTCTCGCTGACGAACCTCATCGGCACGGCGGGCCCGGACAAGCTCCTCGGCGCGCTCGCCGACGGCTACGACCCGGGGCGTCACGGCCGCGTGCATCTGCACTTCTACACCTTCGGGGGGCTGACCGCCACGAGCCAGTGGATTCGCGACTTCCGGGCGCGGTGACAGGACGGTCATGACCAACGCACCCGCCGGGCACGCCCACGTCCGCGACTTCCACGACGACGATCTCGACGGCATCGTACGGTTGTGGGAACGCGCGCACGACCTCGGGATGACCCCGGTGTATTCCCTGGCCGAGGTCGTCGCCTCGTGCCATGCCGACCACGCCGTCGTCGCCGTGCACGGCGACCGCGTGCTCGGTGCGGCGGTGGGCCGGGCCGCCCACGCCCAGGGGTGGATCGTGTTCTTCCACGTCGACGCCGACGGCGGAGCGGATGCCGAACGGGTCGGTTCGCAGTTGCTCGACCGGCTCGAGCGGCGGATGGCCGCGCTCGGCCTCGCGAAGCTGTCGGTGCTGCTGACCGACGCCGCCGACAGCGTGTCGCACCTCAGCGAGAACGGTTTCGAACTGCGTCACCAACTGCGTTACCTCGAGCGGCCACTGCCGGTGCAGCGCCGCGAGCTCGATCTGCTCAAGACCGTGGGCGGCCGCATCCTGCCGCGCCACCTCTGGCGGAACGTGGCGGGAATGACGAAGGAGAAGCAACTGCTCGAGGAGCGCCTGGTCACGCCGCTGGCCCGGCCGGAGCTGGCGGAGCGCTTCGGAGTGCTCCCGCCGCGGGCCGTCATGCTGTTCGGACCGCCCGGTACCGGCAAGACGACGTTCGCGAAGGCCGTGGCGTCGCGGTTGGACTGGCCGTTCGTCGAGGTCTTCCCGTCGCGTCTGGCCGAGACGTCCTCGGGCCTCGCGTCGGCGCTGCGGCAGACGTTCGAGACCATCGCCGAGTTGGAGCACGCGGTCGTGTTCATCGACGAGGTCGAAGAGATCGCCTCCCGCCGCCGCGGCGATCCGCCCTCGCCCACCCAGGGTGTCACGAACGAGCTGCTGAAGCTCCTGTCCGAGTTCCGTGACCTGGAGGGGCGCCTGCTCATCTGTGCGACGAACTTCGTGCGTACGCTGGATGCCGCCTTCCTCCGACACGGACGGTTCGACTACGTCCTGCCGATCGGGCTGCCCGACGCGGAAGCGCGGGCGGCGATCTGGGCCCGCTACATCCCCGCCGACGTGCTGGCCGGTATCGAACGGGACCTGCTGGTGGACGCGAGCGAGGGGCTCACCCCCGCCGACATCGAGTATGCGGCCCGGCGGGCGGCGCAGGAGGCGCTGGCCTCGGCGCTGCGTGCCGTGCCGGTCACGACGGCGACGGGCGCGATCACCGTCACCGGCGACGATGCCCCCGCCGCCCTCATGACCACGGCCGACTACCTGCGCGCGCTGCGTTCGACGCGGGCGACCGTCTCCAAGAGCGCGGAGCGCGACTTCCTGGAAGACATCGACGCCCTCGCGCGCCTGTGACCCCACCGATCGAAGGAGCTCCCTATGACCACCGCAGCCACCGACCACAAGCCGCACGGCGACGCCTCGCAGGCGCGACCGACGTTGCAGGACGCCATTGAGGCCGCCGGCTCGCCGGTCCGGTTGCTGTGGACGCCGGGAGTGGAACCGTGGACGGTTCCCGTGATGCAGCCCGAGTTCGCGGGCTGGTCGGCCGAGCAGCAGGCGTGGCGCACCTCGGTCGCCCTGTTCGACCTGTCGTTCCACATGTTCGACACCGTCTTCGAGGGGCCCGACGCGACCCGGGCGCTGTCGCAGACCAGCGCCAACGACTTCGACCGGTTCGCGATCGGTCAGGCCAAGCAGTTCGTGCCGGTCGCCGCCGACGGCAACATCATCGTCGACGGCATCCTGCTGCGCGAGGCGGAGAACCGGTACATCCTCACCGGTGTGCCGGCGTCGCAGAACTGGGTTGCGTATCACGCGCGCGCCGAGGGCCTGGATGTCGAGGTGACCTGCGACCCCGACTCGTCGGTGCGCCGCGACCGCGACCCGGTGCTGTTCCGGTTCCAGATCCAGGGGCCGCGGGCCGGGGAGGTCGGGGAGCGTCTGTTCGACGAGCCGCTGCCGGCGACGAAGTTCTTCCATTCCACCGCCGCGACGATCGGCGGGCATCCGGTGCGGGTGCTCCGTCACGGCATGGCGGGGCAGGCCGGCTACGAGATCATCGGCGACTTCGCCGGCCACGACGCGGTCCGCGAGGCGATCCTCACCGCCGGGGAGCCGGCGGACATCGCCCCCGTGGGCGGCAAGGCGTACTTCACCAACGGTGTGGAGAGCGGCTGGATCCCCACCCCGACGCCCGCGATCTACACCGACCCCGGTCTGGCCGACTATCGCCGCGAGCTGTCGGCGTTCTCGTACGAGGGCAAGAAGCCGCTGTCGGGCAGCTTCTACTCCGACGACATCACCGACTATTACGTGTCGCCGTGGGAGCTCGGTTACGGCCGTTCCATCCACCTGGAGCACGACTTCATCGGCCGCGAGGCGCTGCGCGACGCGAAGGATCGGGTGCGCCGCCGCCGGGTCACCCTGGTGCTGGACCCCGCTGGCACCACCGCGGCGCTCGGCTCGGCCGACGGGTATTTCAACGGCTACGGACGGTACCGCATCGAGCGCAACGGGAAGCTCGTCGGGATGACGTTCTGGACCTCGCGGATCGGGCCGCTCGGGCGCGTGCTGTCGCTGTCGCTGGTGGATGCCGAGGCCGCCGAACCCGGCACCGAGGTGGAGGTCGTCTGGGGTGAGCACCCCGGTCACGGGGTCGCCCCCGAGGCCGATCTCGGGTTTCCGCGCATCCGGGCAGTGGTGCACGGTTCGCCGTACGATCATTTCGCGCGCACCTCGTACCGGGCCGACTGAGCCGGCCGGGTCCCTCTCGACGTCGGCGCTGTCGTCTATGCTCGGCGGTGATTGAGTGGGGGCGGATGATGACGCACGAGGCGGCGAACGGGGAGCCCACGCCTGCGCGCACGAATCCGGCGGTGCTGCAGCGGTGGCTCATCCTGGTGGGTGCGATCGCGATGGTCGGTACGATCGCCGCCGTCTTCGTGCCGCAGAGCTGGCGACCATGGCCGGAGGCGGTTGCCGCGGCCGCAGTCTTCGCGGGTGTCGTGCTGTCGGGGTGGAAGTCCGGCGCCGAACGCCGCAATCGAGCGTACGCCGAGTATCGGGAGCACATTGCGCGCGAGCTGGCGAAGGCCGAGCGCGACCGCAGCGCGGTGCTGTTCGGATTCAACGTCAGGGAGGTGCTCGACGCGATCGACGGCTTGGCCCGGCGCGCCCCCGGCGACCGGGACACCGAGATCGCGGGGGTTCGTCAGTCCGTGGCGGTGCAGACCAAGGAGGGCGTCGGGGTGACCGATGCCCGGGCTGCGTATTTCCGTGTCGAGAATCTGGCGGCGCCGGTGCGGCGGATGGGGCCGGACAAGGTGGCCAGCAGCCCCAGTCGCGACGACCGGTTCACGACGACGTTCGATGAGGCCGGCACGGCCGACCGGGAGGTGTGGGACGTGCTCGACGGGCATCGGCCCACGGTGTACGTCGAGGATGTCGCGGCCTGGGCTCGCGACAGGCCCGAGGGCGCCGCGGCGCGCGCCTATGGCACGTTCATCACCGCTCGGGTCGGGGCCGGGGCGATCCCGTTCGGCATCCTCACCGTCAACGCGGTTCAGTCCGGAAGCCTGCTGCGACAGGATCTGCTCTTCGTCGAGACGCTCGCGCGCATCCTCGGCGTCGCCGAGCTGATGTGTCTGACCGCCGACGAGTATGACGCCGCGCGCCACGTCCCGCGCGGTGCGACGACCGCTAAAATGGACATCGGTATCGATGGAGGTACACCGTGAGCAAGACAGTTGTGTGGAGCAGCGACACCGGTGATGTCGTCGAGATCGACGGTGAACGGCGCGAGAAGGCCATCCGCGCACTCTTGGACGACATCGCCGAGCCTCCCGCGTCGGCCGAGATCGAGACCGAGCGTCGGATCGCGCGACTGCGCTGGTCAGACCCCGCGACGGCCTGATCCCCTCAGCCCTGCGCCCCGGCGGCCTGACCCGTGTGGCATGCCCGTCAGCCCTGGCGGCGCCTCGGCACCGGCCACATCGTTTGGCGCGCTACCTCCTCGTCGGCGGCGCGCTCGAGGGCGGTCAACGCCGCGTCGACGACGGCGCTCGCCTCGGCGCCGAGGACGGTGGCCAGCTCCTCGTCGACGGCGGCGACGCGGGTGCGGCCTCGGTCGGCCAGGTCCACACCCGCTCGGGTCAGCTCATACCAGATCACCCGCTTGTGGGTGGGGTGCGGCACCCGCTCGACGTAACCGCCCTTCTCCAGCCGGCCCAGCGCCAGAGTCGTGCTCTGCGGGGTGAGGCGGAACATGCGTGCGAGGTCGGATGCCGAGAGATGACCGAAGTCGTCCAGGTGCACCGCGATCCCCAGCTGCGTCACGGTGACACCGAGCTCGGCGATCGCGCTCTCGACGCGGCGGTGCACCGCCTGATTCACATGCCACAGCCGGTAGGGGATACCGGTGGTCCAACTGGAGGCGGGCTCCTGGTCGCTCGACATCGTGACTCCGTTCCGATCGGTTCACCTTAGCGGAAGCCGAAACAATTACAGGTACTTCAAAGTATCGTCGAAAAGCGAAACCCATCCGCCGCGACGACGCGGTGCAGTGAAAGGACGATCTTCATGGCCCACACACTCTCGCTCGAAGACGAGATCCAGCGCGTCGGCGGCCCGCTGCAGCTGCTGCGCAGCGGTCGGTCGGGCGCCTACGTCTTCCCGGTCAAGCCCGAGTTCACCAACTGGCGCGACGAGCAGGAGTCGTGGCGCACGACCGCCGCACTGATGGACCTCTCGCTCCACATGAACGACCTCATCGTCGAAGGTCCCGACACGTACGCGCTGCTGCAGCACGTCGGCGCGAACAGCTTCCGCGGTTTCGGGCCGATGAAGGCCAAGCAGCTGATCGCGGTCGGTCCCGACGGGAACATGATTGGTGACGCGATCCTGTTCTGCACCGCCGAGAACGTCGTGCGCATCGTGGGGCGCCCGCCGGCACTGTCGTGGGTCGAGTTCCACGCCGAGACCGGCGACTGGAACGTGACGCTGCGCAAGGACGCCCGTTCGATCATGAACCCCAAGGGTCGCGAGCTCTACCGCTTGCAGTTGCAGGGGCCGACCGCCGGCGAGATCTTCGCGAAGGTCAACGGCGGACCCATGCCGGAAATCAAGTTCTTCCACATGGGACAGTTCAAGATCGGGCAGTACACCGCCACCGCGCTCAACCACCGCATGTCCGGTTTCCCGGGCCTGGAGTTCTTCGGCCCCTACTCCGAGCTGGAAGGCGTGCGCGACACTCTGCTGGAAGCTGGTGCCGAGTTCGGCATCACGCAGGTCGGTGGCCGAGCCTACGCATCGGTGGCGACCGAGTCGGGCTGGATTGCCAACACCCTGCCCGCCGTCTACTCCTCGGAAGGCACCAAAGCCTACCGGCAGTGGCAGAACGCCAAGTCGTTCGAGGGCAACCTTGCCCTGGGCGGGTCGTTCGTGTCCGACAACATCGACGACTACTACGTCACACCGTGGGACCTCGGCTACACGCACATCGCCAAGTTCGACCACGACTTCATCGGCCGGGAGGCGCTGGAAGCCCGCAAAGACGAGCAGCACCGCCGCAAGGCATGGATCAAGTGGGACCGCGACGACGTCGCGAAGATCTTCGCGAGCATGTACAACCCGGGCGCCGAGCGCTACAAGTACATTGAGATGCCTGCCGCGTTCTACACCGCGACGCAGTTCGACCGCGTCGAGAAGGCCGGCCAGCTGGTGGGCCTGATGAACCTGTCGATCTACTCGTCGAACGTGCGCGGCTGGATCTCGCTGGGCTCGCTCGATGTCGACGCGAAGGCCGGAGACCAGGTCGAACTGGTGTGGGGAGAGCCGGACGGCGGATTCCCGAACCCCGCCGTCGAGCGTCACACCCAGACCACCGTGAAGGCCACGGTCATGGACCGTCCCTTCACCGAGACGACCGAGGGGTCCGGCAACCGCTGATCCGGTGTGTGACCGCCGGTCCGTCAGACCGCCGGTCCCTGTCTGTTCATTCGCGCCGTACTGCCCGTCGCCTTGCCGACAATCCGCAGTACGGCGCGAATGGGCGTGTCGGGAGGAGCCGACGAACCCTCATTCTTAGCGTGCACGGCCGACAGTTTCAGATGTCTGGAACTGTCCGTACCCTCTCCGGGGAGCGATCTCGACGAGGAGATCCCCGAACTGAGGAGACGTGATGTCGACGACCCGACGCACGCGCACGTTCGCCACGGCGATGACCGCAGGCATCCTGTTGCTGGCGGGATGCTCCGGAAACAGCGACGCCGAATCGACGAGTACGGAAGACGGCACCTCCGTCGTCCGCATCAACTGGGGTGGCGATCCGAGCAGTTGGGCACCGGGCGCGAGCACCGAACCCGGCTACATGCGCCTGCCGTACGAGACGCTGGTCGTCCTCGGGCCGGACTACGAGGTGCTCCCCAACCTCGTGACCGAATGGGAGCAGGACGCCGCATCCATCACCCTCACGCTGCGAGAGGATGTCACGTTCCACGACGGCACCGCGTTCAACGCGGAGGCCGTCAAAGCCAATCTGGAGTACATCCGCGACAACCCGGGACAGTTCTCCGGTCCGCTGCAAGCGGTCGCGTCCATCGATGTCGTCGACGAGTTCACCGCGCGGCTGAATCTCGCCTTCCCGGCGCCGACGTTCATGTCGATGCTCACGCAGCGCAACGTGTTCATCGGCTCTCCCGCCGCCATCGCCGACGGCTCGATCGTCGACACCCCCGTGGGCACCGGACCGTGGGCGTACAACCCCGACGCGTCCCAGGACGGAACGTACTGGGCGTTCGACCGTACCGACGACTACTGGGGTGAGGATGTCGGGTTCGACAGGGTGGTGCTGTACGGCATCGAGGACGACTCCGCGGCATCCGCCGCGCTGCTGGGCGACGAGATCGACCTGACCGACACAGTGACCGAGCAGCGACCCATTCTCGAAGGCGGCAACGTCGACTTTCTGGGGTACCCCGCGGGTCGCAACAACATCGTCTTCTTCGATCGCGCCCCGGGCGGCGCGTTCGGTGACGTGAACACTCGCAAGGCGGTGTGCAGCGCCATCGACGTGCAGGCTCAACTCGACCTGCCGTCGTCGAGCATCACCGCAACGCCCACACAGCACTTCGTCGAAGGAGATGTCGGCTACAACCCCGACATCGTCGGCTACGTCGATGCGGACCTCGCCGCAGCGCAGCGGATGCTCGGTGCCGACACCGTTGACGTCACGTTCGCCACAGCGGTCTTCCTGAAGCAGCAGGTGGAGTTCTTCGCCGACCAGATGAACCAGCTCGACGGCGTGAACATCACGGTGCAGGACCTGCCGGTTCCCGAATACATCTCCACGTGGTCGAGCGGTCAGTACCCGCTCGGCATCGGCGCCAACAACCAGATCACGCCCTATGACTGGTACGCGACCTGGTTCGCCGAGCGGGGTTTCCTCAACCCTTCGGGGTACGAGAGCCCCGAGCTGA
>NZ_JBKEAY010000142.1:0-1831 GCF_047972865.1 Microbacterium sp.
GCCGGGTCACCGACGCGTTCCTCCTGGAGTTCCAGGGGGGGAAGGGCCAGGCGATCAACAAGCCCGGCCACGAGGAGCACGAGGCGATGGGCGCCGAAGACGTGAACCAGGAGCAGATCGTCCGGGGTCGTCGCGGCTGAGGCCGGGCACCGCACCGTCGAGACGAAGAACCTATGGGCGCACAACTCCGGGTCTACAAGCAGAAGATCAGCTCTGCTCAGACCACCAAGAAGATCACGAAGGCGATGGAACTCATCGCGGCGTCGCGCATTCAGAAGGCGATGGGTCGCGTGCGCGCCTCTTCGCCGTTCGCGCGTGCCGTGACGCGTGCCGTGTCGGCCGTCGCGACGCACTCAAACGTGCAGCATCCGCTCACCACCGAGCGCGAGGCCATCCGCCGCTCTGCGGTCGTGATCTTCGCGTCCGACCGCGGACTGGCGGGGGCGTTCAACTCGCAGATCCTGCGCGAGGGCCTAGAACTGGGTGAGTTGCTGCGTTCCGAGGGCCGTGAGCCGGTCTACTTCCTCATCGGCCGCAAGGCGGTGGGCTACTTCCAGTTCCGCCGCATGGAGGCCGCCGGGGAGTGGACCGGTGACACCGACACGCCGCACTTCAACACGGCTGAGCAGATCGCCAGCGCACTGCTGGACGCCTACGACCGCAGCGGCGAGCACGACGGCGTGGACGAGATCCATCTCGTGTACAACCGGTTCGTCAGCATGATGACCCAGACGCCCGAGACGGTGCGCCTGCTCCCGCTCGAGGTGGTCGATGCCGACGATGACGCGCCGGCGGCGACCCAGGTGTTCCCGCTCTACGAGTTCGAACCGAGCCCCGAGGTGGTGCTGGATGCCTTGCTCCCGGTGTACGTGCAGAGCCGCGTGTTCAACGCGTTGCTGCAGTCGTCGGCCGCCAAGCACGCCGCCACCCAGAAGGCGATGAAGTCGGCCAGCGACAACGCCGACAAGCTCATCACCGACTACACCCGCCTGCGCAACAACGCGCGCCAGGCTGAGATCACGCAGCAGATCGCCGAGATCGTCGGCGGCGCCGACGCTCTGGCGTCGGGCAAGTAAGACCCCACCGAAAGAGAAGACAATGACCACCGTCACTGCCGAAGCCACCGCGACCGCGGTTGTCGGTCGCGTTGCGCGCGTCACCGGCCCCGTCGTCGACATCGAGTTCCCGCACGATGCGATCCCCGACATCTACAACGCGCTGACGACCACCATCACGGTCGACGGCGCCTCCACCGAGATCACCCTCGAGGTGGCCCAGCACCTGGGCGACGACCTGGTCCGGGCGATTTCGCTGAAGCCGACCGACGGCATGGTCCGCGGCCAGGAGGTGCGCGACACTGGCGGCCCGATCACGGTTCCGGTGGGCGACGTGACCAAGGGTCGCGTGTTCAACGTGACCGGTGATGTGCTCAACGCCGAGCCCGGCGAGACCATCGAGGTCACCGAGCGGTGGGGCATTCACCGTCCGGCGCCGAGCTTCGACCAGCTGGAGTCGAAGACCCAGATGTTCGAGACCGGCATCAAGGTCATCGACCTGCTCACCCCGTACGTGCAGGGTGGCAAGATCGGTCTGTTCGGTGGTGCTGGTGTCGGCAAGACCGTCCTCATCCAGGAGATGATCCAGCGCGTCGCCCAGGACCACGGCGGTGTGTCGGTGTTCGCCGGTGTCGGCGAGCGCACCCGTGAGGGCAACGACCTGATCCACGAAATGGACGAGGCCGGCGTCTTCGACAAGACCGCGCTCGTGTTCGGCCAGATGGACGAGCCGCCCGGGACGCGTTTGCGCGTCGCGCTGTCGGCGCTGACGATGG
>NZ_JBKEAY010000192.1:0-11872 GCF_047972865.1 Microbacterium sp.
TGATGTCACCCTCGAACTTCGATGAGCCGACCCTGGACCGGGCGTGGGAGATCGTCGACATCGTCGGACAGGTCTATGACCGTTCCGCCGATACGACCGCGGTCATCGACCGGGTGAAGGACGGCATCGCGGAGGTGACAGATCGCGTTCCCGAACTGTCGGAGCAGGACCGGCCAGAAGCAGCGAGCTTCGCCACCACCAACTACCTGATGGGTCAGCACCGCATCCAGTCGTACATGCTGACCGACGTGCTGGGTGCGGTGAACGTGGTCGAGGGCCCCGGCACGTTCATTCCCGTCGCGGAGGAGCAACTACTCGATCTCGATCCCGCGTCGCTCGTCGTGATCGGCCACGAGGGGTACCTGAGTGTCGATCAGATCCGGGCCGGAGAGACCGTGGGTCTCAACTGGTCGTCGGTCGCGAGCCTGTCGGCGCTGGAGAGCGGACGGATTGTCGATCTCGGGTTCGATGAGTGGCGCCCGACGATCGAAACACCGATCGCGATGCTGAAGATCGCGTCGATGCTCTATCCCGATCAGTTCGCCGACATCGACGTCGCACAGCGGGAACGCGAGTTCTATCAGGACGTGTACGGGCTCGACGAGGCCGGCGCAGAGCAAGCGATCCTCGACCAGCAGTGGATGCCCGGAAGCTCGGAGTGAGTCCCGCTGCGCCCACGGCAGCTCAGCACGACATCGGCGCTGCACTGCGTGTCTCATCCTCGCGCCGACGACGGGCCGTGTGGCTCGTCGTCGGCGCGGCGATCACGCTGGTGGTGTCATGTGTGGTCTCCCTCGGCATCGGAGCGTTTTGGATCCCGTTGCCGGATGTGGTCGCGGCACTGTTGGCGCCGCTGACGCGGAGCGATGTCGCGGGCGTGCACTCCTCGGTCGTCTGGGACATTCGCATGGTCCGGGTGCTGCTGGCAGCCGCCGTGGGGGCAGCGTTGGCCGTCAGCGGGGCTGCGTTCCAGGCCACGTTCCGCAACCCGCTCGTGGAACCGTACGTGCTCGGCGTCTCTTCCGGTGCGGCTTTCGGCGCCGGCGTGGCGATTGTGATCACCGCGGTCCCCTTTTCGGCGCAGGGGCTGGCCTTCGTCGGCGGCCTCCTCGCGGTGGCGGTGACGTTCGCCGTGTCCAGGGTGCGAGGGGATCGCTCCACGTTGGTGCTCGTGCTGGCTGGAATCGTTGTCGGGTCCTTCTTCATGGCGATGTTCTCGCTGTTCCAATACGCCGCATCCGATGCGCAGCTTCGACGTCTCGTCTTCTGGGTGATGGGCGGCTTCTACACCGCACAATGGGACCAGGTAGCGCTGGCTGTACCGGTGACGATTGCGGGCGTGTTGGTGCTTTCGCTGCTCGGATGGCGACTGAACATCCTGTCGCTGGGCGACGAGGAATGTCGCGCGCTCGGCGTCGCTCCGCGGCCCCTGCGCCTGTGGGTCGTGGTCGCGGCGACGGCATTGACCGCGATCGCCGTTTCCGTATCGGGCATCATCGCATGGGTCGGTCTGCTGATCCCGCACGCGGCGCGATTCGTCGTGGGCGTGGACAATCGCGTACTGATCCCGTTCTCCGCGATGCTGGGGGCGGCCTTTCTGGTGGCCTGCGATGACATCGCACGCACGATCTACTCCGGCGAGCTGCCGATCGGCATCATCACGTCGGTCCTCGGCGCACCGTTGTTGATCGTCCTGCTGCGCCGGCGCACCACCCACTGGGGCAACTCGTGAGCCTCGTCGTCACGGAGGTCACTTTCGGGTACCCGAGAGCGAGCCGCGTGCTCGACGGAGTCTCTCTCGAGGTGCCGCCCGGGACCGTCACGGCGCTGTTCGGCCCGAACGGGACGGGCAAGTCGACGCTCTTTCGTTGCATCCTGGGGCAGCTGCCCCACAGCGGCGATGTTCGTGTCGACGGTGAGTCGACGCGGCGGTGGAACGCGAAGCAGGTGGCTCGCCGTATCGCCTTCGTCCCGCAGGACCACCGTGCCGCGTTCCCGCACACGGTGCGAGACATGGTCGTGATGGGAGCGGGAGCGAGGCTGGCCGGTCCTTCTTCAACCGATATCGAGGTCGCCCTGCGGCATCTGCACGGGCTCGGCCTGCTCGATCTTGCGGAGCGTCCCTTCACCGCTCTGAGCGGCGGGCAGCGCCAACTCGTGCTGATCGCTCGCGCACTCACGCAGAATTCCCCCTATCTCCTCCTTGACGAGCCCACGGCAAGCCTGGACTTCGGCAACCAACTGATGACCTGGGAGACGATCCGGCACCTGGCGCACGACAGCGGAAAGGGGATCCTGGTGTGTTCGCACGATCCGAACCACGTGCTGTGGTTCTGCGACGATGCCGTCACGCTCCTGCGCGACGGGACCACCGGACCGCGGGGTGAAGCCAGAGAAGTGATGACGCAGGAGCTGCTGAGGAGCCTCTATCCGGGCGATCCTGTCGTCTCCGCGGTGGGGGAGCGTCCCGTGGTGACTCCGGGAGGCAGCAGTCAGCGGTGAGTGAGGAGCGACGAGCGGGGCAGCCCCCGGACGCGCTGACGGAGCGCATCCGTGAGCGCTTCGAGGCGTGGGACGCCATGCATCGGTACTACTTTCCCGACTACGACGTGCGCTGGGAGAGGACGATCTCGCTCATCGCGGCACGCCTGGCGACCTTGCGCCCGTTGCCGCACCACGGCGGACTCCCCAACGACGGCCGGATGGCGCGGATCCTCGACCTGGGATGCGGGCCGGGCACACTGACGCGCCGACTCGCCGCCGCACTGCCACCGGCCTGTCGTGTCATCGGGGTGGATGCCGACCCCCTGCTCATCGGCCTTGCGCGTGCCGCACAGGGGACGGCCCGTTTCGAGTGCGCTACAGCGGGTGCGAACACGCTGGGCTCCCGCTTCGCGGGCGAAGGTGCCTTCGACATCATCGTGTCATCGGCTTTCGTGCACTACTTCGACAGTGCTGGGCTGCTCGTGCTGCTGCGTGAATGCCGGTCGTTGCTGGCTCCCGGGGGAGCACTCATCACGGTCGAGCGGTTCGCCGCAGACGCCCCCACCACAACCGACGTCGGTGCAGCGCGAGATGAGCACGACGTGTCTGCATGGGCGCGGTGGTGGGCCCAGACCCGAGCCGCCCCCGACCTTGCGCCTCTGCATCAATCGTCCCCGCCCGTCACGACCGGTGAGGAGGACGAGGACGAACCGCCGCCGCCGACCGAACTCGTCTTCGTCCGGTCACTGGCCACAGCGGGCTTCGCCATCCATGGCACGGAGCGCACCCCCGGTGGTAGCACGATCATCACGGCTCTCCGGGAGACATGACGGCGGACGCGTCGAGGCGGCCCCGGCGCCGAATGAGCACCATGACGTCGTCCAGGGCGGCCGGTTCCCCGCCGGGAGTGGTGGTCTCCCGTGGCCGCCGGAGGTCAGCTTTGCCGTGGCGCGCCGCAGGTCCACCTCGCGAACCAGTGCCGCAGGCGAGCGCAGAACGCTCGCGCTGGCGAGTCGAGCTCATTAGCGGCGGTCGGCGGCCTTCGTCCAGACCGGGAACGGGTCAGGGAACGCTGCCCAGGAGGCAGGGCCGGCGGCGAACTCGGCATCGGTGAGCGCAGCCTCGTCGAGCGCCGCGGCGAGTCGGGCGTGGTCGAGGTCGACCCCGATGAATGCGATGTCCTGGCCGAGCGCGAGCAGCTCGTCCCCGTCATCGAGGCGCTCGTCGAGCGCGAGCGGGTTCAGAGCGATCACGCGGCCGACGTGCTCCCACTGGGCCACGATGCGTGCGCGGGTGGCGAGCCGGCAAAACCCGGCGGAGCGCACGACGGTACCGAACTCGCCGGGGTCGATTCGGTTGTCAAGCAGTTGGGCGAGCCGGCCAGGGTGCAGCGGGCGGACCTGCTCATACCGGAAGGCGCTGACGCGCGGGTCGGTCAGGTGCGGGTCGAAGCTCCCGTTGAGCAGACACACCCACCCCGGGTGCTCCTGCTCGATCGAGTAGGGTTCGTCTGGCTCGAGGTCATCGACGGAACCCTGCTGCAGCCGAAGGCGCGCGTGCGGGCTCAGGTGGCTCAGCAGCGCCATCACGATCGCGAGATCTGGAGGTGCGAGGGGCTGCCAGTTTACGAGCACGATCGACGAGGCGAACTCGATCTGCCAGGTCGTGAGGTGCGCGCGCGCCTCGAGTGGCGCGGCGATCCCGCTGTCGGCGTCGCGGAGCGCCAGGTAGTCATCCCGACGCAAGTCGTCGCACAGGTGCGCGGCATCGACCACACAGACCACTCCGAGCAGTTGGGTGCGGTCGTCGAAGTCGGAGAGGGCGCCGATCAGCTCGGTGGTGGGAACGTCATCGGGAACTTCCACCACCGCTCCTGCGGTGGGGTTCGTCCACGACGACAGTACCGCTGCCTCCTGGGCCGGATTGGGAGAGCCGGCCAGGAGAGATGCGGAAATGAGCGACCGGTTCGTCAGCTCGGCCAGCTGCGTCGCGTACCGGCCCCGTTCCGGCCCGCATGTTCCGACCACCGCGACCACGCCCACTGTATCCACCGTTGCTCCTCGTTCTTATTGCTGCCGGTATGCTGATAAATGATAAGTGTTCTCATTTAGGAGTTGTCATGAAAGTCCGCGCGTCGATCAAGTCCCTCAAGAACCAGCCCGGGGCACAGGTGGTGCGCCGCCGTGGCCGGGTCTACGTCATCAACAAGCTCAACCCGCGTTTCAAGGGCCGCCAAGGCTGACCGAGGGTCCTGCGCGCGACACCACTGCGTTCACTCGGTCGCTGGTCTGGCAGGCGGCGAGTTCCGTGAGCCGCAGCGCCCGTGCCGCCATGCACGAGCCCACGGAGAACACCGCACTCGGCGCCACGGACGTGCGCTCGGATCCGCGGGTCCGGGGACGCGAGATTTGCGCCGCCGGCCTACCGATGTCGTGGTCACGGTGACCGGCGTCGTGGTCGGCCACAGCAATCTCCGCATGTAGTGTGCGGGCCTTCCGGTCCTGCCGTCGGCGGCGTTACGCCGCGGCCAGCAGTGCCCCCGCGGTTACCGCGAGTGCCAGTCCGATCCACTGGACGGCCGCGATCCGCTCCCGTAACAGCATCGCCGCCAGCAGGACCGTCCCCGCTGGATACAGCGCGGTCAACGCGGAGACGACAGCGAGGTCGCCGTCGGCGCGAAGCGCCAGCAAAAGCAAGACGTTGGCCCCGGCGTCGAGCACACCGCAGACGATCGCCAGCAGCCACCCGCGGCGGATCGTCGCGGTCACCGCAGCGGCCCCGGGTTCGCCGCGTCGCTCGGCATCCGCACCTCCCCCAGGGGCGACGCTGGCGGGACGTGCGGACGGGGTCAGTGCGACGCGGGCGCGTCGACCGCGGCGGAGGGCCGCGACCACCAGAATTCCCACGATGCCCCCTGTGATCGCCGCGTTGACGAGCCGGTTCATGAGGAGGGGCACGATGCCACTGGCCTCGGAGGTCTGATCGATGATGATGAGGAAGGCGCCGATCGCCAGTCCCGATCCGACCGCCATCAGCAGCCCGCGCGCGGATGGACGGACGATCTTCTCGCCGGGGAGGAACGCCACGAGGATGATCGCCACCAGTGCCACCGGCAGCCCGATGTAACCCCACGGTGAGAGTCGCTCGGATTCGATGAGCAGGGCCCACAGTATCGGCGCGATCGCCGAGACCACGGCGGTCACCGGGGACAGGATGCTCATCGGCCCGATCGCCAGACACGCGTAGAGCAAGCCGATCGCGACTGCTCCGGTCGCGCCCGAGATCGCGCCCCACATCACATCCGGGGCTGACCAGGCCCCGCCGAACACCGGGTACACCAGCGCGAGGACGACCAACCCGCTCGCGGCCGCCGTCGCGGTCACCACGATGGCGCGCAGCCGTCGAGCGGCCAGCCCGCCGAGGAAGTCGGCCGATCCGTAGACGAGGGCGCCGAGTAGGGCGAGGGCGGCGGCGGTCATCGCCTCACAGCATAGAGGTCGAGCCGACGGCAAGGCTGACCCGTTCAACATTCAGTCCGCGTGCCGATTCGGCGCGCCGCGCGCGGCGGGATCGCGCGGGTGCAGCTCGCCGGCGGTGGTGCGGGACCGAATTTTGGACACGTGCGGGTGTTGGCCGTTTCGATATTTGCTAGATAAGCTAGCGATATGCCCCGAACTCACCAACCGTCCCGTTGGCTGCGTGTCGGCCTTCCGGTGCTCCTCATCGCGATCTGGCTCGTCGGCGGAGCGGTCGGCGGGCCCTACTTCGGCAGGGTCGACGAGGTGTCGACCAACGACCAGTCGACGTTCCTGCCCGCGAGCGCCGAGTCCACGCAGGTGCAGGAGCGACTGAGCGAATTCACCGGTACCGATTCGGTGCCCGCCGTCATCGTCCTCACCGCCGACGGCGGCATGGACGCCGACCGGCTCGCCGACCTGCAGTCCGTCGTTGCTGACATCGCCGACATCAACGGTGTGGGGGAGGTGTCCCCGGCGATTCCGTCCGAGGACGGCGCGGCGGCCCAGGTGTTCGTGCCGATCGACTCCAACGGGGAAGTGCGCGACACGGTGGAAGAGATCCGTGCGATGCTCGCCGACGACCTTCCCGCCGGCGTCGAGGCCTGGGTCACCGGGCCGGCCGGATTCACCGCCGACCTCGTGAAGGGCTTCCTCGGCATCGACGGACTGCTGCTGAGTGTCGCGCTCGGCGCCGTGTTCGTCATCCTCGTCATCGTCTACCGCTCCCCGCTGCTTCCGATTCTCGTGCTACTGACCTCGGTGTTCGCGCTGTGCGTGGCCCTTCTGACGGTGTGGTGGCTCGCCAAAGCGGGCATCGTGGTGCTCAACGGGCAGGTGCAGGGAATCCTGTTCATCCTGGTGATCGGTGCCGCGACCGACTACGCCCTGCTCTACGTCGCCCGGTTCCGAGAAGCGATCGGCAGCGGCCAGGGGCGTTGGCAGGCCACGATGACCGCGTGGCGCGGATCGTTCGAGCCGATCGTCGCCTCGGGGGGCACCGTGATCGCGGGGCTGCTGTGCCTCCTGCTCAGCGATCTGGCCAGCAACCGCGCGCTCGGGCCGATCGCGTCGATCGGCATCGTGTTCTCGTTGCTGTCGGCGCTGACCTTCCTGCCCGCGCTGCTGGCGGTGTTCGGCCGCGCGGCGTTCTGGCCGTTCGTGCCGCGACACGGCGGCACCGAACTGCCCGCCCGCCTCGCCGACGCGCCCGTGCGCGGCTTCTGGCCGCGGCAGGCGCGACTGATCGCCCGGCACGCGCGGCCGGTGTGGATCGTCAGCACCCTCGTGCTGCTGGTGGCCACGGCCGGAGTCCTGCAGCTGAAGGCTGACGGCGTCCCCGCTAGCGACCTCGTGCTCGGCGCGTCGGAGGCGCGCGACGGCCAGGTGGTGCTCGCCGACCATTTCCCGGCAGGTTCCGGCGCGCCTGCCTATGTGATCGTTCCCGAGGGTGACGTCGCGGCCGCCGCGACGACCCTTGCCGGCTCCGACGGCGTCGACTCGGTCGCGGCCGTGGCCCAGGACTCGCCGACGGGACAGGTCGGTGTCTCCGTCGACGGGGCTGACGTGACCTACACCGTTGCCGGTCCGCCCGGCATCCCGGTTCCCGACCCGACGACGGTCGACGGTGAGGTGATGCTGGTCGCCACGCTCACCGATGCCTCCGATTCGCTCGCGGCGGAGGAGACCATCACCGAGTTGCGCACCGGTCTGCACACCGGCATCCCCGACGCGCTCGTGGGCGGGCCGACCGCGCTCGACCTCGACAGCAATGACACGTCGATCCGTGACCGCACCGTCATCATCCCGGTGATCCTGGTGGTGATCCTGGTCATCCTGATGCTGCTGCTGCGCGCCGTCGTGGCCCCGGTGCTGCTGATCCTCAGCGTGATCGTCTCGTTCGGTGCGGCGATGGGCGTGAGTGCGCTCGTGTTCAACGGGGTGTTCGACTTCCCCGGGGCGGACCCGGCGGTGCCGCTGTACGGATTCGTGTTCCTGGTGGCGCTCGGAGTCGATTACAACATCTTCCTGATGTCGCGGGTGCGCGAGGAGTCGCTCGCGCACGGCACTCGCGAGGGCATCCTGCGGGGTCTGGTGGCCACCGGCGGGGTGATCACGTCGGCCGGTCTGGTGCTGGCGGCCACCTTCGCCGCGCTCGGGGTCATCCCGATCCTGTTCCTCGCGCAGCTGGCGTTCATCGTGGCGTTCGGGGTGTTGCTCGACACGTTCGTGGTGCGGTCGCTGTTGGTGCCGGCGGTGGCGTACGACCTCGGCCGGGTCATCTGGTGGCCGTCGAGACTCGCACGGCGAGACGCCGACGCGGCGGAGACGGAGTCTGAGGATCGGCGTACGCTCAAGGTATGACGCGGGTACTGTTCATCGTCGATGTCCAGAACGACTTCACCGAGGGCGGCGCGCTGGGGGTGGCCGGGGGAGATGCTGTGGCAGCGGGGATCACCGCTCACCTGGCGGACCGCGCATCCGACTACGGGCTGATCATCGCGTCACGCGACTGGCACGACGCCGACAGTGACAACGGCGGGCACTTCGCCACCGGCGAGCCCGATTACGTCGACACCTGGCCCGTGCACTGCGTCGCCGGAACGCCGGGCGCGGACTACGACCCGGGGCTTGTCACCGACGCCGTGACGCACCACGTGAAGAAGGGCCAGGGCATCCCGGCGTATTCGCTGTTCGAGGGCACGACCGACGCCGGTGAGACCGTGGCCGAGCTCCTCACCGGCCACGGCGTGACCGAGGTGGACGTCACCGGCATCGCGACCGACTACTGCGTGCGGGCGTCTGCGGTGGATGCCCTCGCGCACGGCCAGCGGGTACGGGTGCTCACCGGGCTGGTCGCCGGTGTCGCCCCGGAGTCGAGCGACGCGGCGTTGGCCGAACTCGCCCACGCCGGTGCGGTTCTGGTGCAACCGTGACGGCACCGGCCGGGTGGTATCCGGACCCGGAGAATGCGTCGGTGCTGCGGTGGTGGACCGGCACCGCGTGGACGGCGGACCGCACCCCGATGCCGGGGGTTGTGCCGGGGGCTGTGCGGTCGCCGGCATCCGTGGTGCCGGCGGTGGTACCGCGCGCGGCCGATGGCCGGACGATTCCGGCCTCGACCGTTCCGCGGCCGGCCGAAGGCGTGCCGACCGGGACGGTGTGGGTCTACCTGGCGACCATCGTCCCGCTGCTTGGGGTCGTGCCGCCGTTCTTCATCGACTGGGAGGCTCTCTTCGTCGGCGGTGCGTCGACCGCGTTGTCTTCGGGTCTTTCCGGCCTGTACGCCACCGTGAATCTGGCCTGGATCGGCGGGACGCTGATCGCGCTCGTGGTGGGCGTGGGATCGGTGCTGTTCGCGTGGCTGGATTGGCGTGAGCTGTCGCGGCGCGGCATCCCGAAGCCGTTCTCTTGGGGTTTCGCCGCGTTCGTGTTCGTCCTCGGCATCGGCGTGTACGTCATCGGTCGCACGGTGGTGCTGGTGCGGCGCACCGGCGCAGGTCTTGCGGCGCTCTGGGTGTGGATCGCGACCCTGGCGGTGTCGGCGATGGCCGGGGTGATCCTGTCGACGATCATCGTCCAGCACATCCTCGACCTCATGCTGAGTCTTCGCGGCGCGTTCCCGGTTCTGCCGTGACCGCACCGAGGTTTCCGCGGGTGAGGCGGTAGCTTGGCAAGCCGCGGCGGCGGATCAGCCACTCCGCCACCAGCAGATTCGGCAGCCACGCCAGGAACGGAACTGCAGCATACGCGTTGGCGAACGCCGAGGAGTATGCCGTGGGGGTTCCCAGCACCAGCGTGGCCACGATCAGCACCGGGGTGATGATTCGCAAGGTCACCGCGCCGTAGGTGAGGGCGTAGTTGCGGATCATCCACGCCTGGTGCGCGGCGACGTCGTGCGCGCGGATCGCCCGATAGGCCCGCGCGGCGGTCCAAAGCCACACCAGGGCGAGGGAGGAGAAACCGAAGAACCCGACCCAGCCGGTTCCGTGGGGTTTCCCGCGGTGGCGCCGGTCAGGCGCTTTGGGTCGGACGCTGGCCGAGCTCGTTGTCGAGGCGGAGCAGGCCGGGGCCGTCATCTTTGATGATCTCCAGGTGGCTGAGGATCGTCGACACCGTCGCCTCTTCCTCGATCTGCTCGGTCAGGAACCAGTCCAGCAGCGGGCGGGAGTCGAGGTCGCCCTCCTGCTCAGCGGTGCGGTAGAGGGTGCGGATCGCCTCGGACACCTTCTGCTCGTGCTGATAGGCGGCGGTGAACGCGTCGTGGACCGTCTCGACGTCGACCGTGGGGGCGGCGATCGCCCCGATGCGGGGGTGGTTGTCGCGATCGAGCATGTGGTCGATGAACTTGTTGGCGTGCACGACCTCCTCCTCGGCCTGCTCGCGCAGCCACGAGGCCATGCCGGGGAGGTCCATGTTGTCCAACTCGATCGCCAGCTGGCGATACACGATCGACGCCTGCATCTCCAGGGTCACCTGTGCGTTGAAAGCCTGTTCGAGTGCCGATGACATCTTCATGTGGCCAGCCTATTGCCACCGGGCCCAGTGCCGGGCGGCCCCCGCGCCCCGGCTGGGCAGCGCTCGCGCGGGGCGGTGTGCATCGGTGCGCGTCGGTGTAGACAGGAGGGGAACCGATGCGGAGGAACACCGTGACACGCACCACGAACATCACCATCACGACCGACGACGGCGTCGCCGAGGCCCTGCTGATCGCCCCGGACGAGCCGGGGGAGTACCCGGGGGTGGTGTACTACCCCGATGCGATGGGCGTGCGTCCCGCGTTCGAAGACATGGCCGAGCGGGTCGCGAACTGGGGCTACGTCGTGCTCATGCCGAACTACTTCTACCGGTCCGGGACCATCGAGCAGATGATCCCGAAGATCGACTTGAGCACACCGGAGGGGTGGGCGCGGATCGGCGAGGTGGGGCTGGCCGAGCGCGTCGGGAGCGTCGATCGTGCCGATGCCGTGGCCGATGCCGGGTACTTCGTCGACGCGCTGCGCGGCGCCGACGGCGTCGCCGAGGGCGCCGTCGCGACCGCCGGCTATTGCTTCGGGGGCCTGCAGGCGTTGCGGGCAGCCGAGTCCCGCCCCGAGGTGGTGTCGGCCGTGGGGGCCTTCCACACCGGGGGGCTCGTCCAAGACACCCCGGACAGCGTCCACCGCCACTTCGCCGACACGCGGGCCGAGTACTACCTCGGTCATGCCGACGCCGACCCGACCGCCACCCCTGAGAACATCGCGACCGTCGAGACGGCGCTCGCCGACGCCGGCCGGACCTACACCTCGGAACTGTACGAGAACGCCGGGCACGGTTTCACCGTCCCCGACCTCGCGCCCTACCGCCGAAACGTCGCCGAACAACACTACGACCGTCTGCGCGAGCTGCTCGGACGGGCGCTGGCGCAGTAGGAGCGCGGTCTTGCAATCGGTCGCGGGGCGAACCGGTGTGCGGCTGAGAGTGTGAAGACGCAGATCCTGGAGGCGTTCTACGCGAACCTGTGGATCGACGATGACGGCCACGACGTGTCCGCGCACGGCGATGTTCATGAGCCGATCCTGGCCGTCCAGACGACAGCGCATGAGTGGACGTGCAGGCAACAAGAAGCCGCCGGTGTGGTGGGCGCAGTACGGCCTGAGGGACAGGGATGTTGTGCGGACTCTCTTGACTCTATGGGGTGCGCTGTGCGGTGCGCATCCGACTCGTCGTACTGTGTCCGTTGCGATCTGCTCGTCGGCCTCGACGGCCTCCACGTCGTCGGCGTGGGGCGTGACGAGGGTCTGCTGGTGATTGATGCCGAGTCGCCTCCGGGTCCGGTCGGGTGCCCGGGGTGCGGGGTGGTTGCGGAGTCGGCGGGACGGAAGTCCCTCACC
>NZ_JBKEAY010000193.1:0-85822 GCF_047972865.1 Microbacterium sp.
GCGGAGGGACTTCGGGCCCTGGCGGTGCTGCTCAGCCCGTTCATGCCGCAGGCCACCGAGAAGCTCTGGGAGGCGCTGGGGGTCCCCGCGCGCCTCGACGATCAGCCGTTGCGCGACGCCGGCCGGTGGGGGCAGCTCACGGCCGGGACCGCCGTCAACGCGCTCGCGCCGCTGTTCCCGCGCGTCGAGCAGCCTGCGTGAACCGCGCGATGAGCGACCCGAGCCAGTACACGCGCCAGCGGGAGAAGAGCGCCCGCGACCTCACCTACCCGGCACCGCCGGAGCCGTTGCCGTTTCCGGTGTACGACAACCACGCGCACCTGGAGATCGAGGACGGCGAGCAGCCGCTGAACCTGGGCGAGCAGCTCAGCCGCGCCGCCGCCGTCGGCGTTGCCGGGGTCGTCCAAGCCGGTGGCGACATCGACTCCAGCCGCTGGTCGGCGTGGGCGGCGTCGCAGCACCCGCGGGTGCTGGCGGCGGTGGCCATCCACCCCAACGAGGCCCCCGCCTACCGCGCGGCCGGCCGGCTCGACGAGGCGATCGCCGTGATCGACGATCTGGCGACGCAGCCGCGGGTGCGCGCGATCGGTGAGACCGGATTGGACTTCTTCCGCACCGGCACTGAGGGCATCCCGGCCCAGGTGGAGAGCTTCGAGGCGCACATCGCGCTCGCGAAAAAGCACGGCATCGCGATGCAGATCCACGACCGCGACGCGCACGACGACGTGCTGGCGACCCTGCAGCGTGTCGGCGCCCCCGACCGCACCGTGTTCCATTGCTTCTCCGGCGACGCCGACATGGCGCGCATCGCCGCCGACCGCGGGTACTGGTTGAGCTTCGCAGGCAACGTCACGTTCAAAAACGCCCAGAACCTGCGTGATGCGCTCGCCGTGACCCCGCGCGAGCGCATCCTGGTCGAGACGGATGCCCCGTTCCTCACGCCGGTTCCGCACCGCGGCAGGCCGAACGCGCCGTACCTGGTGCCGGTGACGGTGCGATTCATGGCAGCCGAGCTCGGCGTCGATCTAGCGGAGATGTGCGCGCAGCTGGCCGCCAACACCGTCGAGGCCTACGGGCGGTTCGAGGACTGAGGCCATGCCCGTGACGCTGCTGGGTGCCGCCGAGATCCGCGCACTCGCCGCCGACCTCGATGTGACCCCGACCAAGAAGCTCGGTCAGAACTTCGTGGTCGATGCCAACACGGTCCGCAAGATCGTGCAGGCCGCGACGGTCACGGCATCCGACCGGGTCGTCGAAGTCGGGCCCGGGCTCGGGTCGCTCACGCTCGCGATCCTCGAGACCGGAGCGTCCGTGACGGCGGTGGAGATCGATCACCGGTTGGCGGCACGGCTGCCGGCCACGGCCGAGCTGCACGGCGTGCCGCCGGGCGCGCTGACCGTGGTGGATGCCGATGCGCTTCGGGTGCGGACGATCCCCGGCGACCCGAAAGTCCTGGTGGCGAATCTGCCCTACAACGTCAGCGTCCCGGTGCTGTTGCACTTTCTGGAGACGTTTCCGGGGATCGAACGCGGCGTCGTGATGGTGCAGGCCGAGGTGGGGGAGCGGCTCGCCGCCGCGCCGGGGTCGAAGACCTACGGCTCACCCAGCGCGAAGGCGGCCTGGTACGGGCCGTGGCGACTGACGGGGACGGTGTCGCGGCAGGTGTTCTGGCCGGTGCCGAACGTCGACAGCGTGCTGGTCGGGTTCAGCCGTGACCGGCAGCCGCGCGGGTCGGAGCAGGAGCGGCGCCGGACCTTCGCGGTGATCGATGCCGCGTTCGGTCAACGGCGCAAGATGCTGCGTCAGGCTTTGTCGGGGCTGCTGGGCGGCTCGGCGGCGTCGGCGTCGGTGGTGCTGGAGTCCGCGGGCGTGTCGCCGACCGCGCGCGGTGAACAGCTGTCGATCGACGACTTCCAGGGCATCGCGAAGGCTGCGCCGACTAGCCTGGGACGATGACCGACGACGATCGTTTCCCGCCCACGCGCGGTGGCGACCTGCACCAGCCGTACACCGCCTCCGAGAGCCGGTACCGGGGGATGTCCTTCCGCCAGGTCGGATCGTCCGGTCTCTATCTGCCGCCGATCTCGCTGGGGCTGTGGTGGAACTTCGGCGACAACATCCCCTTCGACAATCAGCGGGCTTTGCTGCGGCACGCGTTCGACCGCGGCATCTGTCACTTCGACCTCGCCAACAACTACGGTCCGCCGTTCGGGTCCGCCGAGACCAACTTCGGCCGCATGATGCGGGAGGACCTGCACCCGTATCGGGACGAGCTCATCGTCTCGTCGAAGGCGGGATGGGAGATGTGGCCCGGGCCATACGGGACGCAGGGGTCGCGCAAACACCTCATCGCCAGCGCGGAGCAGTCGCTGCGGCGGATGAACCTCGACTACGTCGACATCTTCTACTCTCATCGCGTCGACGACGTCACCCCGATCGAAGAGACCGTCGCCGCCCTCGACACCCTGGTGCGTCAGGGCAAGGCCCTCTACGTGGGAGTCTCGTCCTACAGCGCGTCGCGCACCGCCGCCGCCGCCGCCGCGGCGCGGTCGCTGGGCACGCCGCTGGTGATCCACCAGCCCGCGTACTCGATCCTGAATCGCTGGGTGGAGGATGGTCTGGCCGATGTGCTGCGCCAGACCGGTCTCGGTGCCATCGCGTTCACGCCGCTGGCGCAGGGACTGCTCACCGACAAGTACCTCGCCGACGGCACCGCGCAGCGTGCGCAGCAGCGCTCCTCGCTGGCCGGGCAGGTGATCGGCGAGTCGGGGCTCGCCGCGCTGCGGAGCCTGAACGCGATCGCGGCGGAGCGGGGCCAGTCGCTCGCGCAGCTGGCGCTGCAGTGGGTGCTGCGCGGCCCTCTCGTGGCCTCGGCGTTGGTCGGCGCGTCCCGCGTGAAACAGATCGACGAGAACCTCGGCGCGCTGGACGGCCCGGCGTTCGACGCCGACGAACTCGAGCGCATCGACGCGGTCTCCGGCAGCATCGACGTCGACATCTGGGCGGACTCGTCGACACTGTGAGCACACCGGCATCCGCGGACCGGGTCGTCGTGCAGGCTCCCGGCAAACTCAACCTGTTCTTCGCGGTCGGGGCGGCACAACCGGACGGCTACCACGATGTGGCCTCGGTGTATCAGGCCGTGTCGGTATTCGAGGAAGTGACGGCAACGCCCGCCGATGAGGTCACCATCTCGGTGAGCGGTTCGGTCGACGTGGACACGGTGCCGCTCGACGACCGGAACCTCGCGGTCCGTGCCGTGCGGCTGCTCGCTCGCGAGACCGGGTATCGCGGCGGGGCGCGTCTGCACGTCGACAAGCACGTTCCCGTCGCCGGCGGCATGGGGGGCGGTTCGGCGGATGCCGCCGCGGCGCTCGTGGCCTGCGATGCGCTGTGGGGTACCGGAGTGCCGTCCGCGCGACTGCACGAACTGGCGGCGCGGCTCGGAGCCGACGTTCCCTTTGCCCTGCACGGGGGAACCGCGATCGGCACGGGACGCGGCGACCGGCTCAGCCCGGCGCTGGCGCACGGGCGGTTCGACTGGGTGCTGGCGTTCGACGACGGAGGACTGTCGACACCGGTCGTGTATGCGGAGTTGGACCGATTGCGCGCCCAGAGTCAGCTCGACATCGCGCCGAAGCGGCACGCGCCCGAGGTGGATCACGGCGTGCTGCGCGCGTTGCGGCTCGGCGATGCCGAAGCGCTCGCCCGCGTCGTGGGCAACGACCTGCAACAGGCGGCCTGCGCGCTGCATCCCGCCCTGGCGACGCTCCTGGACGCCGGCGTCGCGTACGGGGCGCTGGCCGGGCTGGTGTCGGGGTCGGGCCCGACGGTCGCGTTCCTGGTGCCCGATGCGGACGCCGGCGCGGCGCTGGCGGGCCGGCTCACCGCCGACGGCCGTCAGGCGCGCCACGTGCACGGCCCGGTGCGCGGTGCGCGGGTGATCTCCGCGTAGGGTCGCCGCCGGCGCGGTGTGGACAACTCCGGCACTCTCCGCGCGAGGGCCGGTAGGGTGGCGGTGGGGACCAGGCGTCGAGGAGGGGGCGGATGACCGGGGAGATCAAGCTCACCGAAGAGGTGCGCGGAACGCTGGAGGCCCTGCTGAGGTACGAACCGACACCTCTGGCAGCGGAGCAGGCGATGGAGACGGTCGGTGTCGCGGTCGAATCCGCGCAAGATTATCACTACGCGATGAAACGCGTCGGAGAGAACTACGTCCTGGGCATCGCCGAGCTGCGCAACGGCCTGCTCGTGGGGTGCGAGGCGGCGCTCAAAGCCGTCGACGACTTCGAACAGCACGAGGACGAGATCATCGGCATGCTGTCCGCACTGGAGCAGAGCATCGGAGACGATCCGTACGCCGGGATGCGTGAGGCGCACACGCCGCAGGCGGGCGGCGACTCGAGCGGAGGTTAGCCAGGTTGTCGGCAGGGGGTCGGTGGCGTCGGCGGGCATGCGGCGTGGTGGCATCGGGCGCGATCGTGCTCGGCGGCGGGGTCCCCGCCGCGTCGGGCTTGGCCGCCGACGTGGTGCCGGCCGACGTGCGCGGGCAGCTGCTGTGGTACGCGGGCGACGGCTGGGGCCGGTTCGATGAGCTGCAGGCCCAGGGCGCCGACGGCGAGGGGATCACGATTGCGGTGATCGACACCGCCATCAACCTCGATGTCCCGGAACTGGCGGGTGCCGACATCGAGGTGATGGGCAACTATTGCGCCGACGAGGTGACGGGGAAGGCGCACGACGCGGTCAGCGACGACCTCGCGCTCGCCGAACACGGGACCAACGCCGTCTCGATGCTCGTGGGCAACGGTACGGCCGGTGACGGCGGGCTCGGGACGCGCGGCATCGCCCCGGCGGCGAAGGTGCTGTTCTACGCGATCGGCGGCGCACCCGACCAGGGCGGCGACTGCGGTGTTTTCGACCCCCGCACCGGGGAGGCGTACGCCGACGGGACGCTGATCGACGACGAGGGTGTTCCCGAGATCGTCTCGTCGCCGTTCCAGTTGGCGGCGATGCATGCGATCGAGGACGGCGCGGCCGTCATCAGCGCCTCCTTCAGCACCGGCGCCGTCGGCTGGGACGCGGTGATGATCCGCGCTCTGCGGGCAGGGGTGATCGTCGTCGGGGCCACCTCCAACCCCAGCGACGTGACGGACCTGAGCTCCGGCGATGCCCCGGCGAGCATGAACGGCGCCGTCGCGGTCGCGGGGCTGACACCGGAGGGGACCGAGTACTCGCACAGCGTCGAGATCCTCGACGACGAGTCCCGGACCGTGCTCGGCGGCGGCTCTCCGAACCTGGCGGGAGTGGCACCCGCGACGGAGATCCTTCTGCCGGCATCCGCACGCACCGGCACGTGGGGTCCCAGTGCCGGTGCCGGCACCTCGTGGGCGACTCCGTTGGTCGCGGGATCTCTCGCCCTGGTCCGGCAGAAGTTCCCCGAGGCGACGGCCAACCAGGCGCTGCAGGCGATGGTGCGCACGACGGGCGACTCGGAGGGTGAACTGGTGTGGTCATCGCGGCTGTGGGGGTACGGCGTGATCCGGCCGCACGCCATGCTCGCTACGGATCCGACCGGGTATCCCGACGAGAACCCGCTGTTCGTGTCAGATGTGGAGACCGATCCGCGATGTCTGCGCGACGGTGAGTTGATTCACAACCAATACGGGGTCGACTGTGCGTGGAGTCCGTACGGTCCGACACAGGAAGAGGTCACGCCGCCGCAAGGCACACCCGCCGCGGCGCCGCCGCAGGCGACCGGCACGATCGATCTGGCCGGTCCGTTGCTGATCGGCGGGGTCGTGATGCTGGTGGTGGTCGTCGTCGTGATCGTCGTGGTCGCGATCGTCGTCCGCACGAACCAGCGCAGAGAGAGGGAATCCGGATGAACGATGCCGAAGCAGAACTGACCGAGCTCGCCTCCCGTCACGACTGGGCGTTGGCCAACATGGGCACCATGCTGCAGGTGACTCATGACTACACCGACCGGCTCACCGCCGTGATCGGGGCACTGGAGAGCGAGTGGAGCGGCCGGACCGCCGATGCCGTCGTCACCTATTTCCGCCACATGCGTTCCCAATTCGAGGGTCTGCGCGGGTATCTCAACGACGTCAGCCTCGCCATCGGCGGGGTGAGCGAGTTGCTGTGCGTCGCCGGCGACGCGAACAGCGTTCGCGCGGCCGAGGCGCAGGCCCGCCTGGACGCCTTGCCGAGCAGCATCGTCCCCTCGGGTGTGACCGATGCCATCGACAACGGCCTGTCGATCTCGATCGGCGGGGTCACGATCGCGAGCAACGAGCAACTCGCCGAGTTCAGCGACATGCTCGGTTCGCAGCGGAAAGAGGCCGCCGAGAAAGCGCTCCACGAAGTGCGGGGGCTGATCGCGGGCGCCGCGCAGAGCCTCGCCTCCTTGCACTGGAGCGGAGATGTCGTGGACACCACCGGGCTCATGGCCGGCGCTGCCATCGGCGCCGCGCTGGGCAAGATCGCCCGAGTCCCGGGGCTGGACGAGGACGCTAGTACCGTGAGCCCGGCCGGACCCGCCGGGACGGCGGAGACATCCACCGCCGGGGCCTCGTTCGGTTCGGGTGCGCACCTGACGACGTCGCCGGTGGCGGCGGACGGTGTGCCCGCGGGGACGGACGCGACCGGTGGCGCGGGGTTCGCCGCACCCGAGCTGCCGCCGGCGACGGGCGTTGGCGGTGCGGACGACAGCGTCCTGCAGGTCGACAGCAGCCTCGACGGCGTCGCCGGCCGGGCTCCGGGATCGGGCGTGTTCGGCGGCGCCGCGCCGCTGGCGGGCCCCTCGGGGCCGAACGCGACGCTCAGCGGCATCGGCGGCGGCGGTCTCGGCGCGACCGGACTCGCCATCGGTTCGCGATTGGCTTCCGGCGGCGCCGGTTCCGCATTCGGCATCGGTGCGCGTGGTGCGGCGTCGGGTGTTGTGGGTGCGGGCGGTGTGGGTGGTTCGGGGTCGTCTCGTGCCGGTGTGTCGGGTGTTCGTGGTGCGGGGGGTCGTGCGTCGGCGTCGGGTGTGTCGGGGGCGTCTCGTGGTGTGGGCGGTGTCGGTGCGCGTGGTGCGGTGCCGGGTGTTGTGGGTGCGGGTGGTGTGGGTGGTTCGGGGTCGTCTCGTGCCGGTGTATCGGGTGTTCGTGGCGCGGGCGGCGCAGGTGGTGCCGGCTCGTCCACGCCGGGGGCCGCAGGTCGGTCGGGGTCGGGCCGTCCGGGAGCGACCGCGATGGGCGGAGCCGCGGGCGCGAGCGGCGATCGCAAACGGGCCGGTTCTCGCGGATTCGCTCACGCCGCCGTCCCGGAGTTCGACGATGATGACATGGGGCTGCCCGCCGCCGCCTCCCGGGCAGGGCGGCGCGAGGAGTCAGGCGCGGACTGAACGCCGCCGCAGGATCGCGATCAGCCCGAGCACCGTGACGACGCCCGCCGCGCCGACGGCGACAGCGGTCACGGCCGACCTGCCGTCGGCCTCAACCGTGGTCGCGGACACCGTCGTGACGGGCGGCTCGAACGCGGCTTCACTGGTGTCGGCGAACGGACTCGCGGGGCCACGGGTGCTGCGGTCCGGGCGGAGGTCGAGCGCGGCCGCGGGCCGGATGACACCCCATCCCAAAGTGTCGGTCCGCGCGTCGGGGTTGGATCGCTGCGCCGAGGCCTTCAGTCGGTACGCCCAGCCGGCCGGGCCCTCCGCGGGGAAGGCCTCCGCCAGCAGGGCGGCGGCACCGGCGACGTAGCCGGTTGCAAAACTCGAGGACGGGGCGTCCGCGGCGTACACGCAGTCACCGCCTCCGGTCGACGTGGTGAGCACGTCCTGCCCCGGTGCCGCGACATCGACGTGCGCGCCGTGGATCGAGTCGTCCGTCGCGACGCCGTTCACGTCCACCGCCGTCACCCCCAGCGCCGCCGGATAGCCGGCCGGAAAGCGCGGCGAGTCGGCCGCGTTCGAGGCCGTGCTGCGGTTGCCCGCGCTGGCGACCACGAGCGCTCCGTGCTCGGTCGCGTACGCGGTGGCGGCCCGCAGCGAGGGCGCATCGGTCTCGTCGCTGAGTGCGACCGCGATCACCTGCGCGCCCGCATCGGTGGCCAGCCTGATGCCCTGGGCGACGCGTCCGGCCTGCGGCCCCCACCCGGCGTCGACGCTCTGCTGATCCTCGCCGCGGAATACGCGCACCGACAGGATGTGCGCCCGCGGTGCGACACCGACCACGCCGGACCGGTCCGACGGGCGCGCCGCGATGATCCCGGCGATCGCCGTGCCGTGGCCGTGCGGGTCGCTGAGTCCGTCGCGGCGTTCGCCGTCATCGATCAGCGATGTGCTGCCCGGCGCGATCGTGTATCGCAACTGGGCGCGGGTGGCGTCGACTCCCGAGTCGACGACCGCGACGGTGACCGGGATCCGCGGACCGGTGTACCGTTCCCCGGCCGGCATTCCCATCGCCGCGAGCGCGGGCGGGGGGCCGGCCACCTCCGCGTACACTCCGGGCGCGCACACCGGTGGGGGCGCGGATGCTGCCGCGGGCGCGGTGGCCGTCAGGCCCGCGCCCAGCATCCCGAGCAACGCCGCGCCGACGACGGCACATCCGCGTCTCATAGCGTGCTGCCTGGGGTCGATCCGGCCGCGTCGGGGGTCAATTCGGGGCCCGCGGGCAGCAGCATCAACCACTCCGGCGGTACCACGGTGACGTCGTCGGGGGAGTACCCGAGGTGTGCGACGCCGGCATCTACCTCGCCGGGCACCGCGAACGCCGTCCCCGATCCGTCGATCAGGGTGAGGGTACCGGCCCTCCCGCCGCGCACCAGTGCGCCGCCGTCCTCGGGCATGGTGATCCGGATCGCCCCGTCGGTGTTCTCGACGTCCGGCTCGTCGCGCGCCGCGGCGAGCACGGTGGTCTGCTCGGACCGGTCGCCGGTGAGGCGAGCGCACGGGGACCGCAGATCCTCGAGCGGGGTGAGCGGCTCGCGCGGCCATGTCGTGCGCCCCAGGGCACTCCTCGTGGCCAGGTCCGCGATGTCGGCGGGACTCAACTCGACCGTCTCACCCAGTTCGCCCGCGCCGGTACCGAGCAGGTACAACCGGTGGGCCAGCGGCGACAGCGGCGCCAGCGCACCGTCGGCGGTCAGCACGTATCGCTCGTCCTCGGGGCTGCCGGCCACGTGCACGATCGTTCCGGTCGGCAGATCGAGGTCGGCGAGGGAGCTCTTCGTGTTCATCAGACGCAGCGGAACCAGGTCGTCACCACGACGGAACAGCGAGAGCCACTCACCTCGTACCGTGAAGCGCTCCGCGGCGTCGAGGCCGAGCGCGCGCAGCACCGCGGTGGGATTGTCGCCGGGGACGCGATAGCTGACGCCGCCGGAGATCACGAACGTCTCCCCGTCACGCACCACGACGACGCCGGTGCCCTCCGGCGCGCTGCGACCGGCCGCGCCCCCCAGCGTCACGTCGGTTCCTGTCGCCGAACTGCACGCGCGCCACCGCTCGCCGTCGAGGTTGGCCGGCGCCGGCAGGGTGTCGGGTGCCCCCAGGATGCCGATGGTGCCACCGACGGGCACGCCATCCAGCGACGACTGGTTCACGCTGATGATCTGGAACTCTCCCTCGGGGATCACCATGCGCGCGCTGGTCGCGTTGATGACCGGGTAGAGCGTTCCCTCGATGCTGACGTAGCGGGCGCCGGTGTCCTTCGCGACGATGAGGTGATTGTTCTCCCACCCGCCCGGCAGCCCCGGTTGCAGCAGCCCCGTGAACACTCCCGCCAGCACGACCATCGCCGTCAGCGCCACCCCCGCGATCACCGCGCGCAGCGGCCGCGCCGGCTGCAACTCCTTGCCCCCTGGGGCGCCGCCGAGAAACGCCGACAGCAGACGGCCACGGCTGAAGCCCTGCGCCTCGATGAGGTCCTTTTTCGTCGCCACGGGCTACGCGATCCCCGCGGTGAGCGCCGCCAACGGCAGCAGCAGCGCGAGGATCACCACTTCCAGGGTGTCGCCCGCGGCGCTCAGCCACATCCGGACGCGGTCGCTCAGCAGGGTGAGGCCGGTCACCAGCGCGGTGGCGATGACCAGCACCGTGAGCAGGACGGGGGCGTCGTGCGGACGGACAAGGATCGCTGTGAGCGTGCTCGCCGCGATGATGGCGGTGCCGCCGGCCAGGAGTACCACGACCGAGGCGCGGCGCGCCGACTGCCGGGACTGGAACATGAGCACGGTGCCGCACCCGAGGGTGAGGAGCGTCCCCGTCCAGCCCGCGGCGGCCACGACCGGGGTTGCCACGAGAACCGCCAGGGCGAACGCGACGCGCAGCGTCGCCAGCAGCCGGTGTGCGGCGTCGACGCGGGCGGCGACGTTCTCGGCATCCACCGGTGGTGGCGGATCGAACATCTCGGCTTCGCTGCTCGGCATGATCGCGCGAATACGCGTGCTGCCCAGGGTCAGCCAGGGGAGGGCGCCCGCGCCCAGGCCGCACACAGCGACCATGATGGCGTAGGGGACGACCGGATCCAGGCCCGTCATCCCCACGATGCCGGCGGACAACGCCAGCACCACACCGAGTGCCACCGGCAGCACCAGCACCTCCACCGGCCGGGTCGCCACCAGGAGGGCGGCGCCACCGGCGAGGGCGAGCCCGGTGCCGGTGGCCGCGAGAGCGAACCCCCACAGCGGCTGGTCACGGGCGAGAAGGTAGCCGGTCAGTCCGCCGAACCCGGCCGCGGCCATGCCGAACGCGATGCCGGCGTCGTGCTGCCGCAGCCGGCAGAGCGTCGCGGTGACGGCCAGGAGCACGAGCGCACCGATGCCGCTGACCACGAGGGGTACGGGGCCGGCGCCCGGTTGAGACGCGAGCAGGACCGCGCACAGCGCCAGCAGGGTGAGACTGACCGCGGTGGCGGTGCGGGTCGCTTCGGCGGCGCCCCACGAACCGGTTCCCGCGGAGGTGGCATCGATCACGGCCTCGACGACGTCGTCATAGCGCTTGGGCGCTGACACGAGATGCCCGCGGGTGAGGGTGAGCACCTGGCCGGGCTCGATCCCCTGAGCGGCCGCGCCCTGTGCCGGATCGAGCTCCGTGCCGTCGGCGCGGGTCAGCCGGTAGCCGCCGTGGACCAGGGAGGCATCGAGCACGCCCAGGCCGCGTGCCGCGCCCGGCAGCACTTCGACCAGAGGCAGCCGGTCGGGGATCGCGATATCGATCCGCCGGTCGGCGTGCACGAGCGACAGTCGCAGCAACGCGCTCGAATCCGTGACGCCCGAGGACACAGAGCTTCCTTCCCCATGGGTTGCGCGGAACCCCCTCAGGTCCGCGGGCCGTATCGGCCTCCCACCGCCGAGTCTAATGCGCTCGCCCGCGGGGCGCCCGGAGCGTGGCCCTAGGCTGTGGGGGTGGTCTCCTCTTCCACCGTGTTGCGCCGGATCGCGTTCGACATCGCCGGCCGCCGTCACGATGTCGTCGTGCCGACCGGCGATCGGCTGGGCAGCGCGCTGAGCGCGACGGGGGTGCGCCTCACGGCGGCCGACCGTGTGCTGACCCCCGACGGTCAGGTCGTCTCCCCGCAGACGCCGGCGGCCGACCTGCGCGAGGGCGGGCTCTACGTCATCGCGCGTGACGGCGACCGGCGGGCCATGCGGCGGGCCGCCACCGGACCACGAGCCGCGGCGCGCTCGCTGCACTGGGCACTGGGCGCTTTCGGGCTCGCCGCCGCGATGGTCGCCGTTGCTCAGGTCGCATCGCAGGCACCGACGCTCGCGGTCGCCGCCGCGGCGATCGCGGTCACCCTCGGCGGGGCGATTCTGGGCGTGGCGGCCCGGACACCGGCGACGCGCGCCGTCGCGCTGCCGGTCCAGGTGATCGCCGGCGGGGTTGCGCTGCTGGCGCTGCTGGCCGCCCCGCTGCAGTGGCAGGTCGGCGAGCTCGTCGTCGTCGTGGGGGCCATCGCCGTCGTCGGGCTGCGCGCCGCCCCCAGCATGATCGTCGCCGTCGACCCGGGCTACTACATCGACTACGCCAGGTTCATCGATCTGCGGTGGACCGTGCGCGGCCGGGTCCCCGAGGCCATCGTCGACGTCGACAACACCCGGGTGGCCCGCCGCATGTCGGCCGCCGCGACGACGCTGACGACATCGGTGGTCCTGCTCTCCCTGCTTGCGGCGGCGGGTATCGCGGCCGCTGCTCAGCCGCTGGCCACGGGCACGGTCGTGGAGCGCGTCTGCGCCGGAGCGACCGTCGTGTTCGGCGTTCTCGGTCTCGTCCTGACCTCGCGACGCACCGTTGCACCGGTACTGCGTCACCCGCCGCGCATCGCGGCGGCGGTCGGCCTGGTGCTGCTTGCCGCGCTGGTCGGCCCGGTCGCTCCGGGGGTGCTGGTGTCGGTGACGGCCTCGGTCCTGCTGATCGTCGCGCTCATCGTGGCGATCGCGCTGCCGGCGATCTCTCGGGGGGAGCGCTCGCTGGGCTGGTCGCGCGCCGCTGACATCGTCGACTCCCTCGCGATCGCCCTTGTCCTCCCGGCGGGCCTGATCGCCGCCGGAACCTGGGATCTGCTCCGGGGGGTGTGGGCGGGATGAGCCGGCGCGAACCACAGTCCGCCGCCGCCCCGGCGATCTCCGATGACCGTTCCTGGGCGCGCCCGGCGCCGACGACCGTGCGTCTGGCGGCCTACTCCATCGATGCGGTCGCGGTCGCCCTGGTGGCCATGACCGTGGCGCTGATCACGCGCAGCGGCACGCTCACCGGCATCGCGGTGATGGAGGTGGTCGTCATCCTCACGCTGCTGGAGGCGCGCACCGGGATCACCGTAGGCAACCTGGTTCTCCGGCTGCGCACCACCCGCGACGACGCGCCGGCCTCGCTGGGAGCGGCCCGCGGCGCGTTGCGTGGGCTCGTGCAGTTGGGCGGCAGTGCCGTGGGCCTCGTGGGTGGCTGGGCGGTTGTGGCCACCGGTGCCGCCGACCCGGCGGGGCTGAGTCGGAGCTGGGCCGATCGGGTCGGCCGGGCGCTCGTGGTGACGGTGCCGCCGTCGGACGCCGACCTCGGCCAGCACGCGCCTTCGGTCGCCCCCGTCGAGGACTGACCGTCCGATCCGGGCGCCGCGCGTGCCTGTGGATGACTTCGGCGCGATCGTGCGCGGGTGGGTTACCATGTGCGACGTGCCGGGAATTCGGACTCGGCATGAGCACGAGGGGGGCTCGTTGGGGGCTCACTTCCCATCGAAACGAGGGGATCATCGCACATGGCTAACACTATTTCCGCCGAGGAGGGTGCGCTCGCTCACGGGCAGAAGGCCGTCAGTGAGGCGAAAGCCGGTATCGACCAGCAGACCAAGAAGGTGCGTGTCGACATCGAGCAGCTGAGCAGTTTCTGGACGGGCGCCGCTGCGGCATCGTTCACGCAGCTGATGCAGCAGTGGGACAGCGAGACCACCAAGCTCAACAACGTCCTGGTGGAGTTGGAGTCCGCGCTGCACGGCACCGAGCAGGACCAGGCCGCCACGGAGCAGGAGCACCAGCAGTCCATCGTGGGCCTGAACTCCATGATGTCCGGCAACTGAGCGAACCGATCGACGACTAGGAATAGGTGCACACATGCAGTCAATGTCCGTCCAGACCTCGCAGGTCAGCGCTCTGTCCCAGCAGATCCGCCAGGGTGCGCAGGGCATCCGCGGTCAGCTCGAACAGCTGGAGAGCGAAGTGAAGACCCTCCGCGCCTCGTGGAACGGTGAAGCGCAGGCCTCGTACGACCTCGCTCAGAAGAAGTGGACGCAGTCGCTTGCCCAGATGCAGGCGCTGCTGGAGAACATCGCCGCCAAGACCGAGCAAATCGCACAGAACTACAACGCGAGCGACGCGCGCAACGCGGGTCGTTTCGGCTGAACCGCCGACGGATGCCGCCCTCGTCGTGAGGGTGGCATCCGTTGTTCGCGCTGCGGGGGCGCGCCGCAGACGTGGCCCCCCGCGGGCATGACGATGACGCCCGATGAGTAGTCGACTCTCACCTCCACGCGTGCCGTCCGGGACGATCGAGTTGCAGGCACCGCCTGAACTGGAAGCCTCCGACGGCGGCAGCAGTATGCTCACTTCCGCCTTGCCGATGCTCGGCAGCGTGGGGGCGATCATCATGGTGTCGGTGAGCAACGCGGGCCCGACCGGCTGGCTCACCGGCGGGATGTTCCTCATCTCCGCGCTCGGTTTCGTCTTCGTCAACGGCTGGCGCCAGCGTGCGCAGCGGCAGGCGTCGTTGTTGCGTTCCCGCCGGGAGTATCTCGCGTACCTCACCGAGTTGCGGGCCTCTGTGCGCACCGCGGCACAGGCGCAGCGGCGCGAACGAAACTGGCGCTACCCGGCACCGGAAACCCTCGCGTTCCTCGTCGAGGACGGCACCCGTGTGTGGGAGCGCGACGCGGACTCCTCTGACCATCTGACCATCCGTCTCGGGGTGAGCGACCAGCCGCTGTGCGTGTCCCTGCAGGCGCCTGACCTGCCGCCGTTGGCGGAGGTCGATCCGGTGTCGACGACGGCGGCGCACCGGTTCATCCTCACCCACGAGACCCAGTCGGCCATCCCCACCTACCTGCGACTGTCGCGGTTCGCCCGCGTGGAGGCGATCGGCGACGACGTCGACGACATCCGTGCGCTCGTGCGCAGCATGCTCACCCACTTGGCAGCGCTGCAGAGCCCCGACGACGTGCTCATCGTCGTGGCGGCAGGCGAGGACGTCCTGCCGCAATGGGAGTGGGCGAAGTGGCTGCCGCACGTGCAGTCGCCCCGGTTGCGCGACGACCTTGGTGCCGCGCGCATGATCGGCTCCGATCATGACACGCTCCTGCGGATGCTCCCGGGTGAGGTGCGGGAGCGCGGGCGGTTCACCGCCGATGCTCCGCTTCAGGCGCCTCACGTGGTGATCGTCGTCGACGGCGCGCGGGTGACGCCCTCCGATCCGGTGTTCGCCGGCGGACTTCAGGGCGTGACGGTCATCGACATCCCGCACAGCTGGGACGACAACAGCGACCCGTCGGTCGCGCGGATCTACGTCGACGACGCGGTCGCGGAGGTCGCCGAGGGGGCCACCGCGGCACTGGCGGTCACCCCTGACCGGCAGAGCATCGTCGAGGCGGAGGCCGTGGCGCGACGCCTCGCCCCCTTCGCCGTGGGAGGTGCCGACGGTGAATCCGCTGCCCGGACGGGCAGACGGCAACGCGACCTGCTCGACCTGCTCGACCTGTCGGATGTCCGGGAGCTGGACGTCGCTTCGTCCTGGCACTACCGGCCGGAGCGGGACCGGCTGCGCGTACCGATCGGCCAGGACGCCCAGGGTGCGCCGCTCGTGCTCGATCTGAAGGAGGCCGCCTCTCAAGGAATGGGACCGCACGGGCTGATCATCGGGGCAACCGGTTCCGGCAAGTCGGAGGTGCTGCGCACCCTCGTGCTGTCGCTGGCGCTCACGCACTCCCCGGAGCAACTGAACTTCGTGCTCGTCGATTTCAAGGGCGGGGCCACGTTTGCCGGCATGGCCGACATGCCGCACGTGTCGGCCATCATCACGAACCTGAGCGAGGAGGTCAGTCTCGTCGATCGCATGCGCGACGCTCTGCAGGGCGAGATGGTGCGTCGGCAGGAACTGCTCCGTCGCGCAGGCAACTTCGTCAACGTCGCCGAGTACGAGAAGGCACGAAGGGCCGGCCGCGACGACCTCGCGCCGCTGCCGGCGCTGCTGATCGTCGCCGACGAGTTCTCCGAGTTGTTGGCGGCCAAACCCGACTTCATCGAGTCGTTCGTCGCCATCGGTCGGCTGGGGCGGTCGCTGCACATCCACCTTCTGCTGTCCTCGCAACGCCTGGAGGAGTCGCGCCTGCGAGGACTGGACACGCACCTGTCGTATCGCATCGGCCTGCGCACGTTCTCGGCGGCCGAGTCGCGCGCGGTGATCGGTGTGCCCGACGCCTACTACCTCCCTCAGGAGCCCGGCGGTGCGCTGCTGAAGGTGGGCAGCGACGAGGTCCTCACTCAGTTCCGTGCGGCCTACGTGTCGGGGCCGCCGCCGCGCCGCGTGGCCGCGCCCGCCACCCGGACCGAGACCACGGCGCGCGTCGCCGTCTTCACAGCGGCGCCGCACGACCTGATCGATGCGGATGCCGTCGCTGAGACCGCCGACGACGAACGCCGGGAGGCGGATGCGGCCACCGCCGCGGCCGAGCGGCGAAGCTCGTTCGAGATCGCCGTCGCGGCCATGGCGGGCCTGGGCCCTGCGGCACATCAGGTGTGGCTGCCGCCGCTGGAGATCCCCGACACCTTGGACCGGCTGCTGGGAGAGCTCGTCACCACCGACGAGCGCGGGCTGCACGCTCCGTCGTGGCGCGAGCGGGGGCGCCTGACGGTGCCGATCGGAATCGTCGATGTGCCCCTGGAGCAGCGCCGCAAGACCTGGGTCCTCGACCTGGCCGGGGCGCAGGGCCACGTCGCGGTCGTCGGCGGGCCGCTGTCAGGCAAGAGCACCGTGGCGCGCGCGATCGTGGCGGCGTTGGCGCTGACGCACACTCCGCGGGAGGTTCAGTTCTTCGTCATCGACTTCGGGGGTTCGTTCACGAGTCTTCGTGACCTGCCTCACCTGGCGGGCGTGGCCACACGCGGCGAGCCCGAGGTGCTCCGGCGCACGGTCGCGGAGATCAACGCACTGCTCAACGCCCGCGAGGCGTTCTTCCGCCGTCACGGCATCGATTCGATCGACACCTACCGGGCGCGGCGGGAGCAGGGTGTGGCCGACGACGGCTACGGTGACATCTTCCTGGTCGTCGACGGCTGGGAGATCATCCGTGCCGATCACGAGGCACTGGAGGCGATCATCCAACAGGTCGCGGCGCGCGGGCTGAGCCTCGGGGTGCACGTCGTGCTGACCGCCAACCGCTGGCTCACCTTCCGCCCGGCGCTGAAGGACCTCCTCGGCGCGAAGGTGGAGCTGCGCCTCGGTGACCCGGCCGACTCCGAGATCGGGCGCAGGGCGGCCGCCAACGTCATCAGGGTCACCGGCCGCGGACTCGAGTCGACGGGGCTGCATGCCCTCACGGCGCTGCCGCGGATCGATGCGCAGCCGGAGGCGGCCACGCTGGCGGCCGGCACCGAGGACCTCGTCGCGCGCGTGAACGCCGCGTGGACGCACGAACCCGGACCGAAGCTGCGGCTGTTGCCCGACATGCTGCCGTTGGCGCAGCTGCAGGCGCATCCCGACGCCCGCCGGGAACAGCTCCTGCTGGGTCTGGACGAAGACGCGCTGGCGCCCGTCGGGATCGACCCGGCCACCGAACCCCACCTCTACCTGTACGGCGATTCCGGCGCGGGCAAGTCGTCTCTGCTCCGTGGGTTGATGCACGAGATCACGCGCCGCTACGAACCCGGGGCGGCGCGCATCTTCATGGTCGATTACCGTCGTGCTCACCTCGGCGAGATCCCCCAGGAGTACCTGGGGGCCTACCTGACGACCGCCGAACAGACCGTCGGGGCCGCGCAACAGCTGGCGGAGTTCTTCCGTGACCGGCTGCCCGGACCGGACGTGACGCCGGAACAGCTCCGACGGCGGAGCTGGTGGAGCGGGGCCGAGGGCTTCATCCTGATCGACGACTACGACCTGGTGGCGACCCCGCACGGCAACCCGGTCGCCGTCCTCGCGCCATTGCTCGCGCAGGCCGGAGACCTCGGCCTCCACGTCATCGTGACTCGTCGCCTCGGGGGCGCCTCACGCGCGGCGTACGACCCGATCCTGCAGGCCATGACAGATCTCGGCGTCACCGGCGTTCTGCTCAGCGGCAGTCCGGAAGAGGGACAGTTGATCGGCAAGGTGAAGGCGGTGCCGAGCCGGCCCGGTCGCGCTCAGGTCGTCTCCCGTGCGCGCGGCGCGCAGGTCGTGCAGCTCGCCTACGTCCCGCTGACAGACGGCGAGACCTGACCGGGCGGATCCCACCGAGACCCGGGGCGGCTGGGGCGGACTTTACTGCCGTTCGGATTTCGTGGTACCGAATCACCATGAGCCTTCTTCATCTATCCATCAGCGCCGACACGCCGGAAGAGGTGGCGGCCTTTCTCGCTCACGTGATGGGCGGCGTCGCCCTGCCCTTTCCGCCGTTTCCCGACTGCTGGATCGCCTTCGCGGAACAAGACGACGGCACCGCAATTGAGGTCTACCCGACAACACATGTGCTCGAAGCCGGGCCGGATCAACTGGCCTGTGAGATCAGGGACCGTGATGCAGGACCCCCCTTCGCTCATGTGGCCGTCTGCGCGAGACTGAAGCGCTCGAAGATTGTGGATCTTGCCGAAGAACGGGGTTGGCTGGCACGTATTTGCAATCGTGGTCCGTGTGAATGCGTCGAAGTCTGGCTCGAAAATCGACTGTTGGTCGAGTTCCTCGATGCGCAAATGCAGCGCGACTATCGTGCGGGAATGACGGCCGAGAATTGGGCCGCGATGTTCGGTCTCGCTCGGTAGGTCTGGGCTCGCAGCCGACCTTCGGGCCGGCTCCGGGTGACGGCCTAGACTGGATCGCATGACGCCGCGACGCCGTGTGACCCGCCCCTGATGGCGCACCTGCTCGGCGCGGAGGCGCTTCACCTCGAGTACCCGACCAAGGTCGTGTTCGACAGTGTCTCCCTCGGCATCGACGAGGGGGACCGCATCGGCGTGGTGGGCCGCAACGGTGACGGGAAGTCGAGCCTGTTGCGGATGCTCGCCGGGATCCAGCAGCCCGATGGCGGTCGTGTCACGGTGCGCGGCGGGGTCCGTGTGGGGGTGCTGGATCAGGCCGACGACCTCGACGATGACGTGACGATCCGTCACGCGGTGGTCGGCGACGAGCCGGAGCACGTGTGGGCGGGTGACGCGCGCATCCGCGACGTGATCGCCGGGCTGCTCGGCGATCTCGACTTCGACACCCCGGTGCGGGACCTGTCCGGCGGGCAGCGGCGGCGGGTGTCGCTAGCGGCGCTGCTGGTGGGGGAGGACGATGTCCTCTTCCTGGACGAGCCGACCAACCACCTGGACGTCGAGGCCATCGCGTGGTTGGCGGCGCACCTGAGAACGCGGTGGGCGCCCGGATCCGGGGGTCTGCTGGTCGTCACCCACGACCGCTGGTTCCTCGACGAGGTCTGCACCATGACCTGGGAGGTGCACGACCGAATCGTCGAGCCTTTCGAGGGCGGCTACGCGGCCTACATCCTGCAGCGGGTGGAGCGTGACCGTCAGGCGGCGGCGATCGAATCGCGGCGGCGAAACCTCGCCCGGAAGGAACTGGCGTGGCTGCGCCGCGGCGCCCCGGCCCGGACGTCCAAACCGAAGTTCCGCATCGACGCGGCCAACCAGTTGATCGAGGATGTGCCCGAGATCCGGGATGCGCTCGCCCTGCAGTCCCTGGCGATCTCCCGCCTCGGGAAGGACGTCGTCGACCTGCTCGATGCGGGGGTCGCCTACGACGGGTCACCCGTGCTGAGCGACGTGGAGTGGCGGCTGGCGCCCGGCGAACGCACCGGCATCCTCGGGGTCAACGGTGCCGGCAAGTCGACGCTCCTGGGCCTGGTCTCCGGGGAGGTGGCCCCCACAGCGGGCCGCGTCAGGCGCGGGAAGACGGTGCAGGTGGCCACGCTCACGCAGCGCCTGGACGAGCTCGAGGAGCACCTCGACGACCCGGTGCGGGTCGTGATCGGGCGGTTGCGGAGCACGTACACGTTCGGATCGGGGTCGAAGGCGCAGGAGCTGACACCGGGGCAGTTGCTGGAGCGGATGGGTTTCGCGAGCGCCCAGCTGTCCACGCCGGTCAAGGACCTCTCCGGCGGGCAGAAACGGCGGCTGCAGCTGCTGCTCATCCTGCTGCAGCAGCCCAACGTGCTGATCCTCGACGAGCCGACCAACGACCTCGACACCGACATGCTCGCGGCCATGGAGGATCTGCTCGATTCTTGGCCGGGGACGCTCGTGGTCGTCAGCCATGACCGTTACTTCCTGGAACGGGTGACCGACCAGCAGTACGCGATCTTCGACGGGCGCCTGCGGCACCTGCCCGGCGGAATCGATGAGTACCTGCGGCTGCGTGAGCAGCAGCGTGCGCACACTCCACCGGCGGCGGCGTCGGGCGGTTCGGCGCCCGGGTTGAGTGGCGCGGACCTGCGTGCCGCGCAGAAGGAACGGGCATCCGTGGAGCGGCGCCTGCAGAAGCTCCAGCAGGAGACGGCGGCGCGACGCGACAGCCTCGCCGAGCACGACCAGTCCGACTACGTGGGCCTGGGGCAGGAGATGGAGCGCATCACCGCTCTCGAGGCGGACACTCGTGACCTCGAGGACCGCTGGTACGAGCTCAGCGAGCTGATCGAGGCCGCCGGCACCGGGTGATCGGCCATCGACCCGCGCGGCGTCAGTCGGCGAGTGTCGCGACGGCGGCTGCGACGTCGTTCAGAACGAGCGGGTCGTGGGTGCTCGGTGCGCCGGGAACGTACTGCAGCCGGTCGATCCGCGCGTTCGAGAGCCGGTACGCTCCGTGTGCCCGGTGGAGGTCCCCGTCGACGGGGCCGCCGAAGTCGTAGCCGACGCTGATTCCGGTGAAGGGGGCCATCCCCAGCATCATCGGCACCGTGGCGTCCAGGCCGGCCACCCGCTCGCCGTCCACGGTGAGCTCGACCCGCCAGCGCAGCCCCTCGACCTCGTCGAAGCGAAGGATGATGCGGTGACTGCCCTCTGCGAGCCGCGGGCCTCGAGCCCGGTGCATGTCGCCATAGGCGTTGTAGGAGATCAGCGGCGCACCGTCGTCGATCGCGAGCAGGTACCCGCCGCCCTGGTCGCCGTGGGCCACGATGACGCCCTGTGCTCCCGCGTCCAGTGTGAGGTCCGCCTCGATCAGGAACGACTTCAGGTGCGTGTACATCGATGATCGCCAGCGCTCGAGGGCCGGGCGAAACGGGAGCAGCCGCATGGGCCGGGTGAACTGGAGATCGGTGTCGGGGCGGTTGAGGTGAAGCCTGCCGTTGTCGTCCAGGGGGAACACGGTGTTGTGCCACGCGGACGCGCGCCAGGCCCGGGCCATCGTCGCCACGCGCTCCGGGTGCTGTGCCGCCAGGTCGTTCACTTCGGTGGGGTCGGCGGTCAGCTCGTACAGTTCCCAGGTGCCGCCGGCCGCGCCCGCCGCGGGGGTGGGGGCGACCGGCGACACCAGCTTCCACCCGTCCGCCACGTATGCCCGTCGCCCGACGCACTCGAAGTACTGGGACTCCCGGCCGTCCGCGGCCGGATCCCGGAGGATGTCGGCGACGCTGCTGCCGTCGACCTCGGCGGACTCCCGGCCCGCACGCCGTGACAGCGGTGGGACGCCGGTGAGCTCCAGGATCGTCGGTGACAGGTCGGAGACGAAGACGAACTGGTCCCGCGGCCCCTTCTTCGCTGCGGGCATGCGCGGCCACGACACCACCAGGGGCGCGTGCACTCCGCCTTCGTAGGTCGTGGCCTTGAAGGACCGGAACGGCGTGTTCGAGACCCTCGCCCACCCGGCGGGGTACTGCGCGAACATCGTCGGCCCGCCGATGTCGGTCGGTTCGCGCGGCACGTCGCGGACCCAGTCGTCCGGGAGCGCCGTCAGCTGGGCGAACTGAGCGAAGTAGCTGCGCGTGCCGCTGGGCCCGCCTTCGGCCGTGCCGCCGTTGTCGCTCGCGACGACGAAGATCGTGTTGTCGGCCTCGCCGCGGGATGCTAGATCGGCGAGGATCGTCCCGACACTGCGGTCGATCTCCACGACGGCGGCGGCGTACGCCTCCATGTGGCAGGCGAACAGGCGGCGTTCGTCGTCGGTCAGCGTGTCCCAGTCCGGGATGCGGTCCGCGTCCGCCAGGTGCTCCGGCGGCAGCTGCGCGTGCGGCGGGACGACCCCCGTCCGCCGCTGCCGCGCGAACCGCTCGTCGCGCAGCCGGTTCCAGCCCGCCTCGTAGCGGCCGCGCTGCTTCTCGATGTCCTCGTGCTGGGCCTGGATGGGGCCGTGCACCGACGTGTGCGCGTAGTACAGGAAGAAGGGCTTGGCGGGGTCGTTCGCGCGGAGGTCGTGGATCATGCCCAGCGCTTCGCGGGTCATCTCGTCGGTGAGGAAATAGCCCTCGGGGTAGGACTCCACGGCCACCGGCGAGTTGTCCCGGATGAGCCGGTGCGGGTGGTGGAGCGAGGTGAACCCGTCCATCGCGCCGAAGTACCGATCGAATCCACGCTGCAGCGGCCACGACGACTTGTCGGCGCCGTCGTGCAGGTCCTGCTCGCGGGTCAGGTGCCACTTGCCCACCATGAACGTGGCATAGCCGCCCGCGCGCAGCGACTCCGCCAGGGTCGGCGCATTCTCTGGGATCTCGCACGCGTACCCCGGAAAACCGGGGTCGGTGTGGGAGACGAACCCGAATCCGGCGCGGTGCGGGTTCAACCCGGTCAGCAGCGCCGCGCGGGCCGGCGAGCACATCGGCGCGGTGCGGTAGTTGGTGAACGTCCAGCCGTCGCGGGCGAGCGCGTCGATGTGGGGCGTCGGGATCTCGCTCCCGTACGGACCGAGGTCGCTGAACCCGAGGTCATCGACCAGCATCACGACCACGTTGGGTGCACCCGGCGGTGCCGGCGTGCGTGCCCGCCACGCCGGCACCGACTCCGAGAAGAACTCGGACGCGGTGCCCGAGAACGTCTCGTAGCCGCGCGGCTCGATCGGGTCCACCGGTTAGCCCGCCTTGCGAATGAGCTCGAGGATCTCGGTCCGCCAGTGGGCGAACTGGGGGAGCGAGCGCGTCGTGATCTGGTCGCGTGCCTCGCCGAAGTCGATCGGGATGATCTCGGTGACCTTCGCCGGGCGCTCGCCCAGCACCACGACGCGGTCGGAGAGGTAGACCGCTTCATCGATGTCGTGCGTCACGATGACGATCGTCATGCCGAACTGGTCCCGGATCCGCAGGCACAGATCCTCCAGCTCGAACCGGGTCTGCGCATCCACCGAAGCGAACGGCTCATCCATGATCAGCACTTCCGGACGGTAGGCGATCGCACGCGCGATCGCGACCCGCTGCTGCATGCCGCCGGACAGCTGCCAGGGATACTTGTTCTCGTTTCCGCTCAGGCCCACCGCGGCGATCGCCGAGGCGACGCGTTCCTCGCGTTCGGCGGAGGGCAGGTGCAGGTGCTTCAGCGGCAGTCGCACGTTCTTCGCGACCGTGAGCCAGGCCATCAGCGACTTGGTGTACTCCTGGAACACCAGCGCCATCTCGCGCGGCGGCCCGTCGATCTCGACGCCGTCGAGCTCGGCCGAACCGGAGGAGATGCTCTGCAGGCCGGTGAGGCACTTCAGCAGGGTGGTCTTGCCGATCCCGGAGGGGCCGACGATGCATACGACCTCGCCCGCCGCGACGTCGAAGGTGAGGTCGGCGATGACGGGCACGCCGCCGCTCTTGGTCTCGTAGGTCTTCGCGAGGTGCCGCACGCTCAGGCGCGGGGTCGCTTCCATCGTGGAGGTCATGGTCATCCGTTCTTCTGTTGTTGCTGCGACGCGATGTACCAGCGGAGGGTGACGCGCCGGAACACGGTGAATACGGCCGTGGTGGCGTACCCGAGAACACCGAGGGTGAGCACACCGGCCCACATCCCGACGTTGTCGAACGAGTCCTTGGCGAGCAGGGTCCTCGCCCCGAGTCCGTTGGACGAGCCGAGCATCTCGCTCGCGATCATCACGACGAAGGCCGTGATCAGGCTCACCTGCATTCCGGACAGGATCCGCGGACTGGCGGCCGGGAGCACGATCGAGACGACCCGCGACAACCCGCTGATCCCATACACCCTGCTCACCATCCCCATCGTCGGCTCGATGCCGCGCACGCCGTCGATGGTCGAGATCAGAATCGGGAAGAACGCGGAGATCGTGATCGTGATGACGCGCGTCTCGTTGCCGAACCCGATCAGCGAGACGAAGATGGGCACGAGTGCCACCGGCGGGATCGCGCGGAAGAATTGCACCGTGGGCTCGATGAGCCACGCCAGCGGCCGAACCAGGCCGAAGGCGATGCCGATGACGATGCCGAGCACCGAGGCGAGCACGAACGACAGCGCCAAGTTGCCCATCGACGAGCCCACGTCGGTCCAGTACGCGGCGGTCTGTGCGTCCAGCCAGAGTCGCTCGACGATCTTCCGCAGGGGCGGGAAGAAGGCGTTCGTGGACGTGTCCGAGGCCACCCACCACAACGCGATGAGGAGGACGGGCACCACGATCTCCGCGCCGATGAGCACCCATTTCGGCAGGCCTGAGCGACGCTGTCTCCGGGCCAGCTTCACGCGGACCGGCAGGGACGAGGTCAGCGACATCACGCCGCCTCCTTCCGGTATTGGGGGTGCCAGTAGAGGAGCTTCTGCTCGCCGTACTGGCTCAACCACTGGAAGATCAGCCCGAGCACCCCGAGCACGATCACGTAGGCGAACAGCACGTCCTGCCGGCCGCTGACCTGCGCCAGGAAGATGCTCTTGCCGAGCCCTGGGCTGCCGCCGAGGAGGCCCGCCACCACGGCGATGACGAGGGACACCGGAGCGGACACGCGGATGGCGGTGCCGATGTAGGGGAGGGCGCTGGGCAGCACGATCCGCCCCAGCACCTCACCCCGCCGCATCCCGTAGGAGCGTCCGGTGTCGCGCAGCACCGGCTCGGTGTCGAACACGCCGGCCGAGGTCTGCACCGCGATGGCCACGAAGCTGCCGATGAAGATGAGGAAGATCCCCATGGCCATGGTCGGTCCCATCACCAGCACGGTGATCGGCAGGACCACGATCGGCGGGATCGGCTTCAAGAACTCCAGCGGTACACGGGTGGCGTGCATCGCGAGCGGCGACACGCCGATGCCGATACCGAGAACGATCCCGACGGCGGTCGCCAGTGCGAGGCCGATGATCGCCATGACCACGGTGTCGGCGGTCGCCTGCCACAGTTGGGCCGTCCCGATCAGCCCGCCCAGCGCGGCGAACGACTCCGTGACGGAGGGCAACGGTGCGGCGGCCATCGGCCCGACGGTCGCTGCGAGCTGCCATACCGACAGCGACAGCAGCACACCGACGACACCGATCGCGTACTTCAGTGTGGGTGAGTTCGTCATGGGGTTCTCCCTCGCGACGTCACTTCGTCCAGATCACGCCGTCGGTCGGGGCGGGGGCGTCGAGGTAGCCGAGCTGCACGAGGGACTCGTTCGGGCGGTCGAGGTCTTCCTGCGTCACCTCGGTCGGCCAGAACGGCACGTTCATGTCGGCGACGGTCAGGTTGGATTCGTTGAAGTCGAGTCCGGCCTGGATCGCCTCCTCGGGGTGTTCGTTGGCCCACTCGCTCGCCTTGTTCGCCGCGCGCTGGAAGCGCTCGTAGAGGTCGGGGTCGGCGGCGATCTGTTGCTTCCCCGCGACCCAGAGGCCGATTGCACCAGCGCCGAAGAACTCGATCGCCGGTGAGGCGATCCGGGCGGCCCCGGCCGCTTCGGCCTCGTCGGTGAACGGCGACACCAGTCCGGCGGCATCCACCGTCCCGCTTTCGAGGGCGGCGACGGCCGAGGTGAAGTCGAGGACGACCCAGTTCACGCCGCTCGTCGTGTCGATGCCCGCGTCGTCCAGCAGCGCCGCGATGGTGACTTCGAGCTGCGCGTTGCGGGCGGGTACCGACACCGTCTTGCCCGCGAGGTCGGTCACCTCGGTGATGTCGCTGCCGACGGCCGCGTAGAGTCCGGTGTCGTCGACGACCGTGACGCCCGGTTCGATCTCCATGTTGGGGGGGAACCCGTCGGCGGCGGCCACGACCTGGATCTCGACGCCCTGCGAGAGGGCGTTCAGCAACGGGATGCTGGGGGAGTACGACACGTCGAGCTGGCCGGACTGGGCGGCGGCCATCCCGGCGGGTGGGTTGGCGATGGTCGTCGTCTCCACCTCGAGGCCCTCGTCGGCGAAGAAGCCCTGTTCGATCCCGCCCAGGATGGATCCGTAGGAGATGATGCCGACCGTCCCGACGGTGATCTTCTGCAGGCCCTCGCCGCCCCCGGTGGGCGCGCCGCCGGCGTCGTCGGAGCCGGAGCATCCGGCCAGGATGAGTGCGGCTGCCGAGACCGCTGCGACGGCGCCGAATACACGGTTGGATCTGTTCACGTCTGACTCCTTCGTCTGATCACCCCGGTGAATCACCCGGCGCGGGGAGCGCCGTCGGTTTTTCTCCAACTGGTAAAAGTAGGTTACTCTCCAACCGGTCAAAATAAATATCGAGTCGGTAACAAACGTCGATCGACGGGCTTCGCGCGCCCCCTCGGGCCGCGGAGGGGACAAGCTGGGAGGGAAACCGTTGTTGGGAGCACCGTGCCGAAAATCGTCGACCACGACGCGCGCCGCGTTCACATCGTCGAAGCAGTGATGAGCGTCGTCGCCCGCGAGGGGTTCGAGCACGCGACGATGCGCAAGGTCGCCGCCGAGGCGGGCTTTGCCCATGGTGCGATCGCGTACTACTTCCCCGACAAGCGGAGCATGCTGACGGCCGCGTTCCAGACCGTCTTCGAAGAGTCCAACGACCGTGTCGCCGAGCGGACGCGCGGGCGTCGCGGGCTGGACGCCGTCGCGCACCTGTGCGCCGCGCTGCTGCCCCGCCACTCCGACGGCCCGACGGGCGAACGTATCGTGCTCGCCTTCTGGGCGCTCGCCGCCGAGGACACCGAGCTGCAGGAACTGCACCGCCGCTATCAGATCGGTCGCCGGGACCAGATCCAGCGTCACATCCAGGAGGCGGTCGACGACGGTGAGGTCGACGCGGCACTGGACATCCTCGCCGCGGTGAACCAGATCGCCGCCTTCAACGCAGGCTGGCAGATGATCGGCACGCTGCTGCCGGAGCGGGCCGGCACCGCTGAGATCCGCCGGAGCATCGCCGAGATGGTCGGACGATTCCGGCTGCCCCGGCCGCCGGAGCGCTGACGCCCACCCGCGCACAATGTGAAGTTTCTCGACAATGTAAGCGCAGAACTTCGCTCTTTATCGGTGTGTGGCGTCGTGTCAGTGTGGGAGCGTCGGGAACGTGGCGGGCGGTGGTGCCCAGCATCCTCCGAGATCTCGGGAGCGACCCCGCTCCGCGGCGATCGCGCGCGCCCGCGCGCCCCGACGGAGCGAAGGAGACTGCATGACCACGACGAGCGAGCTGACCACGATCCCGGTGTCCGAACTCACCGAGCGCATCGCGAAGATCCGTGAGCGGATGCGGGAACGCGGCATCGAGGTCATCCTGGTCGCCGGGCTCCAGGACATCTTCAACCGGGGTCACGTGCGCTACATCTCGAACATGGGTGCCGGTGGGATGATCGTGCTTCCGCTGGAGGGCAACCTTACCCACTTCATCCACCCGGCGCTGGCACGCTCGCCCAAGCTCGACAAGAACGGGCCGATCCGCGAGTTCATCGACGTGTACCCGTTCGGTGATGGCGCCTACGGGCTGAAGAACGACTCGGTGGGGCTGATCCGGAAGATGGGCGTCACCGGAAAAATCGGATACGCCGGCGGGAACGCCATCGGCGTCGCCGTCTTCCAGGAGATGCTCGACGCCTTCGGGCCCGAGCGCATCGAGGACACGAGTGACATCTTCTGGTCGCTGCGAGCGATCAAGAGCGACAACGAGATCGCGCTGATGCGTCGCTCGGCTGCGATCGCCGACGACTGCTACGACGTCTTGCGTGAGATCGTCCGGCCGGGAGTCACCGACTACACCGTGTACGCGGCGGCCAAACAGTACCTCTTCGAGCACCGCTCGCCATACTCGCTGGAAGTGATCGACGCCGACGGCTCGTTCATGAACTTCGATCGCTATCCCACCGGCGATGTGCTGGAGGCGGGCGGAACGCTGTTCATGGAGGTGACGCCGGCGTTCGGCGGCTACTACGCCCAACTGCCCTTCGCGATGCCGGTGACTGAACTCACCCCCGTCATGAAGCGGCTCGGGGCGGCGTGGGCGGAGGGATACGCGCTGGGCGAGTCCATGTTGAAGCCCGGAACGCTCGTCTCCGACGTGTCGAAGGCACTGCGCAAGCGCATCGCCGAGCACGGCGGCATGAACCCGTTCTCCCACGGTCACGCGATCGGTCTGGACGTCGCTGACGGCTGGGTGCTCGGGGACAACACCGACATCGCGCTCGAACCGGGGATGACGCTCGTGATGCACCCGGCCTCGCTCACCGAGATCGGCCGAGAGGGCTTCACCGCCGGATACACCTACGTCATCACCGAGGACGGCGCCGAGCGGCTCAGCCGCCACGACTTCTCCTACGGCTGGTAACCGACAAGGCGGCGGGGAGGGGCGAATGCCCCTCCCCGCCGCCTTGTCGGTCGTTCAGTCGTTCAGATTGACGGCGACCGCCTTGACCTCGGTGTAGGCCTCCAGGCCTTCGCGGCCGTTCTCCTTGCCCCAGCCGGACTGCTTGAAGCCGCCGAACGGCATGTTCGGGTCGATGCCGATCGCCGAGTTGACCCGCACGTTCCCCGCCTTGATGCGCCGCGTCATCCGCAGTGCCCGAGTGACGTCGCGCGTCCACACCGACGACGAGAGCCCGTACACGGTGTCGTTCGCCCGCGCGGCCAGCTCATCGACGGTCACGTCGTCGTCGAAGGTCTGGGTGACCAGGACCGTGCCGAAGATCTCCTCCCGAACCACCGTCATGTCGGGGCGGGTGTCCGTCAGGATCGTCGGCTCGATGAAGAAGCCGGATCGGGACAGCACCCCGCCACCGGCGACGAGGTCGGCTCCCTCCGACCGGCCGCTCTCGATATAGCCGAGCACGCGCTCGCGCTGGCGCTCGGAGATGAGCGGGCCGATGACGCTGCCGGGTTCGAGCCCGCCGCCGACCGGGATCGTGCGGGCCTTCTCGGCGATGCCGGCGATGACCTCGTCGGCCACGTCGGAGTGGACGAACAGACGCGACCCGGCGGCGCACACCTGCCCGGTGTTGCCGAAGATGCTCATCGCCGCCCCGTCGATCGCGCGGTCGAGGTCGGCATCTTTGAAGATGAACACCGGCGACTTACCGCCCAGCTCCAGGGTGACCCGTTTCAGGTTCCCCGCCGCGGAGGCGAGCAGCCGTTTGCCGACAGCCGTCGATCCGGTGAACGCGATCTTGTCGACGAGCGGATGGTCGGCCAGGGCCTGACCGGCGATGTTGCCCAGTCCCGGCACGATGTTGACGACGCCCGGTGGGAAGCCGGCTTCGGCGACGAGTTCGGCCAGCCGCAGGGCCGTCAGCGGCGTCAACTCGGCGGGTTTGAGTACGACGGTGCACCCGGCCGCGAGGGCCGGGGCCAGCTTCGAGGCCGCCATCACGAACGGGCTGTTCCACGGGATGATGAGTCCGGCCACGCCGATCGGCTCTCGCGCGGTGAAGGTGTGCCACTCGCCCGGGAGTGAGACGTTGCGTGTCTCTCCGTTGATCTTCGTGGCCCATCCGGCGTAGTACCGGAAGGTCTCGGCGGCCCCTCCCACCTCGAAGCCCCGCGCCATCGGGAGCGGCTTGCCGGTGTTGAGCGACTCGATCATCGCGATCTCATCGCCGTTGGCCTCGATGAGGTCTGCGAGTCGCCACAGCAGCTTGCCGCGCTGGTTCGCCGGCATCGTCGGCCACGGGCCTTCGTCGAAGGCGCGTCGGGCGGCGCGTACGGCGCGGTCGATGTCGCTCGCGTCCGCCGCGGCCGCCGCGGCGAGTGTTTCACCGCTGGATGGGTCGATGATGGTCAGCTCCTCGGCGGCGCCCGGGACGAACTCGCCGTCGATGAACAGGTGCAGCGGCTGGGCCAAAAAGCCCGGTCGCTCGGAAACCGTCTGGGACATCCGTGTCCTCTCTTGGGGTGTGGTGTGTGGTCAGTCGTCGAAGACGATGACGGAGCGGGCGACGGAGCCTCGCTGAAGGTCGGCGTACGCGTCGTTCACGTCGTCCAGCGAGATCGTTCGCCCGACGAGATCGTCGAGGTTGAACCGTCCTTGCAGGTACAGGTCGGCGTATCGGGGGAGGTCCACCTTCGGGTTGGTCGACCCCATTGCGACACCGCGCATGGCCTTCTGGTCGAAGAAGTACGTGAACGGCAGTTCGAAGACGGTGCCGGGCTTTTGCACCCCGATGATGAACGTCGTCCCGCCGACGGCCAGCATGTCCATGCACGTGATCGCGGCGTTCTTGGTGCCGGTGACCTCGAACGTGTATGTGACCCCGACACCGCCGGTGATCTCTGACACCGCCGCGACGGGGTCGACCTCGGCGGCATTGATGACGTCCGTGGCTCCGAACCGGCGGGCCAGTTCGAGCTTGTCGTCTGCGAGGTCGATGGCGATCACCCGCTGGGCCCCGGCGATGGCCGCGCCCTGGATCGTGTTGAGCCCGACGCCGCCGCACCCCATGACGGCGACGGAGTCGCCGCGGCGCACGTCCGCCGAGTTCAAGGCGGCGCCCGCCCCGGTCGCGACGCCGCACCCGAGCAGCGCGGCGCGGTCGAACGGCAGGTCGTCCGGGATGGGGATGAGGTTGTTCTGGTGGACGATCACCTGTTCGGCGAATCCGCCCACCCCGAGGAAGGCCTGCACCCGTTCGGTGCCGTCGGTCAGGCGCGAGGGCTGGTCCGGGGAGCGACGGATCGCCATCGGGTTGCTGCACCGGAATGTCTGACCGCGCCGACAGTTCGCACACTCGCCGCACCAGGTCTCCGAGCAGACGGCGATGCGATCGCCCACGGCGAAGCCGTCGACCGCGTCGCCGACGGCGTCGATTACCCCGGCGACCTCGTGTCCCATGACCATCGGCAGCGGAAACCCGAGGTCGTTGGTCGAGACCGTGAGGTCCGAGTGGCACAGGCCCGAGGCGCGAACCCGCACGCGAACTTCTTTTCCGGTCGGTTCGTCCACCGTCAGGTCGGTGAGCTGCAGAGGTTCGCCGATCGCCTTCAGGACGGCTGCGCGCATGGGTCCCCGGACCTTTCTGGGCGCGCGACGGTTGCGCTACCCGGTCGAGACTCCTCGCGAGTCGTTGTCGCTGGCCAGGAGCCGCGAGCCAGACTACTGTCAAGTCGAGCGTTCCGAAACCCATTCAATTGTCAGCATTTTTGACAATATAACGATCGCTCGCGGTGTCGTCGACGAAGGGAGCACAGGGTGGCAAGGGCAGCGGTAGTGAACCAGCTGGACGGGATATTCTCCGTGGAGGACCTCTCGCCCGGCGAACCTCGGGGTCGGGAGGTCCTAGTCGAGGTCAAGGCGGCCGGATTGTGTCACTCGGACATGAACGTCGCCACCATCGACCGCGGCCGGACCCTGCCGCTCATCGCCGGTCACGAGATGGCCGGGGTCGTGCGGGCCGTGGGCGCGGAGGTGCGCAATCTCCGGGTCGGTGACCACGTCGTCGGGACCGAAGTGCGGCTGTGCGGCGAGTGCGAGGAGTGTGTCGCGGGTGCGCCGTTCCGGTGTCTGGCGCCGGAATCGCTGGAGCGCGGTGCCGACGAGCCGCCGCGGTTCACCCGGGGCGGCGACCGCGTGGCGACGCTCGGGATCTCAGCGTTCGCCGAGGTGTCGATCGCGCACGAGAACCAGCTGGTGCGCATTCCCCGGGAGGTGCCGTTTCCGCAGGCGTCCATCATCAGTTGTGCCGTCAGCACCGGCGTGGGTGCGGTGCTCAACGCCGCGCGCGTGCGGCCCGGCGAGACCGTCGCGGTGATCGGGCTCGGTGGCGTCGGGCTGAACATCGTGCAGGGGGCGAGGCTGGCGGGCGCGGAGCGGATCATCGGTGTGGACGTCTCGGCGGACAAGCTCGACTTCGCGCGCCGCTTCGGCGCCACCGACGTCGTGGATGCGCAGAGCGAAGACGTCGTGGAGCGGGTGCGGGAACTCAGCGGTCGCGGTGTGCATCACGCCTTCGAGTGCAGCGGCGCGCGCGCCCCGTTGGACCAGGCGCTGCTGCTTCCCCGCAAGGGCGGGACGACGTACCTGATTGGCATCCCGCGGGACCCGAGACCGCTGGAGATCCAGCCGCTGCCGACGTTGATCGGGGCCCAACGCTCGGTGACCGGGGTGTACATGGGCTCAACCGACCCCCGCCGGGACATCCCGCTGCTGTGCGAGTTCTACCTGCAGGGGCGCCTGAACCTGGACGACTTGGTCGCGCGGGAGATCGACATCTGCCAGATCAACGAGGCCTACGCCGATCAGGCGGCGGGTGCCCTGGCCCGCACGGTCATCACATCGTTCGGATCGGACAGCTTATAGTCAAATTTGCTGAAACAATACGCGCAAAAGTAGATATTCTCTGATGTCTTGACGGATGCCAGGCTGGGGACGGCCGGCCGTCGCACCGCACGACCCGTCGCACCCACAGGGGAGGAACAGAGCCGTGAACATGAGCAGGCGTGTCGCCGAACACCTCGTCGCAACCGGATACGACGAGCTCCCGCCCGAGGCCGTGGCCCGCGCGAAGACGCGGTTGCTCGACGCCGTCGGCAACATCGTCGCCGGGCAGCGGGCGCGGGGCAACGACGCGTTTGCGACGCTCGTCACCGGATGGGGCGGCACCCCGGAGGCAACGGTGTTCTTGCGCGACGCCCGCATCCCCGCTCACAACGCCGCGATGGTCAACGCGCTGATGATGCGCTCGTACGACTTCGAGTCGGTGGGTGCGGAGGCCGCCGGCGAGCGCGCCAAGGCCGCCCACATCGGCGGGACGACGATCCCGGTGGCGCTCGCGGTAGGGGAACGTCAGGCAGCGACCGGGCGTGACGTGCTGGCCGCGCTCATCCTCGGTGATGACGTGGCGTCGCGGCTGGCGGTGGCATCCGGGTTCCACACGGCATCCGGCGGCGACAACACCGGGACCGTGAACGCCCTGGGCGCGGTCGCGATCAGCGGCAAGCTGCAGGGTTTCGGCGTCGACGAGTTCAGCAACGGCATGGGGATCGCGTTGAACCAGGTCTCCGGCACCGTCGCGAACCTCTTCGACCTCGCCGACTCGTTCAAGCTGCCGCAAGCCAACTCGGCGCGCAACGGGATCTTCTCCGCCGATCTGGCCAAGGCGGGTTTCACCGGTCCGATCGACCCGATCGCCGGCCGGTTCGGTTTCTTCGACCTCTACAGCCCCGCACCCGACGCCGAGAAGCTCGTGAGCGGGCTGGGCGCCGAGTACAACGCCGACATGATCATCAAGCCCTGGTCCTCGTGCCGCGCGGCGCACCCGTCCCTGGATGCCGCGGTGCGACTGGCCGACCTCCACGACCTCGACCCCGCGGCGGTCGCCGCCGTGCGGGTGCACGTCAACCCGGTCACCAAGGCGGGTTTCACCGGGCAGGACTTCGTCCCCGACCGCAACCCCGAGGTCGCCGGCATGTTCAGCATCCGGTACAACGTGGCGGTGGGCCTCGTGCATCGCGAACTGCGCCCCGAGCACCTGCAGCCCGACGTCATGGGGTCGGCACCGGTGCAGGCGCTCCTGGAGCGGATCGACATCGTCGACTCCCTGCCGCGGACCGAGTACCAGACCGCGGAGGTGGAGGTCGACTTCGCCGACGGGCGTACCGTGCGCGTGCGCACGGACGCGCCGCGCGGCGACATCTATCGGGCGCCGCTGACGGAGGCGGAAGTGCGCGAGAAGTTCGATCGCAACATGGCGTTCGGCGGCGGACTGGATGCGGCCCTGGCCGCCGACGTGGCCGATCTCATCGCGGATTTCGACGGCGTGGCCGACGTGCGCCAGCTCACCGCTCTGCTCGCGCAGCGGCGTGCGGGATAGAAGCAGGTAGAGTCGGGTCGCACCGTGAAGACGCGCCCGGCAGAACGGGGATCGATGGAACTCAAGCGCAACCCGCACATCACCCTCCGGCAGCTCTGGCATTTCGTCGCCGCCGCCGAGGCGGGGACGATGAGCGAGGCGGCTCGTCAACTGCACATGGCGCCGTCGGCGATCTCGATGTCCATCATGGAGTTGGAGCGCGTGGTCGGAGCCCAGCTCTGCGTGAAACGCAAGTCGAAGGGCATCACGCTCACGCCCGCCGGTCGCGCGGCCTTTCTGCAAGCCAGCCAGATTCTCGACATGGCCGGCGAGATGGTGTATGTCCCGCACGGCGACCGCGCCCAAGTGCGTGGGCCGCTCAGCGTCGGCTGCTATTCGCCGTTGGCGCCGCGCATCGTTCCGCAGATGTTCGCGATCTTCGAGGAGCGTTTCCCGCTCGTGGAGGTGCAGTTCGTCGAGGGGTATCACGACGACCTGCAGGCCAAGGTGCTGGAAGGATCGCTCGACCTGGCGTTCCTGTTCAACCTCGACGTTCTCCCCGGGCTGGAGTCCCTGCCCCTCCTGAAGGTCGAACCCCACGTGCTGCTGGCGGAGTCCAGCCCGCTGTTGGCCAAGGATGCCGTCACGGTCGCCGATCTGGCCGACCAGGCCATGTTGTTCTTCGACGCCGAGCCGCTGTACGGTCGGGTCCTCGAGCTGTTCCGCGATGGCGGGGTCACGCCGAAGGTGCGTCACCGCACCCGCAGCTACGCGACGTTGCGCTCGCTCATCGGGCGCGATCTGGGAGCGGCGGTCGTCTACGACAATCCCATGCTCGACCGCTCGTACGAGGGACGCAGGGTGTTGTCGCGTCCGGTGTCGACCGCGCATGACTTCAGCGCCCACATCGCGATCATGCGCTCGCGCAGCATCCGCCTGCACGCGCGGGCCCACGCGTGGATCGAGTCGGCCGTCGAAGTCTTCGCCGACCGACCCGCCACGCCGGTGCCCCCTGCGCCGTGAGTCCCGGTCAGACCGCCGGGCGGTCCAGCCCGAGGTTGTCGCGCAGGGTGGGTCCGAGGTAATCGGCGTGGAAGTAGCCGCGGTCCTGGAGCTCCGGCACCAGGGTCTGGCAGATGATCTGGAACCCGCCCGGGTAATACGGTGCGTTGACGTTGAAGCCGTCGCACGCGTACTGCTCGAACCAGTCCACCATGATGTCGGCCACGGATGACGGCGTCCCCGCGATCCACTGGTGTCCGGTGGAACGAGCCTGATCGATGATGAGTTCTTTGAGCGTCATTCCCTGGTCGACGCTCTTGAGTCGGTAGAGGTCGTATCGGCTGCCCATCGAGGGGTCGTCGGAGAACCACTCCGCCGGGATCGACTCGTCGATGTCGAGCTCCGAAAGATCCATCGACAACGACGCAGCCAGCTGTTCCCGGCCGTTCTCCAGGTGGACGAAGCCTGCCAGCTCGTCGGCGAGCTCATTGGCCTCGGCCTGAGTATTCCCCAGGATCGGCATGATGCCCGGCAGGATCTTCACTTCGTGCGCGGCGCGCCCCTTCTTGACGGCGAGGTCTTTGAAACGCGCGTAGAAGTCGATCGACCGATCCAGCAAGGGCTGCGCGGTGTAGATGATGTCGCCGAATGCGGTGCCCAGTTCGACGCCGGGTCCGGACGAACCGGCCTGCGCCATGACGGGGCGCCCCTGGGGGCTCCGTGGGAAGGTCATGGGACCTTCGATCTGGAAGTAGTCGCCGTGGTGGTCGATCCGGTGGATCTTGCTGGTGTCGGCCCACCATCCGCTCTCGCGGTCGACGATGACGGCGCCATCCTCCCAGCTGTCCCACAGGGCGACGACGGCCTCGACGAACTCTGTCGCGCGTCGGTAGCGCACGGTGGGGTTCGGGGTCGCTTCGGCACCGAAGTTCTTGTGGCCGTCGGAGCTGGTCACGATGTTCCAGCCCGCGCGTCCGTCCGAGAGATGGTCGACCGCGGCGATCTGGCGGGCCACGTTGTACGGGTGTCCGAACGAGGTCGACATCGTTCCGACCAGCCCGATGCGTGAGGTCAGGGCCGACAGCGCGCCAAGGGTGGCGATCGGCTCGTAGAGCCCGTTCATCTTGATGTCGCCGCGCAGAATGGTGTTCGCGTGCGAGATGTCGCCGAAGAACACGGCGTCGAACTTCGCGTCCTCCGCCATCTTCACGAGCTCGGCGAGAAAGCCGAGCTTCCCGAGCTCTTCAGCGCGGCTGTCGGGGCGACGCCAGCTGTCCTTGTGGTATCCGGCGGGCAGCATGAATGTGGTCAACGCCATGCGCTCGTTGCGTGCTCCCATTGCGGTGGCTTCCTTCCTTGGACGTTCCTCGCCGCCATCCTGACAGCCCCAGAAAGTCACTTCAATGGGAAGTTCTTGGCCACCTTCTTCAACGTTCTTGATGATATGTGACAGCATTCGCCTCTGTCGGCGTCGTGGTGCGCGCACCTATCGTGGGCGATCGGCAGACCACGACGGCTCGGAGGGCGAGAATGGATGAAGATGCGGATCAGTCAGCGGATGCGGTCACGTCGGAGCAGTACCGCGACGTCGCGGGGCACTTCGCGTCCGGGGTGACGGTCATCAGCACGCGCGAGGGTGCGGACCTGTACGGCACGACGGCCTCGGCCGTCTCGTCGCTGTCGCTGGATCCTCCCATGATGCTGATGTGCTTGAACGTCTCCTCGGTGACGCACGACGCGGTGATGCGCGCGGGCGTGTTCGGCATCAGCATCCTGGCGGCCGGACAGGACCACCTCGCCTACCACTTCGGCCGTCGCGGACCGGACAAGTTCGCTTCGGTGCCGCATCGCCTGGGCTCCGGGGCCGTGCCGGTGCTCGACGGGGCGTTGGCCACGGTCGTGTGCGAGGTCGAGAGCACGGCGCGCGGCGGAACGCACACGGTGTTCCTCGGCAGGGTGCGGGAGGCGGAGACGTCCGCGCGCGAGCCGCTCGCGTACTACCGCGGCAAGCTCGGGCGACTGGCCGACAGCGCCGAGCGCAACGCCTACGAGGAGGTCCGCTCGGCGATTCTGCACCGCAGAACGCCCCTCGGGGAGGCGATCGACGTCGACGCGCTCGCTGGCACCGTGGGCGCCGAACCCGCTCAGGTGCGCAACGCCCTGATCAGTTTGACCGGTGAGGATCTGGTGACCCGGTCGGATGACGGATCGCTGGAGCCGACGCCCATCACGGCGCAAGTGGTCGCCGACAACTACCAGGCGCGGTTGCGGATCGAGGTCGGGGTCCTGGAGTCGCAGCTGGCGACGATGTCCGGCGAGGTCAAGGACAAGCTCGTGGAGATCGGCGATGCCATCGCCCGCGTCCGGGCCGAGAACCCCGACGGCTTGGAGGAGTACCTTCAACTCAACGTCGACTACCACAGCGTGCTGGTCGGCTCATCGGGCAGTGAGCAGCTCGTGGCGAGCTTCCGAAAGCTCGGCATCGGCACCGTGTGGCGCCAGGGGCTGACCGGCGACGAATGGGCGGCCGAACTCGACAACCGGCACATCGCCGAGTTGACCGGCGCGGTGCTCAGCGGTGACCTGGCGCGGGCGGAGGGGGCACTGCGACGCCACAGCGACGTCGCCTCGGCGCTGGCCGCCCGCGTCATCGGCCGAGCGGGCGGCGTCGTGTGACTAAATCAGGTTTCCTGACAAATGTTGGCAGGTTTTCCCAGTTTTCTTACACGTTTGTACTTGCCACGATAGACGGACATACCCGTTCGGCACCGACGCCGGACTGCGCATCAGCGACGATGCGATCGATCGGACATAGCTTTTCCGGATCGCTCGCTCGGTGCGTCGCCACGATGCCCGACAACAGAGACAGCAACCCGGAGGTTCTCACATGAAAGCTCTTTCCCGCGGCGCACACCGCGTCTTGCTCGCGGCGACCCTGACGGCGGCCGCCGTGGCGCTTTCCGCGTGCAGCGCAGACGACGCGGCCCCGGCATCCAGCGGAGCCGCCGGCGGCGACGCGTTGACGCCGGTGCGGCTCGTGGTCGCGCCGATTCATTTCGAGGCCGCGCACATCGCCCAAGAGCAGGGGTACTTCGCCGATCACGGCCTCGAGGTCGAGATCATCTCGGGCGGTGCACCGCTGCAGAACATCGCGATGGCCGTCAGCGGCGAAGCGGATATCGTCACCGGATCGTGGGGGACGGCGGTCACCTCGATCGCCCAGGGCATGCCGCTGCAAGTCATCGGCGGAAACGGGTACACCAGCGCGGACTTCGCGACCTCCGGCGTCGTGGTGTCCGCCGACAGCCCGATCCAGGACGTCGCCGACCTGGAGGGCACGACGATCGGCATCCAGGGCCTGAACACCGGCAGCGAGGTGCCGCTGTTCTTCGCCGCCGAGGATGCCGGCATCGCACCGGATTCCTTCGAGCGGGTCGAACTGGCCTCGACGGCGATGGCGACCTCCCTCGAGGAGGGAACGGTCGATGCCGTTCTGGCGTCGGCGCCGTTCTTCAATCAGCTCGTTGCCGCCGGTGACCGCGTGATCTCCGAGCCCTCGATGGAGTTCCTGCCCCACGCGCCGGTGACGGTGTGGACGGTGACCGACGACTGGCTGGCGCAGAACGCCGACACCGCGGAAGCGTTCGATCTGGCGATGGCCGAGGCGGCGGAGTTCTACATGGACCCCGCGAACGGTGACGCCGTGCTCGACATCACCGCCCGCGTGAGCCAGGTCGACAAGTCGACGCTCAGCGCCGAGTCCCTCATCCCTATCAGCGTCGCGATCAACGTGGAAGCCGCCCAGAAGCAGCGCGACGGATTCGTGCAGTTCGGCATCGTCGAGTCCGCGCCGACGGTGGACGAGATCCTCTGGGAGGGTGCGCCGCGCAGCGAGTGATCTCCGGGCCGTCGCCTGACCGAGCATCGTCGAAAGAAGAACACGTCGTGGAGAGACCATGAACCACAGCGCACGCGCAGACGGCGCCGTCCTGCTGATACAGCGGATCCTGGCGGTGCTCGTTCTGCTCCTGATCTGGCAGGCGGGCGTCTGGACGGGACTGTTCCCGTCCGCCGTCCCCAGCGTCATGGACGTGCTCCAGTCGACCGTCGGGCTCCTGGTGTCACCGACGTTCTGGGTAGCACTGGGCCAGACGATCGGCTCCGCGGTGGTCGGTTGGGCGCTGGCGGCGGTAGCGGGAATCGTGCTCGGGCTGTTGATCGGAAGCACGCCGCTGCTGGAGCGGATGACATCGATCCCGGTCGAGTTCGGCAGGGCGTTCCCGATCATCGCGCTGCTGCCGGTCGTGGTTTTGATTCTCGGGGCGAACTCGAGGATGGAGATCTTCATGGTCGCGCTCAGCTGCCTGTGGCCGATCCTGGTCCAGACGATCTACGGCGCTCGCCGTCAGGACCTCGCCGTCGTCGACACCGTCCGGGTCTTCCGCATCCCCGCACTGCTGCGGTTCCGTCGCGTTCTGCTCCCGGCGGCGATGCCGTTCATCACGACCGGGCTGAGACTGGCCTCATCGATCGCCATTCTCGTCGCCGTCGGGATCGAGGTGCTCAGCCAGACTCCGGGGATCGGCCGGCAGATCACGCTCGCTCAGGAAGCGCAGCGGTGGGATCTCGCCTTCGCGTATCTCCTGTTCGCGGGTCTGGTGGGCTGGGCCATCGCCGCCGGGCTGCAGGCGGTCGAAGCGCGCACGATGCGTTGGAGCCGACGGAGGGAGGACTGAGATGAACCGTGCGACTCCTCTGGTGCGTACCGCCGAGCGGCTCGTCGTGGTCGTCCTCCTGATCGCGCTGTGGTGGTTCGCGTCGGCCGGCAGCACGTCCGTGTTCTTCCCGCCGCTGTCGACGATCCTCGACGTCCTATGGCGGGACCTGACCAACGGGGTGCTTCCCGCCGCGGCCGTCTTCTCGCTGACGAACCTGTTCCTGGGTCTGCTGATCGCGCTGGTGATCGGTGTCGTTCTCGGCGTGGTGATCGGCGAGACGGAACGGTTCCGTCTCATCGTCGATCCCATCATCCACTTCGCCCGCTCGGTGCCGCAGGCGGCCCTGGTGCCGCTGATCATCGGTGCGTTCGGGCTGGGCGCGGGACCGAAGGTGTACTCGATCGCCCTGGCGACGGTGTGGCCGATCCTGTTGAACACGATCGACGGGGTGCGGGGGCTCGACCCCTCGATCCGGCGGGTCTCGCGCTCGTTCCTGATCCCGTCGATGCTGCACTTCCGGCGCGTCGTGCTCCCTGCCGCCATGCCGCAGATCGCGGCCGGGTTCCGTGTCGCGCTGCCGATCGGGATCACCGTGATGGTGGTCAGTGAGTTGTTCGCCGCGAACAAGGGACTCGGCTTCTACATCCTCAACAGCGCGAGCACCTTCCGGCTCGCCGAGACCTGGGCCGGGGCCATCGTGGTGGGCATCATCGGCTATGTGCTCGCGCTCCTATTCGTCGTTTTCGAACGCCGGGCACTGGCCTGGTACTTCACCTCGGGCGCGAAGTAGCCCGGAATCTGAGGAGAACATGAATCAGCAGACTTCGCCCCACACGGGGACGGCGACCATCCCCGGCAACACCCTGCTCCAGGTGCGGGGCCTCACGATGAGCTACGGCACCGGCGACAGTGAGAACAAGATCCTCGAGGACCTGACCCTGGATGTGAAACCGGGGGAGTTCGTGTCGATCGTCGGTCCCTCGGGGGTCGGCAAGACCACGCTGCTGCGGTGCTTGTCCGGGCTCCTCACACCCAAAGCGGGCGAGATCCGCGTCGGAGACGAGCGCATCAGCGGCCCGCACCGCGACGTCGGGGTCGTCTTCCAGGACTACAGCCGCTCGCTCATGCCGTGGATGACGACGCTGGACAACGTCGCGTTCCCGCTGCAGGGGAGGGGGGCGCGCAAGGGCGAACGCAACTCGGTGGCCGAGGAGTACCTGGAGGCGGTCGGTCTCGCCGGCCAGGGGAACAAGTTCCCCTGGGAGATGTCGGGCGGGATGCAGCAGCGCGTGGCGATCGCGCGCGCGCTGGCGTACCAGGCGAAGATCCTGCTCATGGACGAGCCGTTCGCCTCGGTGGACGCGCAGACTCGGTTCGACCTGGAAGACCTCGTGATCGACCTGCACGCGAATCTGGGCGTCACGATCATCCTCGTCACCCATGACATCGACGAAGCGCTCTACCTCGCCGATCGCGTCGTCGTCATCGCGCAGAAGCCCGCAACGGTCGTCGACGTCATCGAGACCGGATTCGGAAGCCATCGCGACCAGGTCGCGACCAAAGCCGACCCGGGCTTCCAGAGCGCCCGCGCCCGAATCCTGGGCATCCTGCGCGATCACTGAGGCCGCGGGTCACTCCCGCTCGCGCAGATCGGCCAACAGTCCGCGCAGCATCCGATTGGTCTGCGCGATCTCGGATGGCGACAGGTGCGCCTGGATGATCTCGTAAGCCTCCATCGCCGACGGCTCCATCGCGGCGCGCATCCGCGCGCCCTCGGGGGTCAGGAAGAGGGGACGCGACCCGCGGGGGCCGTCGGAGAGGACGATCATCTCCTTCTCGGTCAGCGCGGTGACGCTGCGGGACACGAGCGCCTTGTCCACGTCGATCAGCTCGGCCAAGGCGGTCGCGGTCACCCCGGGCTGCAGCGCGACGAAGGAGAGCACGCGCCAGTCGTTGGAGGCCAGACCGAATCGGCTCCGGAACAGGCGCGCCTCCCGGCGCAGCAGGCCGTTGGCCACCAGCACCAGCAGACGCGGCGTGAAGTCCTCGGGCAGGATGGGACCGACGATGCTGTCGGGCACGGCACCCCGGGGCGGGCGCGCGGTCGGCTCGCGTTCGGGCTCATCGGCGTCGGTCACGCGCACCATCCTCCCATCCGGCCGCCGCGCGGCGGTGCTTCGGCGCGGGGGTCAGCCGAAGGCGGTGATGACGCTGCGGGCGCTGGCCCCCGAGGCCAGCTCGGCGCAGGCCGCGTCGATGTGATCGAGGGAGATCTCCGGGGCGATGAGGTCGCTGAGGTTGAGCCTGTCCTGCAGAAACAGGTCCGCGTAGAGCGGGACATCGCGCGCGACCACGGCACTGCCCATGAACACGCCCCGCACGGTGCGTTGCGCGCCGATGAGCTCCATCGGGTCAAGATCGAGCCGCGCGCCCGGTCGGTGGATGCCGATGAGGTTCGCCGCGCCGCCGATCGCGGTCATGCGGATCGCCTGCAGCGAGGTCGCCGGGAGCCCGATCACCTCGAAGGAGTGATCCACACCGCCGCCGGTGATCTCCTGCACGGCCGCGACCGGGTCCTGCGCGCCGGCATCCACCACATGGGTGGCGCCGAAGGCGCGGGCCAGGTCGAGTTTGGCCGGTTGCAGGTCGACCCCGATCACGGTCTCGGCGCCAGCGAGCCGGGCTCCGGACAGCACGTTCAAGCCGACGCCGCCTAGACCGATGACGGCGACCGAGTCGCCGACGCGCACCGTCGCCGAGCGCGTGGCCGCTCCGACGCCGGTGATCGTGGCGCAGCCGAGGATGGCCGCTTCGGGGAACGGGATCGCCTCCGGAACACGCGCCACCTGATGCTCGTGCACCAGCACGGCGGAGGCGAAACCGCCGACCCCGAACGCCGGCCACACCGGTGTGCCATCCGGGCGGGCCAGCCGCGGTGGCTGGTCGGGTGCGCGTTCGGTGGCGTGGGCGTTGCGGCACAAGGCCGTGCGTCCGGCGCTGCAGGAGGGACACTCGCCGCAGAACTGCACGAGTGAGGCGACGGCGCGGTCCCCGACGGCGAGACCGGTGACGGCGGTTCCGACCGCGCGCACGACCCCGGACACCTCGTGGCCGTAGACGGCGGGCAGCGGGAATCCCATGTCGGTGGTCACCGCGCTGAGGTCCGAGTGGCACAGCCCCGACGCGCGGGTGTCGATGAGCACCTCCCGGGGCTGCGGGTCGTCGAGGATCAGTTCTTCCCGTGTGAACGGCGCGCCGACGGCGGTCGTGACCGCGGCAATGACGGTGGTTGGCATGCTCTCACTCCGCGTGTTACAGGTAGACGGACTTGATCGTCTGGAACGCGCGCATCCCCTCGATGCCCAGCTCGCGGCCGAGGCCGGAGTCCTTGACTCCGCCGAACGGTGCGTTCATGTCCGGGGCGTAGTGATTGACCCCGATGGTGCCGGTCTCCACCCGGCGTGCGACCTCGAGCGCCCGGTGGGCGTCGGTGCTGAACACCGCCCCTCCCAGGCCGTACCGCGTGTCGTTGGCGATCCGCACGGCGTCGTCGACGTCCTCGTACGCGAGGACGGTGACCACTGGCCCGAAGACCTCATCCTGCGCGATCGGATCCCGGGGTGAGAGATCGTCGAGGATCGTGGGGGCGAAGTAGTTGCCGCCACGATCGCGCGGGGCGCCGCCGCCGGTGAGAACACGCGCCCCCGCGGTGCGCGCGGCGGTCACCATGTCGGTGACGCGGGTGCGGATCCGCTCGGAGGCGAGCGGACCGATCTCGGTGTCCTCGTCGCGCGGGTCGCCGATCCGAAGACTCTCCGCGGCGGCGACGAGGGCATCCGTGAGCTCGCGTTGACGCGCCCGCGGGACGAGGACACGGGAGAGCAGGAAGCAGGTCTGCCCCGTGTTGAAGAACGACGAGGTCCGCAAAGTTGCGACCGTCTCGTCGAGATCGGCGTCGTCGAGCACGATCGCCGCTGATTTCCCGCCGAGTTCGAGGGTGACCGGGATGAGCCGCTGCGCACAGGCGGTCGCGATCGTGCGGCCCGCGGCCGTCGACCCGGTGAAGCTCACCTTGTCGACCCCGTCATGCTCGACGAGGGCACGTCCTGCTGCGGTCGCGCCGGTGACGACGTTGATGACACCGGCGGGAAACCCGATCGCTTCGGCGGCACGGGCGATCAGGAGCGCGTCGAGCGGGGTCTCCGGTGCGGGCTTGATGACCGTCGTGCATCCGGCGGCCAAGGCCGGAGCCAGTTTCCCGAACAACTGCACCTGGGGGAAGTTCCACGGGATGATGAGGGCGGCGACGCCGACCGCTTCGTAGCGGATCACGGTCGTTCCCGGTCCGGATGCCTTGGGCCGTTCCTGTTCCACCGACGTCTCCCGCGCGAGCTGTGCGTAGTACCGCAGGTAGGCGGCCGGCAGGTGGGTGCTGGCCACGCGAGAGAACTGGATCGGCTGTCCCATCTCAGCGGTCACCACGGCAGCGTTGTCGCCGCCGCGCCGCGCGACCTCGTCGGCGAGCCGCTCGAGCCACTCGGCTCGTTCCTGGGGGCTCAGGCGGGGCCAGGGCCCCTCGTCGAACGCGCGTCGCGCGGCCCGCACCGCCCGGTCGACGTCGGCGGCATCGCTGTCGGGTGCGCTCCCGACGCGTGTCCCGTGCGCGGGATCGATCACGTCGAGCCGCGAGGCCGCAGAGCGGTCCCACGAGCCGCCGACGAAGTTGGCGTCGAACTCCAGGGTCGGGGTCGGAGAAGTGGCGGTCGAGTCCATGCGCGTGCTCCTGTCTGTCGTGTCGGCGGGTGCGTTCACGAGTCGGTTCGCGGCGCGTCGGCCCACAGCAGCTCATCGACGGGCGGCGCATCGTCGACGATCCCGAACTCGATGTAGCTGTCTCGCGCGAGCGTTGCCGGGACGATGTTGATGTCGACTCCCATCGGCGCGTAGCCGGCGGGGTCGAGGCTTGCCCGGTCGACGGCGCTGTACTCCGCGGTGACATCCATGACGGCGTCCATGTTCGCCGGGTCCATGTAGAACGCGTCCGCCTGCCGCATCGCCGCAACGAACTTCTCGGCGACGTCGGCGTGGGTGGTGAGCCAGTTGTCGGTCACCGTCCACACGGTGATGGGTCCACCCCCGATGAACTCCTCGGTCGGGTGCGAGATCGCGCGCTGTCCGGCCGCGACCATCTGCTGATAGAACGGGTTGGAGACGAGTACGGCATCGACGGTGTTCTCGTCGATGGCGGTCGGCATGGCGCTGGAGGCCAGTTCGATGAGCGTGACGTCGTCGGGAGCGATCCCCACCGACTGCAGGGCGAGGTACAGGCCGACCTCGCTGCCGGTGTTGAGCCCTTGCACGCCGATCGTGGCGCCCCGGAGCTCCTCGAGCGTCTGGATGTCGCTGCCGGCGTTGACCATGAGCGCACCGGCGGCCTGTGCCACGTCGGTACTGGAGCGTCCGTTTCCTGCGATGACCTTCAGCGGCAGCCCCTGTTGATTCGCCGTGATCGCCATCCCCCAGGATCCGGTGATGATGTCGGCCTCGCCGCTGACGGCCATGGCGGCGTTCTGCTGGGGCGCACCCCCGGGGATGATCTCGACGTCGAGGCCCTGCTCGGCGAAGTAGCCCTCGTCGCGTGCGATGTAGGCGGTCTCGAACTGAATCGGGGCGACGACCAGCCGGATCGACGTGACTTCCGCTGCCGAGCCCTCGCCGGAGGTCCCCGGGTCGGCGGAAGTGCCGCTGCACCCGCTGAGCGCGACGGCTCCGGCGACGGCCCCCGCCAGGGCGAGGCGTCCGAACGCGCGCGGGGTGCGGCGGGTGCGTGCGGCGTGTGGGCGAGATTTCATGATGACCTCCGTCGTTGCAGGACTGTCGCCCGCGAGATCCCGGGCCGACGGCTCGGTGCCGTCGGATGGTGCGGACGTGACCCGAGGCTAACCCGGTTTAGTTGAGGAATCAATTAGATGATTATCAGACTAAATGAGCAATCAACGAAGGCGGGCTGACAATGCGGGTGAGTGACGCCGCAGATTTCAATAATCACATTGCAATTCGTTTATATGTGTGCTGAAATGGAGGCATGGACGCGGAGCCGGGGCTCACCGAGGCGGCGCAACTGTTCAAGGTCCTCGGCAGTGAGTCGAGGCTGGGGCTGTTGCGGCTGATCGGCGACCGGCCGCGCACGGTGGGGATGCTGGTGGACGCGACGGGAATGTCGCAGCCGCTGGTGTCGCAGCACCTGCGCATGCTGCGGCAGGCCGGGCTGGTCTCAGCCGACCGCAACGGGAAGGAGATCACGTACACGCTGGCGGACAGACACGTCAGTCACGTGATCGAGGACGCGCTGGTCCACGTCCAGGAGAACGTCGGGGACGCGCTCGGCGAGGCGACGAACTCTGCGTGAGCCGTCGCCGACATCACCACATCACAACACGAATGAGGGGCATCATGACCATTACGGACGCACACACCGAACACCACACCGTTGCCGATCACGAGCACGGCGACGGCTGCGGACACGAAGCGGTCGCGCACGGCGACCACATCGACTACGTGCATGGCACGCACCGTCACGCGCTGCACGGCGACCACTACGACGAGCACGAGTCGGTCGCCGAACACACCCTCGCCGACCACAGCCACGGCGACGGCTGCGGGCACGAGGCGATCGCGCACGGCGACCACGTGGATTACCTCCACGACGGTCACAAGCACGCTGTGCACGGTGACCACTACGACGAGCACTGACCCGGTGAAGGCGGGGTGCGCGGCAACCGCCGGGCACCCCGCCTTCAGTCATGTCCCGGCTATGCCCGTTCGGCGACCCAGAACGTGTCGCGCAGCCCGGTGAGCAGCAGCCCGACACTCGCCGCCTCCATCGCGACGACCGCGGGCGCGGGGTGCCGATAGTCGAACTCGACCGTCTCCTCGGTGAGGACGCGCTCGCCTTCCAGGCTGAGGTAGGTCATCCGCCACCGCATGAGTTCGGTGTCGACCGGACGGGCTTCGGCGATCCCGCGGTAGGTGAGGTCTCCGACGGTCACCGCGGTGAACTCGTACGGCTCGACGCGCGTGGGGCGCTCGGGGTGCTGCAGGTCGAGGAGCGCCACCCCGTCCCGGGGCAACCGGGCGGCGAGCTCGGCGAGCACCGCGGCTCGCTCGCCCGGGTCGAAGTGCCCGAGCACGCCGATCGCGAGCGCGCCGCCGAGGCGCGCAGGCAGGGTGGCCGAGAAGAAGTCCTCCGGGCGCACCGTGATTCGTCGATGCCAGTCGGGGCGCGCCGCGACCCGCGACAGCATCAAGGACCGCATCGCCGGGCTCGGTTCCAGCGCCACCACGCGGGCATCGGGGAGCGCGTCGAGGACGTCCGCGCTGAGCGCACCCGAACCCGCGCCGATGTCGAGGATCGGTCCCGCCGGCGGCTGCAAGCGGGCCAGGACCGCCGCCAGTGCGGCCGATTGGCCGGGGCGCGCGGCGGCCGAGAACAGATCGTAGGCGCGGGCGGAGGCAGCGTAGGGATCGTTCGTCATGGTGACGATAGTAGTTATCGTCACCATGACGGACGCCGCGTCACGCGTCGAAATTGAGGCTGAGCTTGCGCAGCAGTGCGGCGAGCCGATCCCGGTCGACGCGCGGGAGCACGGCCAGCAGGTGCGCCTCGGCGTCCACCAGGCGCGTGATGGCAGCATCCACCCGCAGCCGACCGTCGTCGGTGAGGATCACGAGGATGCTGCGTCCGTCGGCCGGGTCGCCCGCGCGCCGCACCAGGCCGCGCGCCACGAGACGATCGATGCGGTTGGTCATCGTCCCGCTGGAGACGAGCGTCTGCTGCAGGAGCTGCTTCGGGGTGAGCTGGTAGGGGGCCCCGGCGCGGCGCAATGCCGACAGCACATCCCACTCCCACGCCTCCAGGTCGCTGCGCCGAAACGCCTCCCGTCGGGCCCGGTCCAGATGGCGGGACAGCCGGTCGACACGAGACAGCACTTCCAAGGGCGAGAAATCGAGGTCGGGGCGCTGACTCTCCCAGGCCTCGACGATGCGATCGACTTCGTCGTGCTCGGGCTCCATGGCCCCATTATCTCGCGCGGGCGCTGTCGGAACCGGTCGCGCCCGCATGGCAGACTTGTGAGGTGGGGCCCGTCCCGCGGGCGCTCCACGGTCCGCCGTAGTGTAACGGCAGCACGACAGCCTTTGGAGCTGTGAGGTCCAGGTTCGAATCCTGGCGGCGGAGCATGACGGAAACCACTCTCGACCCGTCCCTCACCGTCGTCATCCTCGCGGCCGGCCAGGGCACGCGGATGAAGTCGGCGCTGCCGAAGGTGCTGCACACGATCGGCGGCCGGCCGCTCGTGGGACACGTGCTCGACACGGCGCGCGACCTGGCACCCTCGCACGTGCTGGTGGTCGTCCGCCACGAGCGAGACCTCGTCGCTGAGGCCGTCCTGGGTGTGTCGCCGGAAGTGGTCGTGGTCGATCAGGATGACGTGCCCGGCACGGGGCGTGCAGTCGAGCTCGCGCTGGACTCGGTGCCCGCTTTCGACGGCGACGTGCTCGTGCTGAGCGCCGATGTCCCTCTGCTGGATGCCGACGCCCTCGGCGCCCTGGTGGCGGGGCACCGCCGGGCGGCGGCGGCGGCGACCCTCCTGAGCGCCGTGCTCGACGACCCCGCCGGATACGGCCGCGTGATCCGCGACGATTCCGGCGGCGTCGATCGCATCGTGGAGCACAAGGACGCCACCGCCGAAGAGGCGGCCGTCCGTGAGATCAACGCGGGGGTGTACGTCTTCCGCGCGCGCGAGCTGCGCGCCCGGCTCCCGCTGGTCGGGACCGAGAACGCGCAGCGGGAGAAGTACCTCCCCGACGTCATCGGGATGCTGCGCCGAGACCGGCTCCCCGTGGCCGCGCGCGTCGCCGACGACCCCTCCCTCACCCTCGGGGTGAACGACCGAGCGCAGCTGGCCGACGTCGGCAAGCTCCTCAACGCCCGCACGGTGCGGCGCTGGCAGCTGGCCGGCGTGACCGTGCAGGACCCCGCCACGACGTGGATCGATGTGACCGCCGAACTCGCCCCCGATGTCACCGTGCTTCCCAACAGCCATATCCTCCGGGCCTCGACGGTCGCCACCGGCGCCGTCATCGGGCCCGACACGCGCCTGGTCGACACGGAGGTCGGCGAGGGGGCCACCGTCACCCGTACCGACGCGACCCTCGCCGTCATCGGTGCGCGGGCGAACGTCGGGCCGTTCGCGTATCTGCGTCCGGGCACCCGGCTGGGCGCGGAGGGCAAGATCGGCACCTTCGTCGAGACCAAGAACGCCGCGATCGGCGACGGCAGCAAGGTACCCCACCTCTCCTACATCGGCGACACGACGATCGGGCGCGGTGTGAACCTCGGCGCGGGTGCGATCACCGCCAACTACGACGACCTCGCCAAGCACCGCACCGAGATCGGTGATCACGTGCACTCGGGGTCGCACAACGTGTTCGTCGCGCCCGTTAGGATCGGAGACGGCGCCAAGACCGGCGCCGGCGCCGTCATCCGCAAGGATGTTCCCGCCGGTGCGCTGGCCTTGAGCGTCGCTCCTCAGCGCAACGTCGAGGGGTGGGTCGAGAAGAACCGACCGGGTACCGGAGCCGCGGACGTGGCGGCCCGCTCCCGGTCCGCACAGAAAGCGGACGATGGCGCGCAAGAAGAAGGCTGAACCCGAACGCGACGACATCGCCCCTGGGCTGGTCGTCAAGACGAAGAAGCGCCTCGTCGTCGCCTCGGGCTCGTCCCACAGCATCCTCGCCCGGCAGGTCGCCGACGAACTCGGCACCGAGCTGGCGCCGACCGAGCACCGCGTGTTCGCCTCCGGCGAGGTCCTGACCCGCTTCCAGCGTTCCGTCCGCGGCTGCGACATCTTCCTCATCCAGTCCTTCGGCCCGCCCGTCAACGAGTGGATGATGGAACTGCTCATCATGCTGGATGCCGCCAAGCGCGCGTCCGCCAAGCGCATCACCGTCGTGGCCCCCTACTACCCCTACTCGCGTCAGGACAAGAAAGGCCGCGGACGCGAGCCGATCAGTGCGCGGCTGGTCGCCGACCTGTTCAAGACCGCCGGTGCCGACCGCGTGATGAGCGTGGATCTGCACGCCGCGCAGATCCAGGGCTTCTTCGACGGTCCCGTCGATCACCTCTTCGCCAAGCCGGTCCTGCTGGATCACTTCGAGCGCACGTTGTCGGTGGAGGACCGGGCGAATCTCACCGTCGTCTCGCCCGACACCGGCCGCGTCCGGGTCGCCGACACCTGGTCGGACAGCCTGGGCGCGCCGCTGGCGATCATCCACAAGCGTCGCGACCCGAACGTCGCCAACCAGGTCACCGTCAACGACATCGTCGGCCACGTGGAGGGCCGGGTCTGCCTGCTCGTCGACGACATGATCGACACCGGCGGCACGATCGTCAAGGCCGCGCAGGCGCTCAAGGCCAACGGCGCCGAGAAGGTGATCGTCGCGGCCACGCACGCGATCTTCAGCGATCCCGCCGTCGACCGGTTGCAGGACTTCTCCATCGACGAAGTGGTGGTCACCGACACGCTGCCGTTGCCGCCGCAGAAACACTTCCCGGGGCTGACGATCCTGCCGATCGCGCCGCTGCTAGCGCGGGCCATTCGCGAGGTGTTCGAAGACGGGTCCGTCACCAGCATGTTCGACGGTGCCGCCTGACCGGGCACGGATTCACCGCGAACACATAGCCAGGACGGTGTCGCTGGGGAGGTCGGCCCGCTAGCGTGGCACCGTCCCCGCATTCGGTGGGGCGCGACAGGAGGAACGTGATGATCCGTTTCCGCACACCACGCTCCGTTCGCGGGGGAATCGCCGTCGGCTCGGCCGTCGGCATCGCGTTTCTCGCTGGCTGCGCGGGCGGTACCGACAGCGCCGCGAGCGACACCACGCCGGCGCCCGACGCTCCGGCGTCGACGGAATCGACGACCGGCGGCGGTACCTACCGCGACGGCACCTACTCCGGCGAGGGCAGCTACGTCACCCCCGAGGGGAACATGGAGACCGTGCAGGTGACGGTCGCGCTCGCGGACGACGTCGTGACATCGGTCGAGGTCGCCGGCGACCCGCAGAAGCACGAATCCCAGGAGTACCAGGCGAAGTTCATCGGCGGCATCTCCGATGTCGTCGTCGGCGTCGACATCGACGAGCTCTCGGTCAGCCACGTCGCGGGATCGTCGCTGACCAGCGGCGGGTTCAACCAGGCCATCGAACAGATCAAGTCCGAAGCCGCCGCGTAGTGCCGGCGCAACGAGCTGCCGCGCGCCGCAGCGCGCTCACCGGGACCGCGTGGCGCTTCGACGCCATCGGGACGCGGTGGATCGTGCGCGCCGAGCCGATGCCGCCGGAGACCGTGCGCGCGGAGCTGATGGCGGCGATCGAGCGGTTCGACCGCGAGTGGTCGCGGTTCCGCGCCGACTCGCTGGTGTGCCGCCTGGCGCGCGAGGCGGGCCGGGTGCCCGCGCCGCCCGACGCGCAGGTCATGCTCGAGGCCTTTCGGCAGGTGTCCGACGCGACCGGCGAGGCGGTCAACCCGCTCGTGGGGGACAGTCTCGCCCGCCGTGGCTACGACGCCGGACTGTCGCTGAGCGACCGCGGCGCCCACCCCGCTCCGTCGCCGTGGCAGCGCGTGCTCACGTGGGACGACGGCGAGCTGGCGCTCACCCGCCCAGCCACGATCGACGTCGGCGCCCTCGGCAAGGGGCGCCTCGTCGACATCGTCGCCGGCATCGTCGCCGAGCACACGCCCGGCCGGGTCGTGGTCGATGCCGGCGGCGACATCGCGGTGCGGGGATCGGCCGAGCCGATCGGGTTGGAGCATCCCTTCGACACGTCGCGGGCGATCGGCGTGTGGCGGGTCGCCGATCGGGCGTTGTGCGCGTCGGCGGTCAACCGCCGGGCGTGGGGTGACGGGCTGCACCACGTGCTCGATGCGCGCACGGGCGAGCCGGTGCGCACGATCGCGGCGACCTGGGTGTGCGCGGACACCGCGATGCGCGCGGACGCGGTCGCGACGGCACTGTTCTTCGACGGCGGGCCGCGCCTCGCGCACGCGTGGGGTGCCGACTGGGTGCGGATGACCACCACCGGCACCGTGGAGTGGTCGCCCGGGTGCGATGCCGAACTGTTCCTGGGCCGATAGCGTGGCAGCGATGTTCGCCCCGGTGCTGACCTTCTGGAACCGCGTGCTGGCGGTGATCGGGCGCGTCTCGATGTACCGGCTGGCGGCGCTGGCGCTGACGCTGCTGTCGGTGATCGCGCTGGCGCTGGCGGCGGAGGGCATCCTCGCGTATTCCCCGCGGGAGATGCTGGCGAGCATCGCCGTGCTGGTCGGTGCCACGACGGTCACCGACCTCATCGCGCACCGGCTGGTCGGCCGGCCGTGGCGCCCGGAGTCGACGGTCACCACCGCGCTCATCCTGTTCTTCGTGCTGCGCCCGACGGTGGAGCCGCTCGCCCTGCTGGGTCTGCTGCTGGCGGCGGTCGCGGCCGCCGCGTCGAAGTACCTGCTCGTGTGGCGCGGTCGTCACGTCTTCAATCCGGCCGCCGTCGGGGTCACGGTGTTCACCCTCGCCGGCCTCGCCGCCCCGGGCCTCGGCGCGGCGGCGTGGTGGGTGGGAACACCCTTCCTCGCTGGCCCCGTGCTGGTGCTGGGACTGCTCGTGCTGGTCCGTACCGAGAAGGTGCGCGTTGTGGCGCTGTTCCTCGTCGTCGCCGTCGCCCTCTTCTTCGTGCGGGCCTGGTCCCAGTACGCCGCGAGCGGAATGAGCTTCGACGCCGGCGCCCTGTTCTGGCAACTGCTGTGGAGCTCGCCCTTCCTGTTTCTCGGGCTGTTCATGGTGTCCGAGCCGCTGACCCTCCCGCCGCGGCGATGGCAGCAGTACGTGGTCGCCCTCGTCATCGGAACCCTGGCCGGCTGGCCGATCCCCGTCGGCAGTATCACTCTGGGGCAGGAACGGGCGCTGCTGATCGGAAACCTGGCGGCGTTCTGCTTCGCTGCGCGCTCCGCGGTCCGGCTGACTCTCCTCGACCGCGTGCACGCTACTCCCACGGTGCGGGAGCTGACCTTCCGGGCGAACCACCGCTTCCGGTTCGAGCCCGGGCAGTACCTCGAGCTGGAGGTGCCCCATTCGCACCCGGACGCGCGGGGCACCCGACGCGAGTTCAGTATCGTGTCGGCACCGGAAGATCTGCCGCGCGTCACGATCGCTCTGCGCGAGGGCTCGAACTCCAGCTACAAGCGCGCTCTGGCCGCGGTCGCCCCCGGCGAGGCGCTGCCAGTGACGGGCGTGTGGGGCGACTTCGTGCTGCCGCCGAATCCGGCGACACCTGTCGTGATGGTCGCCGCCGGGATCGGTGTCACACCGTTCGTCTCGCAGCTGCGTCAGCTGCGCCACAGCGGCCGATACCGCGATGTCGTGCTCGTCTACGTCGCCTCGGTCGCCGCCGAACTCGCGTTCCGGGACGACCTGGCCGAGGCCGGCATCCCCGTGATCGTCGTGTGCGGCACCGAGCCGGAGGCGCTCCCTGCCCGGTGGCGCTGGACCGGGGGAGGGCGGCTGACCGCCGACGCGCTGCTGAGCGATGTCCCCGACATCGCCCGGCGCCACGCCTTCGTGTCGGGGCCGCCGCGGATCATCGCCGAGCTCACCCCCGCGCTGCGCGAAGCGCGCGCGATCACGACCGACGCCTTCGCCGGCTACTGATCCCCGCCTGCGGGTACCACCCCGCGCTCGGCGGGGAGGCGCACCTCGAACGTCGTCGAGCCGGGGCGGCTGTCGGCGGTGATCGTGCCGTGGTGGGCGTCGACGATGGCCTTCGCGATCGATAGCCCCAGCCCCGTGCCGCCGGTCCGGCGCGCGCGGGAGCTGTCGGCGCGGGCGAACCTCGCGAACAGCCCATCGGCGACGGCGGGATCGATCCCCGGTCCGGTGTCGTGCACGCGCAGCACACCCGCGTCACCGTCCGCGAACACGGATGCCGTCACGCGGGTCCCCGGCGGCGTGTGGGTCGCCGCGTTCGCCAGCAGATTCACGGCCACTTGCTGGATGCGGGCGCTGTCGGCGGCGATCACGACCGGGTCGGGCGCGACGTCGATGACCCAGGCGTGGTCGGGCCGGGCGACCTGCGCGTCGGCGACGGCATCGACGGCGAGGCGGGTCAGGTCGACCGCGCCGTAGACCAGTTCGGTCCCCTCGTCGAGCCGTGCCAGCAGCAGCAGGTCCTCCACGAGGGTCGTCATCCGCAGCGACTGCGCCTGGATGCGTTCGAGCGCCTGCTCGGTGTTCTGCGACCGGGGGTCGGCCGCGGCGGCGTCGTCTTCGGCGTGCTGCTGCCGGATACCGCGCAGGGAGAGCTCCGAGTAGCCGCGGATCGACGCGAGCGGTGTGCGCAGTTCGTGGCTCGCGTCGGCGACGAACGCGCGCATGCGTTCCTCGTTGCGTTGCCGGGCCGCCAGTGATGCGTCGACGTGGTCGAGCAGCGTGTTCAGCGCCGCGCCCACGCGCCCGATCTCGGTGCGCTCGTCGGCCTCCTCGGCCGGAACACGGTGGTGGATGGTCACCTCGCCCTCCGACAGCGGCTGGGATGCGACCCGGGTCGCGGTCTCGGCGACCGCGCGCAGCGGTCGCAGCGAATAGCGGATCACGATCGCGACGGTGACCGCCAGCAGGAGCAGCCCGCCCGCCGTCAGCATCCCGACGGTGAGCAGGATCCGCCCGATCGTGCCGGTGACCTCCGAGGTCGGCATGCCGACGATGACATACATCCCGGAGGGGTCATCCAGCGTGTGCACGCGGTACTCGCCGATCCCCGACACGGTCACGGTGGACCAGCCGCGCCGGTGGTCGTCGGTCGTGACGCCGGAGATCTGTGCCGTGTCGAGGGTGATCACCGTCCCCTCCGGGTCGACGTAGGCGCCCGTGGTGCCTGACAGACTCCGCCCGATCAGCAGCGTGCCGACCTCCTGTCTGCCGTCGGTCAGGGCTTCGGCGGCCGTACTGCTCGGGGTCCAGCGCACGCGCACCGAACTGACCTTGGCGTCGAGGTTGTCGCGCAGGATCGCCCCGAGCGCGGTCCCGGTGGCCAGGCCCACGGCGATCAGGATCAGGGAGACGAACGAGACGACGGTGATGATCAGCCGGGTCTGCAGACTCGACCGCCGCCGGGCGGTCATTGCGGCGCTTTGATCATGTAGCCGACGCCGCGCACGGTGTGGATGAGCGGTTCCCGGCCCGCGTCGATCTTCTTGCGGAGGTAGGAGATGTACAGCTCCACGACGCTGGAGCGCCCGCCGAAGTCGTAGTTCCACACCCGGTCGAGGATCTGCGCTTTGGATACGACGCGGCGAGGGTTTCGCATCAGGAAGCGCAGCAGCTCGAACTCGGTCGCGGTCAGCTCGATCTGGGTGTCGTCACGCTCGACCTCGTGCGAGTCTTCGTTGAGCGTCAGATCGCCCACGCGCAGGATCGGGTCGGCGCCGTCGGCCACGGTCGCGCCGGCCCGGCGCATGAGACCGCGCAGCCGTGCGACGACCTCCTCCAGGCTGAACGGCTTGGTGACGTAGTCGTCGCCGCCGGCGGTGAGCCCGGCGACCCGGTCGGCGACGGCGTCCTTCGCGGTGAGGAACAGCACCGGCACGTCGTTGCCGGCCTGGCGCAGCCGCTGCAGCACCGCCATGCCGTCGAGGTCGGGCATCATGATGTCGAGGACGAGCGCGTCCGGGTCGAACTCGCGCGCCGCGGTGAGCGCATCGAACCCGGACGCGGCGGTGCGCACGTCCCAGCCCTCCATCCGCAGGGCCATCGAAAGCAGATCGGTGAGCATCTGCTCGTCGTCGACGACCAGGACGCGCAGGGGCGACCCGTCGGGACGGTGTAGTGCGGTGGCGGCGGCGGGAGCGGTCATGACTCCCATTGTGGCCTCGCGGCTATGAGTTTCCTATGGCGAACCCTATGCGTGCGCTGTGAGTGTCACCGCGACCGCCGCGGCGGCCCCGGCCGGTCAGTGGGTGTCGACGGCCTCGACTTCGGAGCGGTCGCCGGACCACAGCGTGTGGAACGTGCCGTCCTTGTCGATGCGCCGGTACGTGTGCGCACCGAAGAAGTCGCGCTGCCCCTGGATGAGGGCGGCGGGGAGGCGCTCGGCGCGCAGCCCGTCGTAGTACGACAGTGATGAACTGAACGCCGGTGCCGGGATGCCCGCGCCGGCGGCGACCTGCACGATCCGGCGCCACGCCGTCTGGCTCCGCGCGAGCGCGTCGACGAAGTACGGTGCGGTCAGCAGCACCGGCAGCTCCGGTTCGGCCGCGTAGGCGTCCGCGATCCGGTTCAGGAACTGCGCGCGGATGATGCAGCCGGCACGCCAGATCTTCGCGACCGCACCGAGGTCGATCACCCAGCCGTACTGGGCCGCGCCGGCACGGATCTCGTCGAAGCCCTGCGAGTAGGCGACGATCTTCGAGGCGTAGAGGGCTTGGCGCACCTCCTCGACGAACGCATCGACGTCGTCGACGGTGAACGAGTCCTCGGCGGGGCCGGGGAGAGCGCCCGAGACGGCGCGCTGCTCGCGGTGGCTGGACAGCGAACGCGCGAAGGTGGCTTCCGCGATGCCCGACACGGGGACGCCCAGGTCGAGCGCCGTCTGCACGGTCCAGGCACCGGTGCCCTTGGCGCCGGCCGAGTCGAGGATCACGTCGACCAGCGGACGACCGGTGTCGGCGTCGACCTGGCGGAGAACCTCGGCGGTGATCTCGATCAGGTAGGACTCCAGTTCGCCGCGGTTCCACTCGGCGAAGATGTCGGCGATCTCGGCGGGCGACTTTCCGGTGCCGCGGCGGATGAGGTCGTATGCCTCGGCGATCAGCTGCATGTCGGCGTACTCGATGCCGTTGTGGACCATCTTGACGAAGTGGCCGGCCCCGTCATGGCCGATGTGGGTGACGCACGGCTCGCCCTCGGCGACCGCGGCGATCGACCGCAGGATCGGGCCGAGGGTCGTCCAGGCCTCATCGGGTCCGCCGGGCCTGAGCGACGGGCCCCGCAGCGCACCTTCCTCGCCGCCGGAGACTCCCATCCCGACGAAGTTGAAGCCGCGTTCGCGGACCGCCTTCTCGCGGCGGATGGTGTCGGTGAACAGCGCGTTGCCGCCGTCGATGATGATGTCGCCCGGCTCGAACACGGTCATCAGCTCGTCGATGACGGCGTCGGTGGGGCCGCCGGCTTTGACCATGATGATCGCGGTGCGCGGCGCGGTCAGCGAGGCGGCGAACTGTTCGTAGGTGAACGCGGGGACGAACTCGGCCTCGGGGTGCGCGGCGACCAGGTCGTCGGTCTTGGATCGCGAGCGGTTGAACACCGCGACGGTGTTGCCTTCCCGGGACGCGAGGTTGCGTGCGAGGTTCGACCCCATCACGGCAAGCCCCACAACTCCGATGTTCGCTGACTGGTCGCTCACGTATCCTCCTGGGGGTCGGGTTCGTCGTCCAGCCTAGGGCGTCGGTGCTGACGGCCACGCCACCGCCGCCACCGTGCGAGCATGTCTGCATGCGTATCGTCGTGACGGGTCCGCCCGGGTCTGGGAAGTCACTGGTCGGGGCCGCCCTGGCAGCCGCTTTGAAAGCGAGTTTCGTGGACGGCGAGGACGTACACGGATCCGGAGCGGCCGATGACGCGCAGCGGATGCCCTGGCTCGACGCCGTGGCGTCGGCGCTGGTGCGGTCCGCTCCGGCCGTCGCCGCCTGCCCGGCGCTGCTTCGGAGCGATCGAGACCGGATGCGCGCGACGTGCGCCGACGCCTGGTTCGTCGAGCTGGTCGTCGCCACCACGCCAGCGCCCCACGACGCCGGGGAATCGCTGACGACCGACGAGGCGGGGATGCGTGTCGACGCGGCGATGGACCTGGAGACGCTCGTGGCCCAAGTGGTCTCCGTGTGGAGCTCGCGGTGGGCCTGATCGGCTCAGGGCGTGCTGCGGGACTCAGAGCGTGCGGGGCTCAGGGCGTGCCGGGCTCAGTGCTTGCTGGGGGAGGAGGACCGCCCCAGCGCGAGCAGGGCGCCCAGCGCGCCGACACCGCCGCAGACGGTCATGACGCCGATGAGCCACATCAGAAGCTGAGACATGAGGTTGCTGTCCATGGGTTCCCTCCTCGAACGGGTGCATCCTCATCGTATCGGGCGGCTGGTAGACTGAGCGCGGACTTCGGCGAGGGGTGCGTGCGTCGGCACGACGACGCGCGCGACCCGTGATCGACGCGGTGATGCAGGCTTTGCGGCTTCCTCACGCGCACGCGTTCGAGTCGAACCACTCAGACCACCGATCTGGGCTGCGGCCCGCAAGGAGAACACACATGTCGACCGACACCGACACCAGGGTCGTCGCGGAACTGCGCGAGCGGTTCGGGAAGGGCTTTGCCCGCCGACTGCGCGCGGCCGGAAAGATCCCCGCCGTCATCTACGGGCACGGCACGGCGCCGGTGCACGTCGCGTTGCCCGGCCACCAGCTCTCGCTGCTGGTGCGCCGTGCCAACGCCGTGCTCGAAGTCCAGGTCGACGGGGGCGAGCACCTCGCGCTGGTGAAGGACGTGCAGCGCGATCCGGTGCGCCAGATCATCGAGCACATCGACCTGCTCGTGGTCCGCAAGGGCGAGAAGATCGAAGTCGATGTGCCGATCAGCGTCGTGGGCGAGTCGTTCGCCGGGACGATCGTCAACCTCGACGCCACGTCGGTTGCGCTCGAGGTCGAGGCCACGCACATCCCCGAGAGCATCGTGGTGGACGTCGAGGGCCTGGAGGAAGGCGCGCACATCACCGCCGGCGACCTCGTGCTGCCCAGCGGCGCGACCCTCGTCGCTGACCCTGAGACGCTGATCGTCGCCGTCTCGGTTCCGTCGGCCGCTGCCGCGGAAGAGGACGAGACGACCGAGGCGGGCGAAGCCGACGAGGCGGCGGATGCCGAGGACGCCGGCGCGCCCGACGCTTCGTCGGACGAGTAACCCCCGAGCCTGACGCCCGTCGCCGCCGCTTCCGGTGGCGGCGGGCGTCGTCGTCGAAAGGACAACCGCATGGTGGACGCGTGGGCGGTGGTGGGGCTCGGGAACCCGGGTCCGCGCTACGAGGCGACCCGGCACAACGTCGGTCAGATGGTGGTCGACGAACTCGCCGCGCGGCGCGGTGAGACACTGCGCGCGCACAGGAGCAACGCCCGCGTCGCCGAGACCTGGCTGCGCCCGGGGGGAGCAAAGCTCGTGATCGCCAAGCCGAACAGCTTCATGAACGTCTCCGGCGGCCCGGTCAGCGCACTGGCGGCGTTCTACGGCATCCCCCCGGAGCGTGTCGTGATCGTGCACGATGAACTCGACATCCCGTTCGACAGCGTCAAGCTGAAGATCGGCGGCGGTCACGGCGGACACAACGGGGTGCGAGACGTCGTCAAGGCGCTCGGGACGGCCGAGTTCCCGCGGGTGCGGGTGGGCGTGGGGCGTCCTCCCGGGCGAGCGGATCCCGCCGACTGGGTGTTGTCGCCGTTCTCACCGGCGCAGCGTGACACACTCGCGCACCTCGTCGGCGACGCCGCCGACGCGATCGAAGACCTCGTCGCGGACGGGCTGCTGGCCGCTCAGCAGCGCCACCACGCGCCGCGGGATTGAGCGCCGCTCAGCCGGCGAGCAGGAGCACGAGGACCACGGTCGTGAGGAACAGGACCGGTCCCAGTGCCGCCACGACGATCGCGGCGGTTCCGAACGCCCCGCCGCGGCGTGTGCGGATCGCGATGGCGCCCTGGACGATCGCCCAGATCCCCAGGGCCGTCCCGATCCAGAAGCTCGCTTCCACCATGACGGCCTGCGCCTTCACCGGGCTGAGTAGCCGCGGGTCGGGACCGCTCGCGCCCCAGATGGCCGCGCCGACCTCCGGGGCGATCGATATCGTGTTCACTCCCGCGGTGATCGTCGCGCCGACGACCGCGATGATCGCGATCAGCAACGCGACGACGCCGAGGACCGTCGACCCCTGCGGTCGTGACGGCTGTGCGTACACCGGCGGGACCGTTGGCGGCGCGGCGCGCGGGTAGTCGTACGGCGCCTGCGGGGCGGGCGGTGGGGACGCTCCCGGCGGTAGCTGGCTCATGCCGCCATCCTAGACGCATGCCGTCGCCGCGCGAGTGGGGAGCCAGAGGACCGTAGACTCTTGCGGTGACAGTTCCGGGTATCGTCCCTGCCCTCATGACCGACGCCGCGGTGGGTCCCGCGCTGGAGGCCGCGCGCGCGGATGCGGACTTCTCCCTCGTGGAGGGGCTGGACGCACCGTTGCTGGCGGCGATCCTGCGCCGCCGCCGTGAGGACGCGACCGGTTCGCTGCTGGTGGTCGCCCCCACTGGACGCCGCGCCGAGAGCATCGGGGCGGCACTGGCCGCGCTGTGCCCCGAAGTGCCGATCATCGACTTTCCCGCGTGGGAGACGTTGCCCCACGAGCGGCTCAGCCCGAGCGCGGAGATCGTCGGCCGGCGCTTGGATGCGCTGCGCCGGCTCGCCGACACCCGCACCCCGGTCGTCGTCACCGCGTCGGTGCGTGCGGCACTGCAGCCGGTCGCGGCCGGGCTCACCGACGTCGGCACCCTGACGTTGCGGGTCGGTGCGGACGGCGCCGCGCTCGAGGCCATCGTGCGCCGGCTCATCGAGCTGGCCTACGTCCGCGTCGACATGGTGTCGCGGCGCGGCGAGTTCGCGGTGCGGGGCGGCATCCTCGACGTCTTCCCGCCGGTGGCCGAACATCCCTACCGCGTCGAACTGTTCGGCGACGAGGTCGAGCAGATCCGGGCGTTCTCGGTCGCTGACCAGAGGTCGCTGCCGGGGGAGGTCGACCGCATCGACCTGCTGCCCAGCCGGGAACTGCTGCTCACCGACGCGGTGCGCGCGCGTGCGCGGGCACTCGCGGCGACGTCGCCGGGGCTGCGCGGCATGCTGGAGAAAGTCTCCGAGGGGATCGCCGTGGAGGGCATGGAGTCCTTGATGCCCGTGCTCGCCGACGGCGTCGTGCCGATCGTGGCGTATCTGCCCGAGGGGGCGGCCGTGGCGATCCTCGAGCCCGAACGGTCGGTGACGCGCGCCATGACGCTCGGCGAGACCAACCGGGAGTTCCTCGACGCGGCCTGGAACGCGGCCACCGCGGGCGCCGAGGCGCCGATCGACCTGGGAGCGGCCGACTTCCTGACGCTTCCCGCGCTCCGTGCGGCGGCGGCGGCGCGCGGTGGCGCGTGGTGGACCTTCAGTGGCTTCGACTCCGGTGCCGCCGACGCCGCCGCCGAGGGCCTCCTGGTCGACAACGACACGGTTCGGGTGACCGGGGTCGGCGTGCCCGCCTTCGGCGCAAGCGCGGACGGGGCGACGGGGCACGTGGGTGAGCTCGTCGCGAACGGCTGGCGCGTCGTGGTCGCCACGACCGGAGTCGGGTTGGCCGAACGCGCCACGGAAGTGCTCGCCGAGCGCGGCGTCGCCGCCCGCACGGTGTCCGACCTCGTGGACATTCCCGAGCCCGGTGTCGTCCACACGACCGTCGCGCGCCTGGAACGGGGTTTCCAGCTCGCCGAGGTACGGCTCGCCGTCGTCACCGAGGCGGAGTTCTTCGGGCGCACGATCGGCGGCGACACCCGCGTGGTGACCAAACTCGCCTCCCGGCGGCGCAACGTCGTCGATCCGCTGCAGCTGACGCCGGGTGACGTCGTCGTACACGCGACCCACGGCATCGGCCGGTTCGTCGAGCTCGTCCAACGGGAGGTCTCCAGCGGGGGCCGCAACCCCGTCAAGAGCACCCGGGAGTACCTCGTGCTGGAGTACGCCCCCTCCAAGCGGGGTTACCCGGGAGACAAGCTCTTCGTCCCCACCGACCAGCTCGACCAGCTCTCCCGGTACGTGGGCGGCGACGCCCCCGCACTGTCCAAGATGGGCGGCAGCGACTGGGCGGCCGCCAAAGGCAAAGCGCGCAAGGCCGTCCGCGACATCGCGGTCGAGCTCGTCAAACTGTATTCCGCCCGCATGGCCGCCACCGGCCACGCGTTCGGCGCCGACACACCGTGGCAGCGGGAACTCGAAGAGGCGTTCGCCTTCGCCGAGACCCCCGATCAGCTGCAGACCATCGACGAGGTCAAAGCCGATATGGAGCGCCCGGTGCCGATGGACCGGTTGCTGTCGGGCGATGTCGGGTTCGGCAAGACCGAGGTCGCCGTCCGGGCCGCGTTTAAGGCGATCCAGGACGGCAAGCAGGTGGCGATGCTGGTGCCGACGACGCTGCTGGTCAAGCAGCACCACGAGACGTTCACCGAGCGTTTCGCAGGGTTCCCCGTGCGGGTGCGCCCGCTGTCGCGCTTCCAGACCGATGCGCAGGCGCGCAGCACCGTGGCGGGCCTGGCCGACGGCACCGTCGACATGGTGATCGGAACCCACCGCATCCTCACCGAGAAGGTGGCCATCAGAGACCTCGGACTGCTGATCATCGACGAGGAGCAGCGGTTCGGCGTCGAGCACAAGGACGCCTTGAAGAAGCTCAAGACCGGTGTCGACATCCTTGCGATGAGCGCGACCCCGATCCCGCGCACCCTCGAGATGGCGGTCACCGGCATCCGCGAGATGTCGACGCTGCAGACCCCGCCCGAGGACCGGCATCCGATCCTCACCTACGTCGGGCCCCGCAACGACAAGCAGGTCGCCGCCGCGATCCGGCGGGAACTGCTCCGCGAGGGCCAGGTGTTCTACGTGCACAACCGAGTGCAGTCCATCCAGCGCGTCGCCGCCCAGCTGGCGGAACTGGTGCCGGAGGCGCGCGTCGTCGTCGCGCACGGCCAGATGGGGGAGCACCAGTTGGAGCACGTCGTCGACGAATTCTGGGAGCGCCGTGCCGACGTGCTGGTGTCGACCACCATCATCGAAACCGGCCTGGACATCTCCAACCCCAACACCATCATCAACGACCGGGCCGACAAAAACGGGCTCAGCCAGCTGCACCAGTTGCGCGGCCGGGTGGGTCGGGGCCGGGAGCGCGCCTACGCCTACTTCCTGTACGACGAACAGAAGCCGCTCAGCGAAACGGCTGCCGACCGGCTCGAGACGATCGCCGTCAACAACGACCTCGGCAGCGGGATGCAGGTGGCACTGAAGGACCTCGAGATCCGCGGCGCCGGCAACCTGCTGGGCGCCGAACAGGCCGGCCACATCGCCGGTGTCGGTTTCGACCTGTACCTGCGTATGATCGGCGAGGCGGTGGCGGCCTTCCGCGGCGAAGAGGCGACCGGCCCGGCCGAACTACGACTGGAGCTGCCCGTCCAGGCGCGCGTGCCGGAGTCGTACATCGACAGCGAACGACTCCGGCTCGAGGCATACCAGAAGCTCTCGGCGGCGGCATCGGTCACCGCCACCGACGACGCCATCGACCTGGTCGTCGACGAACTGCGCGACCGGTACGGCGAGCCGCCGGAAGCGGTCGCCGGGCTGTTCGACATGGCACGGCTGCGGCGTCGCGCCGCGCAGGCGCAACTGACCGACGTCGTCGCCATGGGACCCAACCTGCGGATCGCGCCGGCGCGGCTTCCCGATTCGCTGCAGGTGCGGCGACAGCGGCTGTACCCGACGTCGAAGGTGCTCGCCGGCGGCGACGCGATGATCGTCCCGCTGCCGGCCGCCGACGGGGCGGCACGCAGTGATGCCGAACTGATCGCGTGGGTGGGTACCCTGCTGGATCAGCTGTTCCCGCTGCCCGAGGCGCCGTGAGCGCTCAGATCACACCCTGCGCGAGCATGGCGTGCGCGACCCGCTCGAACCCGGCACAGTTGGCCCCCACGACGTAGTCGCCCGGGCTGCCGTACCGTTCGGCGGCGGAGTAGGCGGCTGCGTGCACGTTCTGCATGATCTCGCGCAGCCGGGCCTCGCTGTCGCCGAACGACCAGCGCTGTCGCGCCGCGTTCTGGCTCATCTCCAGCGCTGAGGTCGCCACACCGCCCGCGTTGGCCGCCTTCCCGGGGCCGAACAGTACTCCCGCCTTCTGGAAGGCGGAGACCGCCGCCGGGGTGCACGGCATGTTCGCACCCTCCGAGACCGCGCGTACGCCGCCGGCGATCAGGGCGCGGGCGTCGTCCTCGTCGAGTTCGTTCTGGGTCGCCGACGGCACCGCGATATCCACCGGCACCTCCCACGGTCGTGCCCCTTCCACGAAGCGTGCGGAGGGGCGGGCGGCAGCATAGGCCGAGATGCGCGCACGGTCGACCTCCTTCACCTGCCGCAGCAGGTCCACGTCGATGCCGTGATCGTCGACGACGTAGCCGGTGGAGTCGGACGCGGTCACCGGGATCGCGCCGAGCTGGTGTGCCTTGGCGATGGCGTAGATCGCGACGTTACCCGAGCCGGAGACCCCCATCCGCATCCCGGCGATGTCGCGGCCCGCCGTGCCGAGCATCTCCTCGGCGAAGAAGACCGCCCCGTATCCGGTCGCTTCGGTGCGGACCTCGGCGCCGCCCCACTGCACGCCCTTGCCGGTGAACATGCCCGATTCGTGACGGTTGGTGATCTTGCGGTACTGGCCGAACAGGTAGCCGACCTCCCGCGCGCCCACGCCGATGTCCCCGGCGGGGACGTCGGTGTGCTCGCCGAGGTGGCGGTACAACTCGTCCATGAACGCCTGACAAAAGCGCATGACCTCCGCGTCGCTGCGCCCGTGCGGGTCGAAGTCGCTGCCGCCCTTGCCGCCGCCGATCCCCTGACCAGTCAGGGCGTTCTTGAAGATCTGCTCGAAGCCGAGGAACTTGATGATCGACAGGTTCACGCTGGGGTGGAAGCGAAGACCACCCTTGTACGGACCCAGGACCGAGGAGAACTGCACCCGCATCCCGCGGTTGACGTGCAGGTCGCCGTTGTCGTCGGTCCACGGCACGCGGAAGATGATCTGCCGCTCGGGCTCGACGAGACGCTCGACGATGCCGGCCTCGACGAAGGTGGGGTGTTCTTCCAGCACCGGGACGATCGAGGCCAGCACCTCGTGCACGGCCTGGTGGAACTCCGGCTCGTGGGCGTTGCGGGCCACCACGGTGTCGAAGACGGGCCGTACGGCGGCGGACAGGGGCGCGAGAGTTTCGGTCATGGTGGTGCTTTCGGTTCCGGGCCCGCAGCAGTACGGGCCGAATCCTCACCTTAGCGACACTCGAGGGTTTCGCCGTGGTCGCGCCGCGGCATACGCTGGCGCACAGGACTCACGGGTGCACAGGGCTCACGGGTGTACAGGGAGGCGGCCATGCGATTCGACCATCTCGGGGCAACGCCCCGCATTCACCCCGATGCCGTGGTGGCGACCCCCGCGGTGGTCTCCGGTGAGGTCACGATCGGCGCCGGCTGTCAGGTGCTGCACGGGGCGGTGATCACCGCCGAAGGGGGGCCGATCACGCTCGGTGAGAACGTCGTGGTGATGGAGAACGCCGTCATCCGCGCGAGCGCCGTCAATCCCGTGCACATCGGATCGCACGTGCTGGTCGGGCCGATGGCGAGCGTGTCGGGAGCGGTCGTGGGCGACGAGGTGTTCCTGGCCACCGGAACCCGCGTCTTCAACGGGGCGCGCGTGGGCGACCGCACTGAGGTGCGCATCAATGCGGTGGTGCATCTGCGGACCGTGCTGCCCCCCGAGTCGGTGGTGCCGATCGGCTGGGTCGCCGTCGGCGATCCGGTGCAGGTGCTCGCCCCGGACCGGCACGAAGAGATCTGGGCGGCCCAGAAGGACCTCGACTTCCTCGGCTACGTGTTCGGTCTCGACCGCGACACGCCCGATCTCATGGTGCAGCTCACCGAGCGATACGGCGCGGCGCTGGCACGCCACCGCGACGACCGGCCCCTCGACTGACGCCGGGCGGACCGGCCTCAGCCGGTGTTCTGCAGCCCCGCGGACACCCCGCTCACCGACAGGAGCAGCAGCCGCTGCCACGGCGACGTGTCGGCGGCGGGCTCGTCGGCGCGCAGGATCCGCAGCGCGCGCAGCTGCAGCAGCGACAGCGCGTCCACGTACGGGCTGCGCAGCCGGACCGCCCGCTGCAGGACGGGCTTGCCGTCGAGGAGCGCGGTCCCCCCGGTGATCCGGATGATCCACTCGCGGGTGAGCATCATCTCCGCCATCACGAGGGCGGCAAGGTCGTCGCGGTCGCCCAGCGTCAGATAGTGACGGGCGATCCGCGAGTCGGCTTTGGCCAGGCTCATCGCGACGTTGTCGATCATGGTCTGCAGCAGCGGCCACCCCCGGTAGGCCTCTCGCAGCAGTTCCTGGTCGCCGACCGCTTCCAGCGCGGTGCCCAGCCCGAACCAGCCGGCGAGGTTGATGCGCGCCTGCGACCACGCGAACACCCACGGGATCGCCCGCAGGTCCTCCAGCGACTCCACCGTCAGCCCGCGGCGCGCCGGTCGCGAGCCCAGCGCGAGCAGTCCGATCTCCTCCAGGGGGGTGACGGTCGCGAACCACGGCGCGAAACCGTCGGCTGAGACGAGCTCGGCGAATCGCTCGCGCGAGGCACGGTCCATGGTCTCGGCGACGGCGGCGTAACGCTCGGCGGCCTGCCGGTTGCGATTCTCGATCGACGGCGCGGATGCCGTCAGCGCGGCGGCGGCGACCTGGTCGATGTGGCGCATGGCGATCGCCGGTTCCGCGTACCGCGCGAAGATCACCTCGCCTTGCTCGGTGAGTTTGAAGCGGCCGTCGACCGAGTGCGGCGGCTGGGCCAGGATCGCGGTGTTGGCCGGCCCACCGCCGCGGCCCAGGGCGCCGCCGCGACCGTGGAAGAGCGTCAGCTCGATTCCGTGCTCGTGCGCCCACCGCGCAATACGATCCTGCGCGTCGTAGAGCGCGAGGTTCGCGGCGACCGGTCCGACGTCCTTCGACGAGTCGGAGTAGCCGAGCATGACCTCGAGCCGGTTCTCGGTCTCCTGCAGACGTCGCGCGAACTCCGGGTGACCGACGACCTCGGCCAGGATGCCGGGCGCCGCCTGCAGGTCGGCGAACGTCTCGAACAGGGGGATGACGTCGAGCACGGGGGGAGCGCCGTGCGGCCCGACGGCGTGGCGGGCGAGGCGATGCACCGCGACCAGGTCGTCGGCGGACTGCGTGAACGAGACGATGTAGCGTCCCGCCGCGCGCGGCCCCAGGCGGCGCTGGATCTGCGCGATGGCGCGGAACACCTCGAGCACTTCGTGGGCACGCTCGCTGAGCTCTCCGCCGGCGTCGCACTCGGCGAGCACGGCGGCGTGCACCGCCGAGTGCTGGCGCACTTCCAGTTCGGCGAGGTGGAACCCGTAGGTCTCCACCTGCCAGAGCAGTTGCTGCAGGTGCCCGTACGCCTGGCGCCCGGCGCCGGCGGCCACCAGTGAGTCCTGCACGACCCGCAACTGCGCGAGCAGTTCGTTCGGCTCGCGGTAGGCGAGATCGGCGTCCCGGGTGCGTGTCGCGACGATGCGCCGGCAGATCAGCAGCATGACCCGCTTGTGCGCTTCGTCCGGCGCACGTACGACGGCTTCGGCGGCGGCCTCCTCGTCGGCCGCCGCGAGGTGTTCCCACAGCTGCGCCAGGGCCGGTGACGGGGGCGTGCTCGCCGCCGAGAGGGTGAGCCCGCGGGCGATGCGCGACGCGGTGCGCTCCAGTCCGCGCAGGATGTGCTCGGACGCGATCGCCGCCGCCTGCTTGGTCACGGCCGCGGTCACGAACGGGTTGCCGTCCCGGTCGCCGCCGACCCAGGTCCCCAGCCGGACGAAGGGGCGGATGACGGGTGCGCGGTCGCCCGCGGCGACGCCCTGGAGCGCGTCGTCGACGCGTCGGTACACGTGCGGAATGGCCGTGTAGAGCGTTTCGTCGAACACCGCCATGATGGAGCGCACTTCATCGACCGGCGACGGCTTCTCGGTGCGCAACGGAGCGGTCCGCCACAGGGTGTCGATCTCCTCGAGCATCCGCCGTTCCGCGCGGCGCTGGTCCGCGCCGCCGGCGATGGCCTCGTCCCGCTCGCGCAGGAGTGCCTCCAGACGCCGGATGCTGGTCGACACCGCGCGGCGCCGCGCCTCGGTGGGGTGGGCGGTGAACACGGGGTGGAACCGCATCGACTGCAGCCGACGCAGGGCGGTGTCGTCGCCGACCTCGGCCGCCAGGCGCACGAACGCCGCGGCGACCGACTCGGTCACCGCCTCCTTCTCCGGCCGGCCGTCGCGTTCGCGCAGCACCCGCACCCGCTGGCTCTCTTCGGCGAGGTTGACGAGATGGAAGTACACCGTGAAGGCGCGGGCGACCTCGTCGGCGCGCGCCGCTGAGAACGACTCGGCGATCGCGGCGGCGCGGGTGAACGCCTCGGGGGAGTCGTCCGCATAGGCGGCGATCGTCGCGGTGCGCAGCTTCTCGACGTCGTCGTAGAGCCCGGGTGAGCCGCTTTCGCGGAGCACCCGTCCCAGCAGCGAACCGAGTAGCCGCACGTCCGCGCGCAGCTGATCCGGCAGCTCGCGCTCGGTGTCCGCGCGTCCCACGAGGTCGAGGGTGTCTGTGGGGGTCTTCTCACGCATCCGTCCACCGTAGCCCGCCCCTGTTTCGTCCAGGTCACGCGTTACGATCGGAGGAGGTGAGCCGGGAAGTCTGGTCGGCATCCGCCCTCCGACGACCCCGAAAGGTGCCCATGAGCCTGCTGCGCTCTGCACGATTCCCCGCCGTCATCCTCCTCGCGGCTGCGGCGTTGGGGCTCATCCTGGCCAACTCTCCCGCCCATGAGACGGTGGATGCGATCAAGCACACCTCTGTCGGCATCCCCGGTGTCATCGAACTGGACATCGGCCACTGGATCGCCGACGGACTGCTGGCCATCTTCTTCTTCGTGGTGGCGGTGGAACTGCAGTACGAGCTGACCAGCGGTCAGCTCAATTCGACGCGGCGCGCGCTGCGGCCGGCGATCGCCGCCGCCGGCGGGGTGCTCGTGCCCATCGGCGTGTACCTCCTCTTCGCGGCCGGCAGCGACGCCGTGGCGGGCTGGCCGATCCCCACGGCCACCGACATCGCGTTCGCGTTGGGCGTGTTGGCCGTCTTCGGCACCGGGTTGCCGCCGGCCCTGCGCATCTTCCTGCTGGCCCTGGCGATCCTGGACGACATCGTAGGAATCGTGCTCATCGCGGTGCTGTTCACCGGGGACGTCGACTTCATGATGCTCGGGTTCGCGCTCATCGGTGTGGTGCTGTTCCGGGTGTTCAGCAGATACCTCGACACCAAGGTTCGGGCGCTGGCGGCGGTCGGCGTCGTCGTGGTCGCGGTGCTCACCTGGTACTTCGTGTACCGCTCCGGTGTGCACGCCACCATCGCCGGTGTCGCGCTGGGCTTGGTCATGATGCAGCAGCCGGCGTTGCGCGCCCGTCACGCTCTGGAACCGTGGGTCAACGCCGTCGTGCTGCCCCTGTTCGCGTTCTCGTCGGCGTCGGTGGCCATCCCCGCCGTGTCGATGGGGGAGATCTCGCCCGCGTTCTGGGGCATCGTGGTCGGTCTGCCGCTCGGCAAGATCGTGGGCATCGCCGTGGCCGGCTGGATCTCGCAACGGGTCGGGCCGCACGACGAGTCCGCGCCGCCGCTCCCGGCTGGTGACCTGCTCGCGGCCGGCGCGCTCGGCGGGATCGGGTTCACGGTGTCGCTGCTGCTGTCCGAGCTGGCCTTCGCCGGCACGCCCGAGATCCGTGACGAAGCCACGCTCGGGGTGCTGGCCGGATCGATGATCGCGCTGGTGCTGTCGGGCATCCTCGTCTCGTGGCGGGCCCGGCACTACCGCCGTCTGGCTCCCGAGCCGGGGGACGCGGCGGGATGAGCGAGGCGGACGCGCTGCGGGCGGCGGTCGACACGATGCGCGCGGTGCGCGACCGTTGCGTCTGGAGCCAGCAGATCACGCATCGCGACCTGGTGCCCTACCTGCAGGAAGAGGCGGCCGAGCTGATCGACGCCGTCGAGGTCGGCACTGGCGACGACCTGCGCGAGGAACTCGGCGACCTGCTCTGGCAGGTGCTCTTCCACGCCGAGATCGCCTCTCGCGACGGCACCGCGCCGTTCGACATCGACGACGTGGCGCTCGCGCTGACCGAGAAGATGGTGCGCCGCCACCCGCACGTGTTCGCCGACGCCGTCGCCACGACACCTGCCGAGGTGCTGGTGCACTGGAACGCGGCGAAGGCCGCCGAGAAGCGGGCGCGCACGAGTGTGCTCGACGGGGTGTCCCCGCACATGCCCTCCCTCGCCCTGGCCCAGAAGCTCCTCGGCAGGGCGGCGCCCCACCATCGCGTGGCCGAGTCCCCGCACCGGCCGGCGACGGAGGCCGAGCTGGGCGATGCGCTGCTGGCCCTGGTGGTCACAGCGCGTGCGCGCGGGTGGGATGCCGAACGTGCGCTGCGGGAGCGCCTGCGGGTGCTGACGGCCGAGGTGCGCGCCGCCGAGGCGACCGGGGGCGCCGGGACCGTCCCGCCCGACCTGGAACAATAGTGGTGTGCTCAGTGTGAACCCGCCGCGCGGCATGCGCGACTTCCTTCCCGCCGACAAGGCCCGCCGCGAGCGTGTACTCGCCGTCATCCGGGACCGCTATCGCGCGCACGGGTTCGACGAGATCGAGACCCCGGTGATGGAGGACCACGCGCGCCTGCACGCAGGCATCGGCGGTGACAACGAGAAGCTGGCCTTCAGCGTGCTCAAGCGGGGCCTCGACGCGGACCGGATCCGCGGCTGCGCGGACGATCCGACCGCGCTCAGCGACCTCGGTCTGCGCTACGACCTCACCGTGCCGCTCGCCCGGTTCTACGCCACCCACCGCGCCCAGCTTCCCGCCGTTTTCCGAGCCGTGCAGATCGGCCCGGTGTGGCGGGCCGAACGCCCGCAGAAGGGACGCTACCGTCAGTTCGTCCAGTGCGACATCGACATCATCGGCGACCCGACCGGCCGCGCCGAGGTCGAGTTGATCGCTGCGAGCCTCGACACGCTCGACGCGCTCGGGCTGACCGGCGGCAGCATCCGCATCAACGACCGCAGACTGCTGGACGGGATGCTGGCGGGTTTCGGCTTCACGCCCGACGAGCGACCGGGGGTGCTGATCACGATCGACAAGCTCGACAAGATCGGCCCCGCCGGGGTGGCCGCCGAACTGCGTGACCGCGGCACCTCGGCCAGCGCGGTGGCGGCGTTCGAAGAGTTCCTCGCCCGTGACCGATCCGCCGCGGCCTCCGTCGGCCAGGACGCGATCCGCGCGGCTCTGCCGGACGGCGTCGACGGCGCCGTGGTCGCCGAGCTGGCCGCGATCGCCGATGCGGTCGCAGCGACGCGCGGCGGTGACACGCCGTTGACGTTCGACCCGTTCCTCGTCCGCGGGATGGGCTACTACACCGGCTCGATCTTCGAGCTCGCCCACCCGTCGGCGGGGTATTCGCTCGGCGGCGGCGGCCGTTACGACGGCATGATCGGCAGGTTCCTCGGGGTGGAGGTCCCCGCGGTCGGGTTCTCGATCGGGTTCGAGCGCATCGTGGATCTGGTCGCGGCGATCGGCGACGGCGGGGGAGAGTCCATCGTGCTCGTCCACGACCGCGACGTGCCCGCCGCCGAGGTGGCCGCGCTGAAGGCCGGACTCATCGCCGACGGCGCCCGGGTGCGCCTGGAGCAACGCCCGAAGAACCTCAAGGCGCTGCTGGAGCGGGCATCCGCCGACGGGTACACGGCGTTCGCCACCGTCGCCGCCGGTGCGTCCCGCGCGGACCTAGACCTTCGCCCGCTGTCCTGATCCGGCGCGCCCCCGCGGGGTCGCGGACGGACGGGTGGGACTGGTAGCGTGCCGGTCTCGGCCGCGTACGCAGGGGGCGGCCGGAAGGGAGCTCCGTGAGCCAGACCGACGCCGTCACCGCGCGCCCGCGCGAGGAGTGGACCGGCCAGATCGGATTCATCCTGTCGGCGATCGGGTCCGCCGTCGGGCTCGGCAACATCTGGCGGTTCCCGAGTGTCGCCTACGAGAACGGAGGCGGCGCGTTCCTGATCCCGTACCTCGTGGCGCTGCTGACCGCGGGCATCCCGATCCTCTTCCTCGACTACGCTATCGGTCACCGCTTCCGCGGCGCGGCACCGACCGCGTTCCGCCGACTCGGCGGTCGCGTGGGCAGGTGGATGGAGTCGCTGGGCTGGTTCCAGGTGGCGATCGCGTTCGTCATCGGCTTGTACTACACGGCGGTGGTGGCCTGGGCGCTCAGCTTCTTCGTGTTCTCGTTCGACCTGCGGTGGGGCGACGATCCGCGCACCTTCTTCCTGGTGGACTACCTCGCCGTCAGCGACGCCGGTTTCAGCATGCAGTTCGTGCCGAGCGTTCTCATCCCCCTCGCGATCGTGTGGATCGCCGTGATCGTCGTCCTGGCGTTCGGCGTCGCCCGCGGCCTGCAGCGGGTGAACGTCATCGGGTTGCCGGTGCTGCTGATCGCCTTTGTCATCCTGGTGGTACGGGCGCTGTTGCTGGACGGTGCCGCCGACGGCCTGAACGCCCTGTTCACCCCGAATTTTGCGGCGCTGGCCGACCCGAACGTGTGGATCGCGGCGTACAGCCAGATCTTCTTCTCGCTGTCGATCGCGTTCGGCATCATGATCACCTACGCCTCCTACCGCAAGCGCCGGTCCAACCTCACGACCCCGGGACTGGTCGTGGCGTTCTCGAACTCCTCGTTCGAGATCTTCGCGGGTATCGGCGTTTTCGCCACCCTCGGCTACTTCGCGTTCGAGCAGGGCATCGCCGTGTCGGAACTGGAGGGCATCGCCGGCCCCATCCTGACGTTCGTGACCTTCCCCGCCATCGTCTCGGAGATGCCCGGCGGCGTGATCTTCGGCGTGCTCTTCTTCGGTGCGCTGGCGCTGGCCGGATTCACCTCGCTGGTGTCGGTGCTGCAGGTGGTGTCGGCCGCCGTGCAGGAGAAATTCGGGATCACCGCGCGCTCTGCGGCCCTCATCATCGGCGGGGGATCGGCGGTGCTGTCGATCATCGGGTTCGCCACGACCACGGGACTGATCGCGCTGGACACCGTCGATCAATGGACCAACAACATCGGTGTCGTGCTCTCGGCGATCCTGTCGTCCGTGCTGGTGATCTGGGTGCTGCGGCGCGGTGAGCAGCTGCGCGCGCACCTGAACGCACTGTCGACGTTCCGGGTCGGGCGGATCTGGGTGCTGCTGGTCGGATTGGTGGCACCGGTCGTGCTGGGGTACATGCTCGCGCAACGCGTGATCACCCTCATCGTCGCGGGCTATGAGGACCTTCCCGCCGCCTACCTCGCGGTGGCAGGCTGGGGGACCGTCGTGTTCCTCCTCGTCGCGGCGGTCGTGCTCAAGCTGCTGCCGTGGCGGCACTCGCCGGATGAGTTCACGCCGTGGCCCGCGTTCGAGAAGGAGGCCCGCCGATGACCGGCATCGCACTGACGTTCCTCATCCTCGCGCTCGTGGTCGTGTGGGGCGGGCTGCTGGTGAGCGCACTGTTCCTCGCGCGCCGTCCCGAGGTCGCCGCGTACCCGCCGGGGGGCGACGACGAGCCCCGCGAGAGCGTGGCGCCCATCGAGCACGACACGTGATGCAACCCGGTCTGTGTCTCACGGCGAGCGGTCACTAGACTCGGGTGGCGGACCGACGTCGCTCCCTTTCCACCCCCCTACGAGCAAGGAGTTCCCCTGTGGCATTGATCGAGGCTGTAGGCGCACGCGAGATTCTGGATTCCCGCGGCAACCCGACCGTCGAGGTGGAGGTGCTGCTCGATGACGGCATCGTCCAGCGCGCGGCCGTCCCCTCCGGGGCATCCACCGGCGCCTTCGAGGCGTACGAGCTTCGGGACGGCGACAAAGCCCGCTACGGCGGCAAGGGCGTCCTGAAGGCCGTTACCGCTGTCATCGACGAGCTGGGACCCGCCGTCGAGGGGGTCGAGGCGAGCGAACAGCGTGTCGTCGACGAGATCCTCCTCGCCACCGACGGCACCGACAACAAGGCCCGCTGCGGGGCGAACGCGATTCTCGGCGTCTCGCTCGCGGTGGCCAAGGCCGCCGCCGACAGCGCCGATCTGCCGCTGTTCCGGTACCTCGGCGGGCCGAACGCGCACCTCCTGCCGGTGCCGCTGTTCAACGTCATCAACGGTGGCGAGCACGCCGACAACGGCATCGACATGCAGGAGTTCTTCCTTGCGCCCATCGGGGCCGAGACCTTCTCCGAGTCGCTGCGCTGGGGCACCGAGGTGTACCACGTCCTCAGGGGCGAGCTGAAAGCGGCCGGCTACGCGACCGGGCTCGGCGACGAGGGCGGCTTCGCCCCCGATCTGCCGAGCAACCGCGAAGGCCTGGAGTTCCTGGTCAAGGCGATCGAGAAGGCCGGTTTCACGCCGGGCCGCGACATCGCGCTGGGGCTCGACGTGGCCGCGACGGAGTTCTTCTCCGACGGTGTCTACCGCCTCGACAACAAGGACTGGACCGCCGACGCGCTCACCGATTACTACATCGACCTGGTCGACAGCTTCCCGATCGTCACGATCGAGGATGCCCTGGCCGAGGACGACTGGGACAACTGGACCGCTCTCACCGAGAAGCTCGGCAGCAAGGTGCAGCTGGTCGGTGACGACCTGTTCGTGACCAACCCGCAGCGACTGGCGGACGGGATCGCTCGGCGGGCGGCGAACTCGCTGCTGGTGAAGGTCAATCAGATCGGCACGCTGTCGGAGACGCTCGACGCGATCGAACTCGCGCACCGCTCCGGCTACACCACCATGCTCTCGCACCGCTCCGGCGAGACCGAGGACACCACGATCGCCGATCTGGCGGTGGCGACCAACTCGGGTCAGATCAAAAGTGGCGCGCCGGCGCGCAGCGAACGCGTCGCCAAGTATAATCAGCTTCTGCGTATCGAAGAGGAACTGGGTGACGCGGCCGATTTCGCGGGCCGTTCCGCCTTCCCGCGCTACCAGGGCTGACCGACGACGAGAGGGGGAGCCGTGGCACGACGAACGGCTCCCCCTTCGTCTGCCCGCGCGTCGGCGCGTGAGCGCAGCCCTCGCAGACGGGTCGACGTGCGCGAGTGGGTCGGCGGCATCCGCTTCTCGGCCTTCTCGGCGATCATGCTGGGCCTGGTCGTCCTGGCCGCGTTCGTCCTGGTCCCCACCATCAGCACCTACCTGGATCAGCGGCAGCAGATCACGGCGCTGCAGGAGAGCGTGCGCGTGACCGAGGACCGGGTCGCGGCCCTGGAGGCGGAACGGCAGCGCTGGTCCGACCCGGCCTACATCACGGCGCAGGCGCGGGAACGCCTCTACTACGTGACCCCCGGCGAAGTGGTATACCTCGTCGACAACGACCTGTCCGCCTCCGAGCAGCCGCACGAGCAGGGCGCGGTGAGCGCGGAGGTCGCCGAGACCCGCTCCGACTGGATGTCGCAGCTCCTGCGCTCGGTGACGGGGGCGGGACTGGCGCGCACGGCGACCTCGTCGCCGTGACCGGGTGATCGCGTTCTCCCCGGGGCCGCCCCGGTAGCCTGTACGGGTGCCCGCATCGCTGACTCCCGCATCCGACGCCGACCTCGACGTCATGCGCGCGCAGCTGGGCCGGCCGGTCCGCGGGGTCGTCGGAGTCGCGGCGCGGTGCGCGTGCGGTAACCCGACCGTGGTCGCCACCGAGCCCCGGCTCCCCGATGGCACACCGTTTCCCACCTTCTACTACCTCACCCACCCCGGGGCGACGGCCGCGATGAGCGCGCTGGAGGCCACGCACATCATGCGCGAGCTGGCCCAGGAGCTGGCCGAGGATGAGGAACTGGCTCACGCGTACGGCCGCGCCCACGAGGCGTACCTGGCGGACCGTGGCGCCTACGGGGACGTCCCTGAGATCGCCGGCATCACCGCCGGCGGCATGCCGACGCGTGTCAAGTGCCTGCACGCCCTCGCGGCGCACGCCCTCGCCGCAGGGCCCGGCGTCAATCCGATCGGTGACCGTGCGCTCGCCCTGGCGGACTGGTCGCCGCAGCGGTGCACCTGCCCGAGCGCGGTGCCGTGAGCCGCGCGCTGCGCGTGGCGGCGGCGGTCGCCGTGGCGATCACGGTCCTGACCGGGTCGGCGACGCCCGAGGTCGAACCGGTCATCGCCGAAGACCCGGTGCGGGCCAGCGAGTACTGGCTCGACGACTACGGCATCCGGGCCGCATGGGAGACCACGCGCGGCGCCGGCGTCACGATCGCGGTCATCGACACGGGTGTCGGCCGGGGGCCGGTCGAGTTCTCCGGGGTCGTGGGCGGTGCCGACTTCTCCGGTGTGGGAGCCGAGGACGGGCGCGCGCCGGTGGGGGCGGTCGATGCTAACCACGGCAGCTGGGTAGCCTCGCTGGCCGGTGCACGCGGCACCGGCGCCGACGCCGGCATGATCGGGGTCGCGCCCGAGGCGGAGCTGCTCTCGGTGTCGATCGGGTTCGGCGCGACGTCGTCGATCCCGTTCATCGATCAGGTGGCCGACGCGATGCGCTGGGCGGTCGATCACGGCGCCGACGTCATCAACCTGTCCTTCACGACGAACCAGCTGGATTGGGATGAGCGCTGGGACGACGCGTTCGAGTACGCGTTCGACCACGATGTCGTGGTGGTCGTCGCGGCCGGCAACCGCGGCAGCGGCACCGACGCGGTCGGGGCCCCCGCCACGATCCCCGGCGTCCTGACGGTCGCGGGGGTCGACCGTAGCGCCCGCGCGAGCGTGGAAGCGTCCACGCAGGGCATCACGATCGGAATCTCGGCACCGAGCGAGCAGCTGCGCGGGGTGTCGGCGGACGGACGGGTGGTCGAATGGAACGGCACCAGCGGGGCCGCTCCCATCGTGGCGGGGGTCGCGGCGTTGGTGCGCGCCGCTCATCCTGACCTCGATGCCGACAACGTCATCAACCGGATCATCCGCACCGCCGATCCGGCTGCGGGAGCCACCGCCGTCCCGGATTACAGTTACGGGTACGGTCTGCTCAACGCCGCCGCGGCCGTCGCCGCCGATGTCGCGCTCGTGAACGCCAACCCGATGGGAAGTCTGCACGAGTGGATCCGGGTGTACCGCAGAGCGGAGGTCGTGCCCGGACCGACACCGACACCGACCGCGGTCGAGGTCGATCCGCTGCCGCCGGCCGCGGGGCCGTCGGGGCGGGAGTCGGCGCTGCTGCCCAGCCAGCAGTCACTGCTCTATGGCACAGTGCCGCTGATCGGTCTCACCGGCGCGGCTATACTGGTGGCGCTTGGCGTCACCGCAGCTGCCCGGCGTCTCAGATCCGCGCGTGTTTCCCGCGTGCCCCGTCAGCCGTTGAACCAAGGAGCACTCCCGAAGTGACCACCACCGTGCCAAAGATCCTCATTGTCGGCGGCGGCTACGCCGGCTTCTACACCGCGTGGAAGCTGGAGAAGCACCTGCGCAAGGGTGAAGCCGAGGTGACGATCGTCGACCCGCTGTCCTACATGACGTACCAGCCGTTCCTTCCCGAGGTCGCGGCCGGGCAGATCGAGGCGCGTCACGTGATCGTCGGGCACCGTCGCCACCTGCACAAGACCCGCGTCGTGACCGCGCATGTCACCGGCATCGACCACGCCAACCGGGTGGCGACGATCACGCCGGACGTGGGGGAGCCCTGGCAGGAGGAGTACGACCAGATCGTCGTCACGGCGGGGTCGGTCTCGCGCACCTTCCCGATTCCCGGTATCGCCGACAACGCGATCGGGCTGAAGACGATCGAGGAGGCCGTCGCGATCCGCGACCGCATCCTCACCAACTTCGACCGCGCGTCGAACCTCCCAGCCGGCCCCGAGCGGGACCGGCTGCTGACCGTCGTGGTCGTCGGCGGCGGGTTCGCCGGCATCGAGATCTTCGCGGAGACGCGTGCGCTGGCCTCGTCGCTCCTGCAGGAGTACCCGCAGCTACGTTTCGAGGACACCCACTTCCACCTCATCGAGGCGACCGGGCGCATCATGCCCGAGGTGCAGCCCGACACGGCGGACTGGGTCATGAAGGACCTCGGCAAGCGCGGCGCCGCCATCCACCTCGACACACAGGTGACCGGCGCCGTCGACGGCAACGTCGAACTGTCCACGGGCGAAGTCATCCCCACGGACCTCATCGTCTGGACGGCCGGTGTGATGGCCAACCCCACCGTCGTGCGCGGCGGCGACCTCCCCGTCGAGGAGCGCGGGCGCATCCAGACGCGCGCGGACCTTCGTGTCGGCACCGACGACGACATCGTCGACGGTGCGTGGGCAGCCGGTGACGTCGCGGCCGTCCCCGACCTCAGTGGCGGCGGCGTCGGCGGGTTCTGCGTGCCCAACGCCCAGCACGCCGTGCGTCAGGCCAAGCGGATGGCCAAGAACATCATCGCGGTCCTGCGCGGCGAACAGCCCCAGGACTACTTCCACAAGAATATGGGCGCCGTCGCGGGCCTCGGACTGTACCACGGTGTCTTCCAGTCCGGTGGTATCGCACTGAAGGGCTTCCTCGCATGGTGCGCGCACCGCGGCTACCACGGGCTTGCGATGCCGACGTGGGAACGCAAATGGCGCGTGATGGGCGACTGGTGGCAGAACTTCTGGCTGGGCCGCGACAACGCGACGCTGCAGTCGGTGCAGAGTCCGCGCTACGTTTTCGAAGAGTTCGCCGCGCGCCCGCGGCCGGCCGAGCCGAAGGCTTCCGAGGAGAAGAAGACCGCGGCCCCGGTCAGCTGAGCTCTCGCTGCGGCTAGGGTGGGGCCTGGGCCCCCGTAGCCCAATGGCAGAGGCAGGCGACTTAAAATCGCTTCAGTCTGGGTTCGAGTCCCAGCGGGGGCACTTTGAGGCACCTCGCCGTGCGCGGGGTGGGGAACGGCTGGGAGTGCGCCGGACCGTCACGACGCCTTCGTCCCGCCGGATAACATTGTGTGTCGGGTATTGGGAGGAGTGCTATGGACTGGTTGATCCCCGTCCTGATCATCGTCGTGCTTGCGGTGATCGTCGGAATCTACCTGTGGGCGACGTACAACTCGCTCGTCTCGCTCAACGTGCGCGTCGAGGAGTCCTGGCGCGACATCACGGTGCAGCTCAAGCGACGGGCCGACCTGCTGCCGAATCTGATCGAGACGGTCAAGGGGTACGCGGCGCACGAGAAGGCGGTGTTCGAGAACGTCACCAGGGCCCGCGCCGAAACACTCGCCGCCACGACACCCGGGGATGCCGGGGTGGCCGAAGGTCATCTGCAGCAAGCGCTGAAATCGCTGTTCGCAGTCGCCGAGGCCTACCCGCAACTGCAGGCCAGTCAGAACTTCCTGCAGTTGCAGCAGGCGGTCGTCGACACCGAGGACAAGATCCAGGCGTCCCGCCGCTTCTACAACGGCGGTGTGCGAGAGTTGAACACCAAGATCAAGGTTTTCCCGAACAACCTCTTCGCACGCCGTCTCGGGTTCGGTGAACGCGAGTTCTTCGAGGTCGTCGACGGCGCCGCGATCGCCGAACCGCCGCGCATCCAGTTCTGAGGGGTCCGCGGGCTCAACGCTCGCGGTCGTGGCGTGCCGTCGCGGTGCCGAGCGCCGCGGCGAGTTCGTCGGCCGCGTCGCCCCAGCGCCCCACCGAGACCTCCGCCAGTTGCTGCCACCGGCCCGCGTCGCGCAGGTGGGCAGCCAGCCGCTCACCGGCATCGGCGGGCCGGGCGCCCGGTTCCCACCACGCCGACTGCACCAAGAGGGTCGAGCGCCGGCGGTCGGCCTTCAGGTCGACGCGTCCGACCAGGGCATCGTCCATCAGCACCGGGAGCGAGTAGTACCCGAACCGGCGCTTGTGGGCGGGGGTGTAGATCTCGATGCGGTAATCGAAACCGAACACCCGCTCCGCGCGATCACGGAACCACACCACGGGGTCGAACGGGGTCAGGATCGTCGTGACCGACACGCGCCGGGGCCGGGTGGCGTCGCGGTGCCGCCACGCGGGCACCGGGCGGCCGGCGCGCGTCCATCCGGCCACCGTCACCGGCTCCAGGTCGCCCACGTCGACGAGCTCACCGATCGCGGCCGCGACCGCGGCGCGGTCCCGCAGGCGCCAGTAGTCGGAGATGTCGGCTGCCGTCGCGATCCCGTGGGCTGCGGCGGCCCGCCCGACGAGTTCGCGGACCGCTTCGGCGGCGGGAACCGGCGTCCGCTCGGCATCGCTGAGGACGTGCTCGGCGAGGGCATACATGCGTTCGAAGCCGCGTCGCCCCGCGATCGCGACCTCACCGATCAGCCACAGGTGCTCCAGGGATTGCTTGACGACGTCCCAGTCCCACCACGCCCCTTTCGCCCGCCGGCGCAGGTCGTGGTCGAACTGGGCCGGGCGCAGCGGGCCGCGGTCGGCGAGCTCGGCGCGCACCCAGTCGACGATGTCGCCGTGGCGGGCCACGAAGCCGTCCGGACGTGCGAACCGCTCGCGCCACTCCTGCATGCGGAAGGCGAACAGGCCCCAATCCTCCCGCGGGACGAACGCGGCCACGTGCGCCCAGTACTCGACCCACGGGGCCCCGCGGCGAAACAGCAGGCGATCGAGCGCCGCCGGGTCGTACCCTCCCACACGCGAGTACAGCGGCAGGTAGTGCGACCGGGCGAACACGTTCACCGAGTCGATCTGCAGTGTCTTCAGGCGCCCCAGTGCGCTGCGCAATCGCCGGGTCCCCGCGGGGGTGGCGGACGGGGTCTTACCGAACCCCTGCGCGGCCAGGGCGATGCGGCGCGCGTCGGCGGCGCTGAGGGTGGTGGGCACGGCCACCACGGTAGCGTCAGGCTCCGACACATGCCCGGCTCGGCACGTGCGCGCGCCTAGACTGGCGGGATGAGCGGCTCCGAAGAACACCCCCGCCGCGGGCTGTTCCAGACGGGGCGTGCACGCACCGACGGCGAGAGCGGGGACCTCGTTCCCCGCGGCCTGCGGGTCTCGGCATCCTATGCCTGGCGGTTCCTCGTGATCGCTGCCGCGATCGGGATCGGGGTGTGGCTGGTCATTCAGCTCAAGCTCCTGATCGTCCCGCTGCTGATCGCCATCCTGGTCACCGCCCTCGTCTGGCCGGCCTTCACGATGATGCTGCGACACCGCGTCCCGCGCTGGGCTGCGATCGTCATCGCCGTACTGGGGACGATCGCCGTGATCGTCGGGCTGCTGTGGCTGGCGATCTGGCAGATCACCCGCGAGGCCGCGTCGGTGCGCGAGCGCACGACCGGGGCGGTCGATCAGCTGCGGACCTACCTCATCGACGGACCGCTTCACCTCACCCCCGCCCAGATCGACGGGCTCCTCGGGCAGGGCTGGGCCTTCCTGCAGCAGCAGGCGGAACTGCTGTGGACGGGTGCCCTGGCCATCGGCAGCACGCTGGGCCACGTCGTCACCGGCACCCTGCTGGCGATCTTCATCCTGCTGTGCACCCTCGCCGACGGTGCCGGCATCTGGAAGTGGACGGTGCGACTGTTCCCCAAGCGGTCGCGGCGTGCCGTGGACGGTGCCGGCCGCGCGGGGTGGCGCACCGTCGTCAACTACGCGCGCACGCAGCTGCTGGTGGCCACGATCGATGCCATCGGCATCGGCATCGGTGCGTTCCTCCTGGGCGTGCCGCTGGCGATCCCGGTGGCCGTGCTCGTCTTCCTGGGCGCGTTCATCCCGTTCGTCGGGGCCGTCGTCACCGGCGCGCTCGCCGTGTTCCTCGCACTCGTGTACAACGGGCCGTGGATCGCGCTGTGGATGCTGGTTGTCGTCCTCGGCGTGCAACAGCTCGAAGGGCACATTCTGCAACCGCTGCTGATGGGGGCGGCCGTGAAGGTCCACCCGCTGGCGGTCGTGCTGGTCGTCGCCGGCGGCGCGATGGTCGCGGGCATCCCGGGCGCCCTTTTCGCCGTCCCGCTGGCCGCGTTCGTCAACGTCGTGTGGGTCTACCTCTCACGCCGGGAATGGGAGACCGGTGCGCCTCCCGACGCCGACGATCTGATCTGGAGCACCGTCCCACGCCGTAGGAGGAAACCCGCGTGACACACCCCACCCTGGCGGAGTTCGATGCGGCGGCAGCGTTCTTGAACGGCGTGATCGCCGCGACGCCGGTCGACCAGTCCGACCATCTCACCGCGCTGCTCGGTCATCCGGTCTACCTAAAGCTGGAGAACCTGCAGCGGACGGGGTCGTTCAAGATCCGCGGTGCGGCCTACCGGCTGTCGCGACTGACCGAGGAGGAGCGCGCGCGCGGTGTGGTCGCGGCATCCGCCGGGAACCACGCTCAGGGGGTCGCGCTGGCGGCCCAGAAGCTCGGCATTCCGGCGACCATCTTCATGCCGCTGGGCGTGCCCGTTCCGAAGCTGCTGGCCACCCGCGGCTACGGGGCGGACGTCGTGCTGGAGGGGGAGACCTTCGAGACGCCGATGCGGCTTGCGACGGAGTTCGCCGCGCGCACCGGCGCCGTGCTCATCCACCCGTTCGACCACCGCGACGTGATGATCGGGCAGGGCACGCTCGGTCTGGAACTGTTCGACGCGGTGCCCGACGTGGAGACCGTGGTGGTCGGTGTCGGCGGCGGTGGCCTGCTCGCCGGCGTCGCCGCCGCGGTGAAGGCGCGCGCGGCCGCGGCGGGCCGCACCGTGCGCGTGATCGGCGTGCAGGCCGAGAACTCGGCCGCCTACCCGCCATCCCTCGCCGCGGGGGAGCCGGTCACCGTCGACACGATCCCCACGATCGCGGACGGCATCGCCGTCGCCCGCCCCGGAGACGAGCCGTTCGCGGTGATCAAGGACCTCGTCGACGACATCGTCACCGTCACCGACGACGACATCGCCCGCGCACTGCTGGTGTTGCTGGAGCGCGCCAAGCAGGTGGTCGAGCCGGCCGGTGCGGTCGGGGTCGCCGCCATCCTCGCCGGAAAGGTCGCTGCGGCCGGTCCGACGGTCGCGATCCTCTCCGGCGGCAACATCGACCCGCTGTTGCTGCAGCGGGTCGTGGCGCACGGACTGGCCGCCTCCGGCCGCTACATGACGATCCAGATTCCGCTGCCGGACCGTCCCGGGCAGTTGGCGCGGGTATCGGAACTGCTCGCCGTCGCCGGTGCGAACGTCATCGAGGCGCTGCACACCCGTCACGGCCAGGGCATGCAGATCAGCGAGGTGATCCTGCAGCTGAGCGTGGAGACCCGCGGCGAGGAGCACCGCGCGCGGACCATCGAGATCCTCGAGGACGCCGGCTTCCACCCGCGAGTCATGCCGGACTGACCGGCGACCCGATCAGCCGGTGGAGGTGGCGACCTTCACGATCTTGACGGCGATCTCGCGTCCGTTGGGCGCGGTGTACGAGCCCTCGTCGCCTTCCTTGAGCCCGAGGATGGCCGCGCCCAGCGGCGAGGCCTCGCTGTAGACGTCGAGGTCGGTGCCCGCGGCGATCTCGCGGTTGCCGAGGAGGAAAACCTCCTCGTCGCCGGCGATGACGGCGGTGACGACGGTGCCGGGTTCGACGACCCCGGTCGAGGTGGGCGCTTCGCCGACCTTGGCGTTTTTCAGCAGGTGCTGCAGCGTGCGGATGCGCGCTTCCTGCTTGCCCTGCTCGTCCTTGGCGGCGTGGTACCCACCGTTCTCCTTGAGGTCGCCCTCCTCGCGAGCCGCCTCGATGCGTTTGGCGATCTCTTCGCGCCCCGTCGTCGAGAGCTGTTCGAGCTCGTCGACGAGCCGGTCGTAGGCGTCCTGCGTGAGGAACGTCACCTGTGTGTCGCTGGCCACGTCGTCTCCTTGTGGGTCGTGAGTGGTGGGTCGTGCATAAGCCGAACGCCCCGGCATCAGGCCGAGGCGTGCAAGTGGCCCCAGTTTAGAGCATCCAGCAGGAGGTGGCCAAACCGGTCGTGGCCTGCGCCGTGGTGGGAATCGTCTCGATGTAGCGGGCGGACGCGGTGTCGCGGCCCGGGTACTCGATGACCCGCCAGCCCACGATTCCGTGCTCCTCGTCCTGCGCTTCGATCGCGCACGCGACGGCCGTTCCGGGCGTCGTGGTGATCTGGAAGTCGACGGTCACGGTGTGTTCGTCGACCGTCTCGAAACCGAGCGTGTCGACGTCGACGGCGCGTAGCGCCGTGCTGACGGTCGACCACGACACGAACCCGAGCAGGGCGACGGCCACGACGCCGACGAGGACCCACCACAGCCGCTGCCGGATGCCGGAGCGCCGACGGCCGTAGCGATCGTCGAGGCGTTCGGCGGTGGTCTGGGTCGTGCTCATCGTGTCCTTCGCGCGCATTAGGCTGGTGGTTCCAGGCTAGGCGCTCGCGGAACGGATCGAACACACATGGCACCTTTGATCTGGTCGGCGGTCACTCCCACGCCGACTCCGACCATCGATCCCGAACAGGTCACCCCGGGCTTCGTCGGGTTCGCGGCCATCGCGATCTTGGCGGTCGCGGTCGTGTTCCTGCTGATCGACATGCTGCGGCGGGTGCGTCGGGGCCGGTACCGCCTGGAGATCGCGGAGCAGCTGGACGAGGAGCTCGCGCAGGGACGTGACGCCGGTGAGCAGGATGCCGGCGACGTCACCCCGGTTGACCCAGCGAAGGACTGAGCGGCGCCAGCCCGATCAGCAGGCATGCGGTCCAGTGGCAGAGGAACGCCAGCACCGTGCACACATGGAAGATCTCGTGGAAGCCGAAGTGTCCGGGCCACGGGTTGGGTCGCTTCATGCCGTAGACGACGGCTCCGGCGGTGTACAGCAGACCACCGACGATGACCAGGACCATCATCGCGATGTTCGCCTGGAGCAGATCGACGATGTACATGACCGCCGCCCACCCCAGCAGCAGGTACAGCGCGACGTAGAGCCACCGCGGCGCGTGGATCCAGAACACGCGGAAGGCGATGCCCAGGATCGCGCCGGACCACACCAGGACCAGCAGGAGCGACCCCTTCCCAGGAGGGAGCGCCAGCACCGCGATCGGCGTGTAGGTCCCGGCGATGAGCAGCAGGATGTTGGCGTGGTCGATACGTTTGAGGACCACCTTGGTGCGCGCGCTCCAGTCGAACCGGTGATACAGCGCCGAGTTCCCGAACAGCAGCATCGACGTCGCCATGAACACCGCGGCGGCCCACTTTCCCGGTGTCCCCATCGTCAGCGCGATCAGCACGATCCCCGCGGCGATCGACACCGGGAAGGTCGCGGCGTGGATCCACCCGCGCCATGAGGGACGCGCCTCGCGCTCCGCGCGGGTGGCTGCCGCCTCGATCAACGGGAGCTGAGGCATCTCGGCGCCGTCGTCGGCCAGGTGCTGTGTCACCTAGAACAGACTACGCGTCGAGGCATGCTTCGCGGTCCATATGCGCCGGCGGCGTCGGCTAGCGTAGAGGGGTGGCGCGAGAAGCTTCCGGAAGAGGACGGGGCTTGCTGTACCGGCTCTACGGATCGCGTCTGCGCCGCAGGCTGAAACCGCAGATGGTGCCGTACCACGTCGCGATGATGATCGATGGCAACCGCCGCTGGGCGCGCCTGGCTGGCTACCCCACGGCGGCGGACGGCCACCGCGCGGGTGCCGCGAAGATGCACGAGTTCTTGCGGTGGTGCGACGACCTGGGCATCCGGGTGGTGTCGCTGTACCTGCTGTCGACCGACAACCTCCGCAAACGCGATTCGAGAGAGCTCGCCGACCTGATCGAGATCATCGCCGAGCTCGCCGACGAGCTCGCCGACGAGCCGGGCTGGCGGGTGCAGCACGTGGGCCGCGCCGACCTGCTGCCCGCGGACCTCGCCGCCGCCCTGCGCCGCGCACAGGACAGCACCGCGGGCAACAGCGGACTGCACGTCAACCTCGCCGTCGGCTATGGCGGACGTGGCGAGATCGTGGACGCGGTGCGCAGCATCATCGCCCAGCACCACGAAGACGGCGGTTCGCTGGAGCAGCTCGCCGCGAGCCTGACCCCCGAGCAGATCGGCGAGCACCTCTACACCGGCGGACAGCCGGACCCCGACCTGGTCATCCGCACGTCGGGGGAGCAACGGCTGAGCGACTTCCTGCTGTGGCAGTCGGCTCACAGCGAGTTCTACTTCGTCGAAGCCCTCGGCCCCGACCTGCGCGAAGTCGACTTCCTGCGCGCCATTCGCGACTTCGCCAAGCGCGACCGCCGCTACGGCGGGTGACACCAGCCGTCCCCGGGAGTTAACGCCAATACCGTTGAATTAGGGGTTGGAGGTTTACGCTGGGGGTATGCCTCGTTCTGGGTGGCGGAAGCCAGTGTCGGATTCTCGGTTGTCGGATGCGGTGTCGGTGGGGGTGCTCACGCGGG